>JANWYO010000028.1 GCA_025055215.1 Gemmataceae bacterium
CCGCGCAGGTGCTGGTCTGTTCGAGGGGGATCATCGGCCGGCCGCTGCCTAGGGCACGAAGCGAGCCGGGGATGCGAGCGGCGGCGGCCCAGCGGGCCGCCGACGCCACCGCCCTACAGCACGCTGCCCAGGCCATCCTCACCACCGACACCCGTATCAAAGTCAGCACCCGCGCGTGGCGCGGGCCGGCGGAGGATTACCGTCTGACCGGCTTCGCCAAGGGAGCGGCGATGATCGGGCCGAACTTGGCAACCATGCTGGCATTTCTGCTGACCGACGCGCCGCTGACGCCCCAAGACCTCACCACCGCCCTGCGCTCCGCCGTCGACCGCTCGTTCAACTGTATCAGCGTGGACGGTCACACGAGCACCAACGATACCGTGCTTGCCCTGGCCAACGGCGGCGGCCCGCCGTTGGCCGGCGAACCGCAGGCTGAATTTCAGCGGCTCTTGACCGAGGTTTGTACCGAGCTGGCTCGAGCGATCGCGGCCGACGCCGAGGGCGCCCAGCACCTCGTGGTCATCGAGGTGGAGGGACTGCGCGACGACCTGGAAGCCCGGCGGGTGGCCAAGGCCGTCGCCGACAGCCCCTTGGTCAAGACGGCCATCTTCGGGGCGGATCCCAACTGGGGGCGCATCGTCTCGGCGGCCGGCTATGCCGGCGTGGCGTTCGAGGAGGCTCACCTGTCGTTGTGGTTAGGCGATCACTTGCTCTACCATCAGGGCCAGCCACAAGCCTTCGACCCGGCGGAGGCTTCGGCCTATCTCCGCCACCAACGCGAGGTGCGCCTTCGCCTGAGCTTTCCGCTGGGCCTGGGGCGCTGCACCTTTTACACCTCCGACCTGACTTACGACTACGTGCGGCTCAACGCCGAATACACCACCTGACGCCGCTCCTTCGCCTGCTGCCCTTTTCCCCGCAGCGGTAGTTTCGCCCGCTGGGGGGCGTGGCGCGAACTTGGCTAAGCGGGGCAAGGAGAATCCGACGGGGGGCTCGAGCGCTTCGAAAATCCCGGCCGGTTTTCCGAAAGGATTCAAGAAGTTTTCTCGATGTGTAGATAGCGGACCCCTAGTGCGCGCAGATTGGGCGGCGGGCCGTCGCTCGGTGGTTGGGGCCGGGATGATTGGCCATCGCCCCCATGGAAGGGTGCGATGCCCGGAGCGACTCGACGAACACTGAGGCAGGCCGTGGCGGTCATGGCCGGGGCGCTGGCCGTCGCGGGGGCGCCGCTGCGGGCGGACGAGGTCGATGTTCGGGGGTTGCTGGAGCGGCTGGAGCGGCTGGAGCGGCAGAACGAAGAGCTGCGCCGCACCTTGGAGCAGCACCAGGAGGTGTTGCGGCAGCTGGGGCCGCCGGCCGGGGCCGAGCCGGCCCCGGCCGAGCCTGCCACCCCCGCCCCGAAGTCAGCAGCCAAGGACGCCGCCATCCGCGACATCGTCCGGGACTACCTCAAGGAAGTCAACGATCGGCAAAAAGCGGAGGAAGAGGCCAAACGCAAGGCCGCCCAGGAAGCCGGCTACGAAATCGGCTCCGACCTGAGCATGCGGGCCAACTGGCGCGACGGTGTGCAACTCGAATCAGCCAACCGCGACTTCCGGGTCCACTTCGGTGGCCGCTTCCAGGCCGATAGCGCCTGGTTCAACCCCGACGCGGGCCTCAGCCGCGCCTTTCCCACCACGGGAAATTGGCTCGATGGGGCCGACTTCCGCCGCATCCGCTGCCGCGCCGACGGCACCGTCTGGGAAATCTTCGACTTCTTTTGGGAAATGGAGTTCTCGCAAGGGATCAACGGCCAGGCCACCCACCCATTTCCCACGGACATCTTCATCGACTTCAAGATGCTACCGTTGCTGGGCAACATCGCCGTCGGCCATTACAAGGAGCCGTTCAGCATGACCGACTACGGCACGCCGGACAGTTTCGGCGTGTTCATGGAGCGGGCGGTCGACGATGCCTTCAGCCCTGACCGCAACCTGGGGATCATGTGGCACAATGCGTATTTCAACGACACCGTGGCCATCGCCAGCGGCATTTTCAAGCCCAACAGCGACGCCCGCAGCGGCAACGTCTTCGATTACGGCGACGGTGAATATGCCTACAGCTCCCGGATCGCCTTCATGCCGATCTACGCCAACGATGGCCGCTGCTGGCTTTTGTTCGCCTTGGCCTGGAGCCACCGCATCCTTGACCCGGACGACGCCGGCCTGCCCCCCAACGCCACCAACCCCAGCCGGGCGCGGTTCCAGATTCGACCGCCCATCCGCGTCAACTCCCCGGTGCTGGCGGATACCGGCCCGATGCAGGCCGACAATTTCGACTTGTACAACCTGCAATTGTCCGTCAATCTCGGCTCGGTCCTCCTTCAGGGCGAATACTACAACGCCCAGGTCCACAACGTGCGCCGGGGCGCCTTCGCGCCCGGCGTGCCACGGCTCCTCAACCCCACGTTCCAAGGATGGTACGCCCAAGCGTCGTGGTTCATCACCGGTGAATACCACCCCATCAACCGCAAGCTCGGCCGATTGCTGCGCGTGCAGCCCAACGAACTCTGGTTTTTCACCTGGCAAGGCGACCGGGGAGACCGCCGCGGTTTTGCCCGTGGCTGGGGGGCGTGGGAGATCGCCGTCCGCTACAGCTACGTGGACCTGACTAGCCCCGCCCTGGGTGACTTTCCCGGCGTGCCCGGCCTGCGCAATTCGGGCGTGCGGGCCGTCACCACCGCCGGGATCGAGCAAGACATCACCATCAGCATCAGCTGTTTCCTGAACCCGCAGATGCGCCTGCAAGCCAACTACGCCCGGGCGCTTCGCCGCGTGGCGGACCCAACGAAGAGCGGCGAGGTGGACATCCTCGGCATGCGCTTTTGGTTCGACTTCTGACCCGCGAAACGGAGGGGAGAGCATGAGCGGTACCGTGACCTTGGCTGCCCTGTTGGCCCTGAGTGTCGGCCAAGGGCGCGAGTCGCTGAATGGCCCGACCGAACCGGCGACCTCGGTCCCCGCGCGGCCCGGGGAGTGTCCCATCTGCGTCCCCGTACCGACGAAAAGCAAGACCACCCGGGTGTACTACGATGTGGCTGCCAAACATTACTGCTTGCCCCGCTGCCGGCTGCCCTTTGTGGCGTGGCTTCAGAAGCGGGCCGGCTGCGACGTGCCGAACTGCGGCAAGGTCCGCACCCGGCGGGTGCTGGTCCGCAAGACGGCGACCGAGGAGTGCGACACCTACAAGTGCGTGCCGAAGTATCTCAGCGAGTAACTAATTGACCTCGCTCCAGTCTGGTGGCGGCGACCGGCAGCGGCACATGTGTGGCGACGCGAACCAGGTTTGGACAGCATCCGCTCGCCGCCGCCAACATCCGCCCAAACATGAGCGTGTAAACGCTCCGCGTCTGTCAGGAATTGGACAGGGGATGTTACCGTCCGCCGGTGGGATACTGTCACCGGGAGAGAAACTTTTCTTCTCAAGGGGCACACTGACTCGGTAAACGCCGTGGCGTTCAGTCGCGATGGTCGGCGGTTGGCGACCGGGTCCAGCGACAACACGGCGCGATTATGGGAGCTACAACTTAGCAGGGACTGACCCTTCCCCCAACGGAAGCCTGCCCCTCCCCGGAACAAAGGCGCTGCGATCAGCTCGGGCCTTGACCTCGCCGAGCCTCCGCGGTCAAACTGTCGATTTCCTGGACAGCGACCGCGTGGCCGCCTAGCGCTGTACGATAGGGGCGGGGGCATCACGGATTCTTGGGCAGAGGTCGGCGGTCGGCTCGGCGCCGGCTCGGAGGGCGCAGCGATGTACTGGGAAGGACGCGAAGAGACGAGCCACGTCGAAGATCGCCGATCGTTCGGCAGTGGGACGGGCGTGGCGGTGGGTGGGGGCAGCGTCATCGTTTTGCTTTTGGCCCTGCTTTTGGGAGGCGACCCACAGCGCCTGATCCAGTTCTGGCAGGCGCACGGGCCGGCGCCCGCCGCCCGCACCAGCCGCCGCCCCGACCCGGCCGAGCAGCGGCTGGCCTCCTTCACCAAAGTCATCTTCCGCGACACCGAAATCATCTGGGAGGAGCAGTTCCGGCGGCTCGGTCGGCAGTACCTCAAGCCGACCCTGGTGCTGTTCAGTGGCCACGTCTCCTCGGCTTGCGGGTCGGCGGATGCCGCGGTCGGTCCTTTTTATTGCCCCGGCGATCACCGCGTTTACATCGACCTGTCGTTTTACCGCGACATGGAGCGTCAGCTCCACGCTCCCGGTGAATTCGCCCGGGCTTATGTCATCGCCCATGAAGTCGGCCACCACGTCCAGACGCTGCTCGGCTACACCCGCCAGGTGGACGAGGCCCGTCGCCGGCTCGGCCGTCACCACCCCGAAATCAACCGCCTCTCCGTCCGCCTCGAGCTTCAGGCCGATTTCCTGGCCGGTGTCTGGGCGCATCATGGCCAGAAAAAGTTTCGTTTCCTGGAGCCGGGCGATGTCGAATCAGCCTTGAATGCTGCCTTTCAGATCGGTGATGACCGTCTCCAGAAGCGGGCCCGGGGCTACGTTGTGCCGGATTCGTTCACGCACGGCACGTCGCGGCAGCGGCAGCGCTGGTTTCTGGAGGGGTTCCAGACGGGCGATGTCCGCCGGGCGGCACTTCTGTTCGAGCTGCCTTACGACCAGCTGTGAGCCAGCGGGCGGTTGGCTCACGGGGCGGGGCTCTCCACCGGGGCCAAGTCGGGGTGCCGGGCTTCGTAAGCGGCGATGTCGGCCTCGTGGCGGAGGGTCAGGCCGATCTCGTCGAGTCCTTCCAGGAGCATGCGGCGCGTTCCTTCGGGGATGGAGAAGGGCTCGGCGAAGTCGCCGTCGGGCAGGTGGGCCGTGAGGCGTTGCTGGTTCAGGTCGATGGTGAGCTGGCCGGTGCCGGCGGCGAGGAGCCGCCGGGCGAACGGTTCGCTGACTTCGACGGGGAGGAGGCCGTTTTTGTAGCTGTTAGTGCGGAAGATGTCGGCGAAGGCCGGAGTGTCGCCGACGCGAGGGGCGACGACGGCCCGGAAGCCTGCCTGCTGGATGGCCCAGACGGCGTGTTCGCGGCTGGAGCCGCAGCCGAAGTTTTGCCGGGCGACGAGGATGGAGGCTTCAGCGGCTTCGGGGCGGTTGAGCGGGAAGGCGGGATCGAGCTGGCCGTCGCGGCGGCGGAGGTCCATGAACAGCAGCTCGCCGAAGCCGGTGCGTTCGATCTTCTTGAGGAAGCGTGCCGGGATGATGGCGTCGGTGTCGATGTTGGCCCGGTCGAGGGCGATGAACCGGCCGGTGTGGATGGTGAACGGTTGCATGGCGGCGATGCGGACAACGAGGGCCACGGGTCGGTCAGGCACCTCCGAAGGTGCGGACATCGACGAAGTGTCCGGCGATGGCCGCGGCTGCGGCCATCGCCGGACTGACCAGGTGCGTCCGGCCGCCCACCCCCTGCCGGCCTTCGAAGTTGCGGTTGCTGGTGCTGGCGCTGCGCTGCTGCGGCCGCAGCTGGTCCGGGTTCATTCCCAAGCACATGCTGCACCCCGCCTGCCGCCATTCCGCACCGGCGGCGAGGAAAATCCGATCGAGTCCCTCGGCCTCGGCCTGCTCCCGCACCTGTTGCGAACCCGGCACCACCAGCACGCGCACGTGCGGCGCCACCCGTTTTCCCCGCAACACCGCCGCCGCTGCGCGCAAGTCCTCGATCCGGCTATTGGTGCACGAGCCGATGAACACCACGTCGATCGGAATGTCCTGGATCGCCTGGCCCGGCTTCAGGCCCATGTACGTCAAGGCCCGTTCCACGTCTACCGGGTTGACGAACGGCACCTGGTCAGGCTCGGGGACGTGGCCGGTGACGTCGGTTGCCATGGCCGGCGTCGTGCCCCAGGTCACCTGCGGTGCCAGCGTGCTGACGTCGAGGGTGTAGGTGCGGTCGAAGACGGCGTCGGCATCGCTGGCCAAGCCCCGCCAGCGCTCCATGGCCGCGGCCAGGGAGCGGCCTTTGGGGGCGAATGGGCGGTTCCCCTCCGCCACGTAGGCGAAGGTCGTGTCGTCCGGGGCGATCAGGCCGGCGCGGGCACCAGCCTCGATCGACATGTTGCAGATGGTCATCCGGCCCGACATGCCCAGGCTGCGGATGAGGCTGCCGCGATACTCGATGACGTGGCCGGTCGCCCCGCCGGTGCCGATGTCGCGGATGATCCGCAGGATCACGTCCTTGGGCGTGACCCCCCGAGCCAGTTGGCCGTTGATCTCGACGGCGAAGGTCCGTGATCGCGTGACCCGGAGCGTCTGCGTCGCCAGAACGTGCTCGACCTCGCTGGTGCCGATGCCGAACGCCAAGCTGCCAAAGGCGCCGTGGGTTGAGGTGTGGCTGTCGCCGCAGACGATGGTCTGGCCGGGCAGGGTCAGGCCCAGCTCGGGACCGATGACGTGGACGATCCCCTGGCGGCGGCTGTCGAGTCCGTAGTAGGTAATGCCGAACTCGGCACAGTTGCGCTGGAGCGTGTCGATCTGGGCGCGGGAGAGGGCATCTTTGACGGCGAGGCGATCGGGGTCGGTGGGGACGTTGTGGTCGGCGGTGGCGAAGGTGAGGTCGGGGCGGCGCACCCGCCGGCCCGCGAGGCGGAGGCCGTCGAACGCTTGGGCGCTGGTGACTTCGTGGATGAGGTGGCGGTCGATGTACAGCAGGGTTTCGCCGGTGGGGAGCTGAGCGACGGTGTGGGCGTGCCAGATTTTGTCGTAGAGGGTTTGACCCATGCCGCGGCTCTCCGGTGCGGAGGGGGCCGGCGGCGGCTGGCGCCGCCGCCGGCCAGTGGGGTGCGGTCACCTGCGATTATAGCGGCTCGGACGCCAGGGTCAGCGCAGACCGGCGTCCGGGCGGTGCACCGATCGTTTGGGGCGGCGTCGAGCGCTTCAGGCAGCGGTTTTCTACCTGGCGATTGCTCGTTTCGCGCTCACGGTCCATCGTTTGGCGCTTCCTGGGTGCCCAGCACGCGTCTGCCCGGCGCGGGCAAGCGCAGGCCGATCGATCTCTCTCCGCCGTTGCCCCGTCGCGTCGCCGAAAATCATAAGGGACACCCGGCCTGGGCACCGCCCGGGCCGCGCCTCAACACGTCGTCGCCCCCTCCGCCGCCGACCGCACCGTCCGCGCGTATTTCGCCAACACCCCACGCTTCTCCCGCACGTCTGGCCGAACCCATGCCTGCTGCCGCCGCGCCAGCTCGGCCCCGTCCACGTGCAGCGTCAGCAGCTTTTTCTCGGCGTCGATCGTGATCAGGTCGCCGTCCCGCACCAGGGCAATCGGCCCACCCACCCAGGCCTCGGGCGCCACATGCCCCACCACCAGCCCATGCGTGCCACCTGAGAATCGACCGTCGGTGATCAGGCCGACGCTCTCACCCAGCCCTTGGCCGATCAACGCTCCGGTGACCGACAGCATCTCCCGCATGCCCGGCCCGCCGACCGGCCCCTCGCCCCGGATGACGACCACGTCGCCTGGCCGGACCTGACGCTGGTCGATCGCCGCAAAGCAGGCCTCCTCGCCGTCGAACACCCGGGCCGGACCGGTCATGGTGAACCGCTTCAGTCCGGCAATCTTGCAGACCGCCCCTTCCGGCGCCAAGTTGCCCCGCAGGATGACGATGTGCCCCGACGGATGCAACGGCCGGTCGAGCGGTCGAATCACCGTCTGGTTCTTGTTCTCATAAATGCTCGGCACGTGGCGGAGGTTTGCCGCTAGCGTCTGACCGGTGACGGTCAGGCAATCGCCGTGCAACAGGCCGGCGTCGAGCAGTGCCCGCAGCACCCGCGGCGTGCCGCCGGCTTTGTACAGGTCGTGCATGACATAGCGGCCGCCCGGCTTCAGATCGCCGATGTACGGCACCTTGGCCCCCACTCGGTCAAAGTCATCCAGCGTCCATTCCACCTCCGCCTCGCGGGCGATGGCCATCAGGTGCAGCACAGCGTTGGTCGAGCCGCCGAGGGCGAGGACGAAGGTGTAGGCATTTTCCAGGGACTTGCGCGTGATGATGTCGCGTGGTCGCAGGTTGCGCTCGATCAGCTTCATCAACGCCATGCCGGCTTGGAAGGTTTCGCGTTCTTTGGCGGCCGAAACCGCGGGGTGGCTGGCGTCGAAGGGGAGGGACATGCCCATCGCCTCGATGGCGCTGGCCATGGTGTTAGCGGTGTACATGCCGCCGCAGGAGCCGACACCCGGACAAGCCTCGCACTCGATGGCATGCACCCCCTGGGCGTCGAGCTTGCCCGCCTGGTACTGGCCGACCGCCTCGAAGATGCTGACGATGTCGAGGTCTTCACCGTGGGCGCCGGTGCCGGGGAGGATGCTGCCGCCATAAACGAAAAGGCTGGGAACGTTGAGGCGGGCCATGGCCATGAGGCAGCCGGGCATGTTCTTGTCGCAGCCACCCAGGGCGATGAAGCCATCGTGGTTCATGCCGGCGACGACGACCTCGATGCTGTCGGCGATGACCTCGCGGGAGACGAGGCTGTAGCGCATGCCCTGGTGGCCCATCATGATGCCGTCGGCGGCGGTGGGGGCACCGAAAATCTGCGGCACGCCGCCGGCGGCCCGAATCCCCTCGATCGCCTTCCGCGCCAGGCGGTCGAGGTGGGCATTGCAGGGGGTGATGTCGCTGTACAACGAGGCGACGCCGACCATCGGGCGGTGGAAGTCCTCGTCGAGAAAACCGACAGCCCGGAGCATGGCGCGGTTGGGGGCGCGGCCGAGGCCGCCCGTGGTGGTCAGGCTTTTGCGATGGTCGGTGGGGGGCATGGTTCCAGGACCCTCGGATGAAAGACAACGGCGCAGGCAACGCGGCGCGATGGCGGTGTCTGTTGTATGGTCCCGGCGGCGGATCGGCGCCGCGGCCGGCCTAGGATCAAGCCTCGTGGAAGGTGGCGTGAAATTCGGGAGAAGGCGTGTCGGGCGGCCCTCGGGGATGGTATGCTGGCTCTGACCGCGAGCCGTCGCGGTGGCGGGGCGGCGGGTGGCCGCCGCCCCGCAATGAGAGCCGCATCGTGCGAGGTGTCACCATGCGTCATGTGCATGACCCCACGGGAATCACGTTCAGTCGCCGGCACTTCCTCGCCGCGGCCACGGCTTGGCCGGTGGCCGCCTGGTTCTTGCCCATGGGTGGGTCAGCCACCGCCCAAAGCCGACCCCGCTTGGCCGACTACCCCTTCACCCTGGGCGTTGCCTCCGGCGATCCGACCAGCACCGGCGTAGTGTTGTGGACCCGCCTGGCTCCGCGGCCGCTGGAGCCCGCCGGCGGCATGGACCCCACCGCCGTGGCAGTCCGCTGGGAGCTGGCTGAAGACGACGCCCTGAAAAAAATCGTCGCCCACGGCACCGCCCTGGCCACGCCCCAGCTCGGACATTCCGTCCACGTTGAGGCCGACGGCCTCAAGCCCGATCGCTGGTACTGGTTCCGCTTCCGGGTCGGCGAGGCCGACAGCCCCATTGGCCGCACCCGCACCCTCCCCGAACCAGCTGCCCAGCCCGAGCGCTTGCGCTTCGCCTTTGCCTCGTGCCAGCACTACGAGCAAGGACTGTACACCGCCTATGGCCAGATGGCCCGCGACGATCTCGACCTGGTCTTCCACCTGGGCGACTACATCTACGAAGACGAAGGCCGCGACGGCCGCGTCCGCAAGCACGCCGGCAAGGAGATCGAATCGCTCGACGACTACCGCATCCGTTATGCCCAATACAAATCCGACCCGTTGCTTCAGGGGATGCACGCGGCTTGTCCGTGGTTTGTCACCTGGGACGATCACGAGGTCGACAACAACTACGCCAACGACATCTCGGAAAAACTCGACGTCGATCCCGTCGCCTTCCTGGAACGCCGAGCTAACGCCTACCAGGCGTACTACGAGAACATGCCCCTGCGGCGCCGCTCCCTGCCCCGGGGACCGGACATGCGGCTGTATCGCAAGGCCGCTTTCGGCCGGCTCGCCGAGTTCTTCGTCCTCGATACGCGTCAACACCGCACCGACCAGCCCAACGACGACCGGCCCAGCCCGATCAACGCCGCGGCCCTTGATCCGAGCAACTCCCTGTTGGGGCCGGTGCAGCGCGGCTGGCTGCAAGCGGGACTGATCGCCTCCCACGGTACCTGGAACGTGCTCGCCCAGCAGGTCATGATGGGCATGGTCGGCTTCCTCCGCAACGGCGAACTGCTCTATTCGATGGACCAGTGGCCCGGCTATGTCCACGAGCGCCTGGCCCTGGTCCGCTTCCTCGCCGAGCGCCGCGTACCCAATCCCGTGGTCCTGACTGGGGACATTCACTCGAACTGGGTCAACGATCTGCGGGTCGATGACCGGAAGCCGGAGCTGCCGGTGGTGGCCACCGAATTTGTCGGCACTTCGATCTCCAGCGGGGGCAACGGGGTGCGGACGCCGAAGAATCTCGAGCAGCTGATGGCCATCAACCCCTGCATCCGCTTCCACAACCAGGAGCGGGGCTACGTCCGCTGCATCGTGACGCCGCGGCTTTGGCAGAGCGACTATGTGGTGGCGGAGTATGTCACCAAGCCCGGCGGGCCGGTGGTGACGCGGGCCTCGTTCGTGGTGGAGGCCGGTCGGCCTGGGGCTCACCCGGCCTGAAATCGCATGGTGGCTGTTGGACGGTCCAAGGTCCGGGGATGGCGGCCGGGCCCGTCGCCCGGCCGCCATCCGCCTCGGCCTCTCCGCCAACACCAGCAAGTGCCGGCCGCCCCCCGGTTCCGCCCGCCCACCAACGCCGGCAGGTGCCTGCCGTCCTCCCATCTCACCGGGCGCCGCCCGGCGCTGCCGGCGGGTGTGCGGCAAGCGCCGGATCCCAAACGCGCTCCGCCGGAGGTCATCAGTTGCGGAAATCCGCTGCGAATGCCTTGGCGTTCAGCTCTTCCCCGGTGGCGTGTTTGGTCAGGGCGTTCCAGCTGAGGCTCCGCCCTGGCCCGAACACCCGCCGGATCATGAATTCACCGATTCGCTTGTCACCGACATACACCGCTGTCCGAGGGTCTGCCCCCTGGAGCACTTCGCGGCAGATGGCATGGTGCAGCTGCGAGGCGAACAGCTGCCCCATCATGTAGTTGTGGTAATAGACCGGGGCGCTGACGATGTGAATCTTGCTGGCATAGTCCGGGGCGTTGCGGCCCGGTGGCCGCCGCACCTGCTGGTACCGCTCCACCAGGTCCCACCACAGCTTGTTCAGGTCCTGCCCCGGGTCTTCGTACATGCTCTTCTCGAAGCGCAGCATCACCTGGCACCAGCGCGAGAAGATCAGCAGCTGGTTGCGGAGCATCTTCGCCGCCGTCTCGTCAAATGCCTTGGGATCGTCCACGGCCCGGCCCATGGCCGTCAGCCACGCCCGACTCTTCGACCAGCGCTCGAACATCATCGCCACGCCCTCGGTGGTCAGGATGTGGGCCTCGGCGCGGAGGGTGTACGGTAGCGTGGCGGGAATGTTCTTGCTGCTGTAGACAGCGTGGCCCAGCTCATGGAGCATGGTGGCCATCCAGTATTCGTTAGGGACGATGTTCGCCAGGACGCGGACATCACCGGCCCGGTCGATGTCGATGCAGAAAGCGTGAGGGCTCTTGCCGGGCTTTTCGTACAGGTCGCTGCGGGCCAAGACATCGTCGATCGGCAGGCCGATGCCCGCGTAAAACTTGCGACACAACTCCAAGATGTCGGCCTTGGCATACGGGGCATCGAGGTTGGCGGCGAACACCGCCGGCGATTCCTGAAAAAACGGATCGTGATAATGCCACGGCCGCAAGTCGGCCACGGCGACGCCGCAGTCGGCCGCCAGCTTCTGGTCGATCTCTGCCTTGGCGGCGGAGAACGGCTCGCGGGTCAGGGCGTCGAGTTGGTCGAACAGTTTCAGGAGTTCGTCGGTGTCCTGCTCGTTGAGGTAGAGCATCAGGGCGTGGTAGTTCTTGAAGCCGAGCTGGGCCGCCGCCTGATTGCGGAGCTTGACCAACTCCTTCAAGTCGGCTTCGACCACCTTCCCGACCGCCTTGCTCGCTTCCCAGACGGCCTGGCGGCGGGCCGAGTCTTTGGAGTTTTTCAGGACGCGGCGAACCTCGCTGTCGGTCATCTCCTGGCCGTCGACTTTGGGGCGGAAGACATTGAAGGCCTTCTCGACGGCGTTGGCCTTAGCAACGATCTTTTTCAACAGGGCCGGTTCGACCTGCTTTTCCAGGTAGGTGAGGTAGAGGACCTCGATCGCCCGGGTGAGGATCGGGTCGCCGATGGCGGCGCGCTGCTGGTAGAGGTCCTTGACGGTGCGAAAGGCGGCGGCATCGGCCAGGGCCTCGTCGATGCGGTTCTGCGCCTCTTCCTTTTTGGCGAAGTCTTCGTCCTTGCCAGAGATGTTGGCGTTCCACCACGCGAGGCCGGCAGCGATCTCCAGCGGCCGCAACTTCGCCTCGTGCGCCGCCAGGAACTGGCGGGCACGGTCGGCGACACTGGGCTCGGCGGGGACGGCCCGCAGCCACCCGAGGATCCCGAGCGTCAACAAGGCCAGAAGGAGCGGGAGGACAAAGCGCAAGGACAACATGCGGCGGGGCTCCTTTCGCAGACCGGGCCGCGATGGCAGCCCGTCGTCGTTGCGGGACAACGGAGCTAATATACGGGCAAAGGTGGACGGTTGCGAGGAGAGCGATGGGGGCGTTTCGCCGGGTTGAGGGGGCGCAGGCCGGGCCGGAGGCGGTGGGGATCCTGGTGCCGCCAGGGCCGCGGACGCTGGTGGTGCTTCGGCCGCGCGCCCTGCGCTGGGACCTGGTACCGGTGCGGCGAACGGCGGAGGGCCGGCCCGGGCGGTTGTTCCTGGAGCTGGGGCGCGGCGAGGCGGTGGTAGTGGCCGAGCAACTCGGCGTGGCGTTGGAACGGGGCTGGCTCGGCGGCACGGCCGCCGAGCCAGCCGATCCCGCCGTCGGTTTCCTGGTGCGGGTGGCAATCGGCCCCTTCTCCCTCCTTGCCTGCACCCGCCTCCCCGGCCAGCCCTACCAGCCGACCTGCTTCGCCACCTTGGCCGAGGCTCAGGCCGCCGCCGCCCAGATCGCCGCCGTCTTGTGCCCGCCGCCCGACGCGCCCCGCGACTTGTATTTCAACACCCGCTTTTTCACCTCCCATCCCTGATGTTCACCCCCATCCTCGCCACGCTCGGCTACGTCCTGGCGGCCGACCGCCGCCATGTCCTCCTCATCCACCGCAATCGCCGACCCGGTGACCCCCACTTCGGGAAATACAACGGCTTAGGCGGCAAGCTCGAACCGGGCGAAGACATCGTCGCCGGCATGAAGCGCGAGGTGCGCGAAGAGAGCGGCCTGGAATGCGACACCTTGCTGTTGCGCGGCACCATCAGCTGGCCGGGCTTCGGCCCCGGCGGCGAAGACTGGTTTGGTTTCATCTTCCGCATCGACAGCTTCCACGGCACGCCCCGACGGGACAACCCCGAGGGAACGCTCGAATGGGTGCCGCTGGAACGCCTGTTCGAGCTACCGCTGTGGGAGGGGGACCGACATTTTCTCCCCTTGGTGTTCGCCGATTCCACCGCCCAGTTTCACGGTGTCATGCCTTACCGCGACGGCCGACCGCTCGCCTGGTCTTACCACCTCCTCGGACCTGGTGGACCCGTTCTTCGATGATCCGACGGAGCAACGGATGCGGGCCGAGCGGCTCGGCCAAGTGGAAGATAATGGGCGCATGCCGCCGGTTGAGTCGGCGGCAGGCGGCCACCAGGTCGCGGCGGACGTGGATGCCGGCCGACAGGAAGTAGGGCACCATGACGACTTCCTCGGCCCCCTGGGCGACGCAGCGGGCGGCGCCGGTGTCGATGTCGGGCCGGGCTAGTTCCAGGAACGACACCTCGACGATGCGATAGCGCCTGCGCCTCCGGAGCTGGTCGGCCAACGCTTCCAGATCGGCGTTGGCCCGCGCTTCGCGGCTGCCGTGGGCAACCAGCAACAAAGCCGTGGTTAGTTGCACCGCGCCACCTCGCTTTGGGCTTGCCTCCAGGCTTGGCGGATGGCGGTGGCATCGTCGGCCTGGGGGCAGGCGTGCAGGTAGGCGGCGAGGGGCCCGAGCGCTCGGCCGGCGTGGCCCAGCGCCAGCCAGCTGAGGCCGAGGTCGCGCTGGAGGGAGGAGTCGTGGGGAGCCAAGAGCTGAAGGCGTTCCAAGACCCGCAAAGCCCGCGGAAAGTCGCGCTGGCCGAGGTAGATCGCTCGCAGGTTGTTCAGCAGGCGCTGGACGATCCCGGCCAGCGGCGTCGGCCTCAAGCGCTGTGGCGTTACCGGAAACGGCAGCCCGGTGAGTCGCTCGACCAGCCGGCCGGCTTCCTCGGGGAGGAGTTGGCGGCCGCCGTGAAACGGGTCGAACAAGACCTCTTCGCCGTGATCGACGGCTTTGACGATGAAATGGCCTGGCAGGCCGACGCCGACGACTTCCAGGCCCGCGCGCTGGCCGACGGTCATGGCCACCGCTGACAGGGTGATGGGGATGCCGGTGCGGCGCTCGAGGACCTGGTTGAGGTAACTGTTGCGGGCGTCGTAGTAGTGCTCGACGTTGCCCCGGAAGCCCATGTCGTGGAAGAGGTAGCGGCACAGGCCGGCGACCCGCTCCTGGATCCGACCGCGCAGGTAGCTTCGCGCTTCCCGGGCCATCCCTGCCAACTCGCTCAGGTGGGCCTCGACGTCGAGGTTGGGATACTCGTCGCGGGCCAGGAGGAGGGCAAGCTCCGCCAAGTCGAACGGGGCGGAGGGCTCTCGAGCGAGCCGTCGCAAGGCAGTGTCGAGGTCCATAGGGCCATTATAGCCGGCAAGGCGAGCGGGGTTGCGGTAACGCCGCGGTTCACGCGCCCGGGGGCGCCGGTGGCTCCGGGCGCTGTCAAAGCCCCGCTCGCGGCAACCTCGCCGGCGTCCCAGCCGCAACGCCGCCCCCGCCGCTCATTTCCCGTTCGACGTCGCCGAGTGTATGATCGACAACAGGTTGAACGGATCGAGCGGACGACCGGGCCCTGCCGGCCGTGCGGCCTGTGGCCCAACCCGCGGGCGCGCGCCGGGCGGAAAGCAGCGGACCCCACCGGGGTGGAATGGCGAAAGAGGCAGTGACCGGTCCGCGGCGGCGCGGCCGATCAACTGGCAGCCGAGCGAGGAGCAACCATGCGTCAGGCGACGTGGAACCACGGTAGGACGATGGCCGCGGTGGTGATCTGGGTCTGGGCAGCCACTTCCGTGGCCGCCCAGACGGCCGATCCGATCGAGGACCTGCGCCTGGCCCTGCGCGTCGTCGTTCGCGATTCCAGCAACAAAGCCGAGCTGGCCTTCCGCCGCCAGAACCTCGAGCGTCACGTCCAGGCGCTGAGGACCATCAGCGAACTCCGCCGCGCCTTCAGCCTCCAGGAGTGGCGCGACGAAGACCGCGACCCCTTGGTGGCAGCGATCGACCTCGACATCCGCCAGGCAGTGGCCCACCGCCTCACCGAAGCGCTGCGGCAGCAACTCCGGCAAGGCACCCCCGCCAGCCAAATGGCCGCCATCGGCATGATCGCCGAAATGGGTGTGCAGGTCCGCGGCATCGGCACGGGCGTTGAGAAGTCCGGCGGTTTCGCCCGCACCTTCACGAGCGACCTCGCGGAGCTGACGAGCCAGGGCTCGGAGACGGTGCGCATCGCCGCCATGCAGGCCTTGGGCAAAATCAACCCCGACCCCGTCGTCGCCACCCGGGCAATTGCCCGCCGCTTCGACGCCGTGTCTGTCGCGGAGCGCCGGGCCGCCGCCGAGTCCCTGGCCGACATGGTCCGTTGGGTGACGCACCTGGCTAAAGGGCGCAGCACCACCGGCGTGCAAGCCGACCGCGCGGACGTGGTGCAGGTCGGTGTCGTCGTGGTGCCGACCGCCCGCAAGGGAATCGACGACAACGACGGCGTCGTTCGACGCCATTGCGTCGAAGCCATCCAGCTGACCGCGGCGGCCATGAGCGAACAGATCGCCGACCCGCGGCCCCGGCAGGATTTCCCGCCGGACGGCCGGCCGCTCACCGCCGACGAACGCCTGGAGATCATGCGATACCGGGAGAGCGTCGAGGAGGAACACAAGGAATTCCTGCCCCTCAGCCAGGCCCTCAGCCAAGCACTCCCCGACATCGCCCGTCGGTTGAGCGACCCGCAAACGACCATCCGCCTTCTCGCCAGCCGCGCGTTGGAAGACATGGGGAATGCGGCGAATCGGTTGCGGAAGCGGCAGCAGAGCATCCCGCGGTACAGCGAGTCACAGACCGAGCATGGCCAAGGCGAGGTCCGGTCGGCGCAAGCCCTCAAACTGCCGGATGCAGCGGTGGCGGCGGAGCCGCTGCGGCCGGCGCTGGGGCGTGCCATCCCCGCCCTGGCCCAAGCTGTCGCCGACCCCGATGCCCGCGTGCGCCTGGCGGCCATCGACGCCTTGGAGACCAGCGCCGAGCAGGCCGCGGCGGCAGCATCGATGCTTGTCCGCGCCCTCGAGGACCGCAACGCCTTCGTCCGCTGGGCCGCCGCCCGGACGCTGGGCAAAATTGGCCCGGTCGATCCCCAAGCGGTGCCGGCGCTGGCCCGGCTGCTGAACGACCGCGACCTGGACGTGCGGATGCTGGGGGCGGCAGCCGCCTTGGAGCGTTACGGGCCGGCGGCCGCCGCCGCGGTGCCCGCCTTAGCCGCCAGCGTCGGCCAAGGCGACGCCGAGTTCCGCATCGCCGCGATGGATGCCCTGGTCCACATCGGGCCGGCGGCCGCTCCAGCGGTGCCGGCCATCGCCGCTGCCCTGAGCCACCGCGACGTTCGTGTCCGTCGCGCGGCCGCCGAGGCTCTGAGCAAGCTCGGCCCCACCGCCCAAGCGGCCACCAACGCCCTCCTCCAGGCCCTGTCCGACACCGACGCCGATGTCCGTCGCGCCGCCAGCGACGCCCTCCTCAACCTCGTCCCGCTCCCGCCCCGGCCGTGACCGTCCTGGCCAGCCCGATCATTGTCCAAAGCGGTAGGGCGTGCTCGTGATAATCGGCACCCACTCCCGCTGGTACATCTCGATCCAGGGAAACGGCTCGCCGGTGTACTGGTAGTAGGCGTCATCGGGGCCGACGATCACCCGCGGGCGAAACGAGCCGAAACGATTCACACCGTAGTAGTCCCAAACCGACCAGCGGTTGATCCGCTGATATACCCCTTCGACGTAGATCGGCGGCGACACCATCCCCGGTGGCGTCGGCCAGGGTATCGGCCCTTGGGCCTTGACTGCCGCCGCGCTCCCCAGCACCACCGCCAGGCCAACCAGCATTCGACCGATCTCGGACATGGTGCGGCAACCTCGCAGGATGACTCGCGCTGGTTTCCGCTTCAGGCTACTCGGTCCGACCCGGCAAAATCCAGTAAGTCAAGCCCCTCGGCCCAGCTTCGGGTTTTGCCCGAACGGCACCGTCCGCAAAACCACTGCGGCCGGAAACAAACCGTGCCTCCCGGCTGGGCCGGGAGGCACGTCGCCGTTGAATCCGAGACATCAACAGGTGGTCGCGGCGCTCTGCCGTCTCATCCCTCCCCAAATTCGTCACCGCTGCCTCACCAGGACACTCGGAGCGGTCGAGGGGACGACGGGCGGCGCGGTGGGGAGTTCGCCGTAGGCCCGGTAGCTGTACGGTGAAGTCTTCGGCTTGGCTGGGATGGAAACGGCCCGACCTTCGAACGGCACCGTTGATGGCGGAGCAGGGTCGGTGGTAGGTTTGGGGTTGGTGCCGGGCGGCATCGGCACGGGGTTCTGCGGGCCACCGTCGTAGCGATAGGTGCCGTCACCGGGCGGTGCGTATGGAACGATGTCGTAGCGGTAGGGACGTTCATTTGGCGCGGGGCTGGTCGGCGGCACTGCTGCCATGCTCCCCGCACCGATGCTCAGCGAGAAGGTGGCCCCGCTGGCCCCGCCGATCGGGAAAAAGTAAAACACCGGACCCGACCAATAGTAATAGTACACCGGCGGAGCGTAGTAGAAGCGGTAGGTGTAGACCGGCGGATAGTAGTAACACCAGGCGGGGTAAAAACAATACGGACGATAGCAGCACCAGCGGCGACACCAGACCGGCAGCGTGTCGGCGTTGGCCGGATCGCCCTTGTCGATGACCAAACCGCTTGCGGCGCCACCGCTCAGTCCCAGGGTCGCGATCTCTGCCGCGCCGTTGAGGGACACCCGAAAGTTTATCCCGCCCGCTTGGGCGGGCTGGGACCAAACCATCATGCCTAGCATGGCGACCGCCCACGGCATCAATTTCCCGAGCATGGAGGTAGCCTCCTGGAGAAGGGCAGGGCCCATTTGGGGCCGAATCGAGCGAAAAAGGCTCAAAATTCCGGTCGCGCTTATTGTAAGGCCGCCGCGGGGTGTGTCAAACGATTCGAGCGGGGTGAAGCGGGCGCGAAACGATGAATCGGAGCACGGTGGGGTGCGGGTGGTGGCCGGGAACCGCGTCCGAGTATAAGCTGAGAAGGTTGGTGAGATCAGCCCAAGTCACGTCCTGAACATGCTGAATTGACAAGTTGCGGGAGGAGCGAACATGACTAGCACCCGTCGAGAATTTTTGGCGACGGCCGGGGCCGTCGCTGTCGCTGCCGCGGCCTCCGCCAAGGACGCCAACAGCCGCCTGCGTGTCGCCCTGGTGGGACTGGGGGGCCGGGCCACCGCCCACATCCGCTGCCTGCTCGAGCTGGCGCGGGAGAACGTCGAGCTGGCCGCCGTTTGCGACGTGGACAGCGACCTGCTGCGAAGCCGCGTCGAGGAGATCGAAAAGAAGACGGGGAAGAAACCGGCCGCTTATGACGACATGCGCCGGGTCTTCGACGACAAGTCCATTGATGCCGTCTCGTTTTCGACGCCGAACCATTGGCACTGCCTGGGAACCATCTGGGCCTGCCAGGCGGGCAAGGATGTGTACGTCGAGAAACCGCTGTCGCACAACATTCACGAAGGGCGCGTGACCGTCGAGGTGGCGCGGAAGACGGGACGATTGGTGCAGCACGGCACCCAGTGCCGGTCCAGCCCGAACATTCGGCAGGCCATCGAGCAGCTGCACAAGGGGGTCATCGGGCGGGTGTACATGGCCCGCGGGATGGCGTACAAGGTACGGCCGAGCCTGGGGAAGATCCCGACGGGGCAACCGCCGGCCAGTTTGAACCTCGACCGCTGGTGCGGCCCGGCGCCGTTGAACAACTACGCCGTCAAGCTCAAGGCGGGCCAATGGCACTGCCTGTGGGATTACGGCAATGGCGAGATCGGCAACCAGGGTGTCCATCAGATGGACATCATCCGCTGGGGGCTGAAGCTCGACGAGCACCCCAGCAAGGTCCAGTCGATGGGGGGCCTGTACGTCAACAAGGGGGACCAGCAAACGCCGGGCGTCCAGGTGGCTTCGTTCCAGTACCGCAACCGTGACCTGCTCGTCGATTTCGCGGTCCGCGACTGGTACACCCCCTGCGAAGGCGGCATCGGCGATCAGTATCCCTTCGTGGACAATCGCAACGCCGTCGGCGTGATTTTCTTCGGCACGGAAGGCTATCTCATCATCCCGGATTACTCGAGCTACTACACGTTCCTTGGCCCCAAGCGCGAGCCCGGCCCTTCGGCGAGCGACCGCAGCGACCCGATGGTTGACCTGCCGCACTTCCGGAACTTCATCGCAGCCGTCCGCAGCCGCAAGGCCAGCGACCTGACCGCCGACGTGGAAGAAGGGCACAAATCGTCGGTGATGTGTCACTTGGCCAACATCGCCTACCGGTTGGGTCGGACGCTGGAATTCGATCCCGAGAAGGAACGGTTTGTCAACGACGCCGAGGCGGACAAGCACCTCAGCCGGGTCTACCGCGAGCCGTACGTGCTGCCGGCGCGTGTCTGAAGCGGCCTCAAGTCATGCTGGGCGGTCCCCGGCCCGGATCCGGGCCGGGGACGGCTCATTTCACCAGCAGAGCATCCCAGCGCTGTTGCCACTCCTCCACCTGGCGCACCTGCTCCTCCAGCCGCTGCTGATCGGCCGAGTTCCAGGAGGTGCCTTTCTCCAGCGCGGCCGCCAGCAGCCCGGCGAGTTTTTCGAGGGCCTCGACATATTGCAGGGCGGTTTCGCGGGCGTTCTGCGCCGTCTGGCTGCGGAACGGCCCGGCGGCGCGGAGCGTAGTTGCCGTCTGCACCAGGGCTGCCTGCTGCCCTCGGAGGGCCTGCAACGCCGCCTGGGTTTTCTGGCCGTCGCGGCGGCTGGGGTGCTGATTGATCAGTGGTTCGACTTGCTCGACGACGCGCCGGGTCTCGCCGAGTGTCGCCTGCAACGACGGCATCAGCCGCTTGTTGAACTCGGCGACCTCGCGCGAGCTGATGGTGGCCTGCTCGCGGTGCTGTTCCCACTGCTGTCGGGCGTGTTGGCGCTCACGGACTTCTTGCCACGCGGACGAGCCGTCCATGGCCCGAAGCAGCCCGACCACCCCGAGCACGGGCACCCCCAGTGCTCCGACCATCCCCAGCAGCCGCAGCCAACCACGACCGAAGGCTTGGATGTTAAGGAAGACGGCGGCCACGCCGCCGGCGACGGCCCCTCCCAGGTGTCCGACGCCACTGACCCCCGGCATCAGGCTGATGAGGCCGATGAGGATGAAGTTCTTGACGACACTCCCCATGACCGCGGAGAAGAGTTCCGGCGGGAGGAAACTGCGATTCATCAACAGCCAGACCCCCATCGCCGCCAGCAGGCCGCAGATCGCCGCCGAGGCGCCGGCGAGGAGGACTAGGTGGGGCTTGCCATCGGGGGTAAGGTGCACGGGCTGGTAAGCCATGGCCAGGCAGTTGCCGCCGAGGTTGGCGATGAGGTAGAGGAGGAGGAAGCGTCCGGGGCCCCACATGCGTTCCACCGGCGGGCCAATAACCAGGAGGGCGAACATGTTGCAGGCCAGGTGGAGCAGGCCGATGTGGACGAAGCCGGCCGCCAGCAGACGCCACCATTCCCTGCGCACCAGCGCCGAGGCATCGACGGCCCCGAACCAGCGAAGCACCTGCTCGGCGTTGCCGGTCAGGTACTGATCCGGCGGCAGGCCCCAGGCGTAGGCCAGTCCCAGGCCGGCGATGAACAGGCCGACGTTGGCGGCGATCAGCGCGCGCGTCCAGGTGGGGCGGCCCGGGGTCAGCAGGGCGGCGCGGACGGCTTCGCCACGCTCGTAGGTGGTGCCGGCGAGGTCGTCATCCGCCGTCGCCGGTAAGGCCGGCGACGGCTTTGGCAGATAGCCCTCCCGCAGCCGCGCCAACGCTCGGGGATTGTTCAACACCTCGCGCCCCAGCGGCGTCAGTACATAGCCTTGGCCATAGTCCGGCACCCACTCCGTCAGCTGAATCAGCCCGCCTAGCCGCAGCCGGTCGATGTCCGGGTCCAACAGCTCGCGTGGCTGGCCGGTCCGGCGGGCATGTGCCGACGGATACCACGGCTGACCGCCCGCCTCGGCGCAGTAGCGCAGGATCGCTTCCAAGGGATGCATGGGAGCCGGGTTCATGACTGGTCACGTCCCCTGCCGTGGCCGCTGTCGCAGGTTAGTCCCTGCGGTTACAATCGAGGATTGGCGGGGGAAAATCAAGGCGAGCCGCCCCGGCGGTGTCCTTCCCATTTCCAGCGGGGCGAAGGTGCAGCCGCGGAGGGGATTTGATCGGTTCGCGCTTGCACGGGGATGGGAGACACGTGCTGGCCCCGCAAGGAGGGTTATCGTTTCCCGCCCGCCGCGTGCCCAGCGGGTGCGAAACGATGAATCGGCGCGGCCGGGGGCGGGGAAAAACCACCGCTTGGAGTGATCACCCCAGCCCCAAAGGACAGATGGGCCGGGCCTGGGCCAAGGAGGCAGACAGGTGACGGACGCTTCGGTGGAGGTGGCGGCGGAGGTCATGGCGGCGCTGACCGCCGGCCGACCCGTTGTTGCCCTGGAATCGACGGTGATCGCCCACGGCCTGCCTTGGCCGATGAACCTGGAGACGGCCCGGGCGGCGGAAGCCGCCGCCCGGGCCGAGGGGGCGGTGCCGGCCACGGTCGCTGTGTGGCGGGGTCGGCCGACGGTGGGCTTGAGCGCCGAGCAGCTGGAGGGATTGGCGCGAAGCCGCGGGACGGCCAAGGCCAGCCGCCGCGACCTAGCGGCGGCCGTCGCGGGGCGGCGAACGGCCGCCACCACCGTCGCCGCCACCGCCGCCTTGGCTCACCGCGCCGGCATCCGCCTGTTTGCCACCGGCGGCATCGGTGGCGCCCACCGCGACGCCCTCCAGCCCTGGGACATCTCCGCCGACCTCGTCGAACTGAGTCGTACCCCGATCGCCGTCGTCTGCGCCGGCGCCAAGAGCATCCTCGACCTCCCACGGACGCTGGAAATCCTCGAAACCCTGGGCGTTCCTGTGGTCGGCTACCGCACCGATTCCTTCCCCGCTTTCTACCTGCACAGCAGCGGCCTTCCCGTCCCCGCTCGCGTGGACACCCCGGCCGAAGCCGCGGCCGTGCTGACGGCCCATTGGCAACTGGGTGGCGGCGGGGTCGTCCTTGCCCAGCCGGTCGCTCCCGAGGTCGCCGTCGATCCGGCCACCTGGGACCAGGCCCTGGCCGAAGCCGAACGGCAGGCTGCGGCTTCGGGTGTCCGCGGCCCGGCACTCACGCCGTTCCTCCTGGCCCGCCTGGCCGAGATCACCCAAGGCCAGACACTCCGGGCCAACCACGCCCTCGTCGTCGCCAATGCCCGGCTCGCGGCCCAGGTTGCCGCTGCGTATCTCCGTGCCGACACCGGCCACGCCTGATGCGCGGCATGCTCGCGCGGGGCAGATGTGTCGGTCTCCGACCGACCTCTTCAGCCAAGCGGCCGGCACCTCCCGCCACGGCGACGCCCGTGTGTCCATTTGCTGCCTCGGTCGCTACCGTTATCCCCGGGGCCAACCTCGGCGGGGGGGGTTGGGGCCCCCCCCGCCGCCCCCCCCCAAAATAACGACCCCCCGGAACCCGCGCAGTGCGCCCCAAACCCCCCCCCCCCCCAGGCCCCCCCCACCCCCCCCCACCC
>JANWYO010000062.1 GCA_025055215.1 Gemmataceae bacterium
CAGCTGCAACCTCGCCGGCATCGCCGGTATCAGCATCCCGTGCGGGTTTACCCGGACCGGCCTGCCGATCGGCCTGCAAATCCAGGCCCCGCCCTTCGCCGAGGACAAGCTCCTTCGCATCGCCCGCATGTACGAGCAAGCCACCGATTGGCACACCCGACGGCCCAGGCTGTAAGCCCGTTTCAGCCAGCCGGTCTTTCGGTTACAATCAGCCCCGGCGGCACTTGGGCCACATGGTTTATGGCTGAGGTCTTCCCATGCCCGATCCCGTGCTGCTGACTCCTGGAACTGTCGAGTCGGCCGCTCCACCGGCGAACGAGACCACGGCGCGTGCCGAGCCGGCGTATGTCACGTTGGCTCGTCGCATCCTCGAAACGCCCGACATCCATGCCAAGTTTCCCCTGCTCGTCGAACTGACCCGGATTCTGCCCGATTCCGACGACAAGCCCATGGAAACGCCGTGGCATCGTTACTGCATGATGCTCCTGATCGATGCCCTCGCCACGCACTGGGAGAGCCGTTCCGATGTGTACATCGGTGGCAACAACTTCGTTTATTTCAGCATGCAGCAGATCATGTCCGAGGACTTCCTCGGACCCGACTTTTTCTGCGTGACCCACGGTGTCGACCGGCTCAAACCGCGCCGGTTCTGGGCCGTTTGGGACGAAGGAGGACGCTACCCCGACCTGATCATTGAGTTGACCTCGCCCGCCACGGCACGCCGTGACCGGGTCGAAAAGAAGGCGCTTTACCAAAACATTTTCCGAACCCCTGAGTATTTCTGCTTCGACCCGGACACTCAGCGGCTCGAGGGATGGCGACTGCACGGCGATCAGTACGTCGATATTCCGGCGGACGCTCGCGGATGGATGTGGAGCGAACAGGTTCAGCTGTGGCTCGGCACCTGGACCGGGTCGTACTTTGGCATGCCGGCGACGTTCCTCCGCTTCTACGATGCAGCGGGCCAAGTGGTGCCGACCCAGGGAGAGGCCGCCCGAAGCCAGGCCGATGCCGAGCGTCAGCGGGCGGAGGAACAACGGCAGCGCGCCGAGGCCGAATACCAGCGGGCGGAGGAACAACGGCAACGCGCCGAGGCCGAACACCAGCGGGCGGAGGAACAACGGCAACGCGCCGAAGCTGAGCGGCAACGCGCCGAAGCTGAGCGGCAACGCGCCGAAGCTGAGCGACAACGCGCGGAGGAAGCGGAACGCCGGGCGGCGGCCGAACGCCAACGCGCAGAAGCCTTCGAGGCAGAGTTGGCTCGGCTAAAGGCGCTGCTGGCGCAACGGTCGTCGGAGGGGGTCGAGGCCTCGGACGAAACGTGAGAGCGTCCTCCGCCGCCTGACCGCGCTCACTGAAGTCTTCCGGCGGCTTGCGGTGGCACAGGGCAGGACTTTCGGAGGCCGGGTGCCGTGGCGAGTGGCGCGGCCCTGGCGGGGCAATGGGGGTTCCGCGATCCAGCGAGGTCCACATGGCTGACCTTCCGTACCGCATCGTCATCGGCTTGGAAGTCCACGTGCAGCTACTGACGAAGACCAAGCTCTTTTGCGGCTGTCCCAACCGATTTGGCCTGCCACCCAACTCCGCCACCTGCCCGGTCTGCATTGGCATGCCGGGCGTGCTTCCCGTGATGAACCGACGGGCATTCGAGCTGGCGTTGAAAGCGGCCCTGGCGCTCAACTGCCAGATCGCCGCCTTCACCAAATGGGACCGGAAGAACTACTACTATCCCGATCTCCCCAAGAATTACCAGATCAGCCAGTACGACCTGCCGTTCAGCTACGACGGCTGGCTGGAGATCAGCACCGCCACGGGGCCGAAGCGCGTGCGGATCATCCGAGTCCATTTGGAGGAAGACGCCGGCAAAATGCTGCACGACGAGCAAGGCGGTGGGCGTGACAGCCTGGTGGACCTGAACCGCGCCGGCACGCCCCTGCTGGAGATTGTCAGTCATCCCGACATGTCCACGCCGGAGGAGGCGAAGGCGTACCTGGAAGAAATCCGACTGATGCTCCGCGAACTGGAGGTTTCGGATTGCGAGATGCAGGAAGGAAGCCTGCGCTGCGACGCCAACGTCAACATCCACGTTCCCCTGGCGGGGGGCGGCCACGCCGCCACGCCCATCGTCGAAGTCAAGAACCTCAACAGTTTTCGCTCCGTCGAGCGGGCAATCCGCTACGAGGCACAGCGGCAATACGAGGAGTTCCAGAAAACCGGCAAGAAGCTGGGCGAGGTGCCCAAAGCCACGGCCGGCTGGGACGAAAACCGTGGCATCACCGTCGTGCAGCGGCGGAAGGAAGAGGCCTCCGACTACCGCTACTTTCCGGAGCCAGACCTGGTCCCAGTCGAGGTAGACGATGCCTGGCGGGAGCGCATTCGGGCCAGCCTGGGAGAGTTGCCCGCTCAGCAACGGCGGCGGTTGCAGGAGCAGTACGGCTTGTCAGCCTACGACGCCAACGTCTTGACCAGCCAAGGCCGGGCGATGGTGGCTTATTTCGAGACGGTCAGCGGGAAATGCGGCGACCCTAAGGCGGCCTGCAACTGGATCACCAACAAGCTCCTGGCCGTGGCCAAGACTCAAGGGTCGGGCAATGGCGGCCCGTTTGCCCTCCCCGCCGAGCATTTGGCGGACCTGATCGCGGAACAAAAGGCGATGGGACTGACCAAACAGATCAGCGAGGAATTGTTCGACTTAATGGTCGGCGAAGGCTTGACCGCCAAAGAGGCGATCGAGCGCAAGGGGATCAAGCCGGTGGCCAGTGCGGACGAGTTGTTAGCCATTGTCCGGCGGGCGATCGCTGCCAACCCGAAGGCCGTGGCCGACTTCAAGAAAGGAAAGACAGCGGCGGCGCAGGCCATCAAAGGGGCGGTGATGAAGGAAACCAAGGGGACAGCCAAGCCGGACCTGGTGCAGCAGCTCGTCATGGACGAGTTGCAAAAGGTTTAGTGGCCGACCATGCCGCTGAATCACTCTCCCGCAGATCCGGCGGACGACGGCGACGCGGCAGCCTCCACCGTCCGGCGATGGACCAGCTTGGCCAGCTGCGACTTCTTGCGGGCCGCCAAGTTCGGATGGATGATTCGCTTCGCCGCTGCCTTGTCCAGCTTCTTGGCCGCCAAATTATACTCCTTGGTCAACTCCTCGACCGAGCCGCTTTCCGCGAGGCGGAGGACTTTCTTGATCTGCGTCTTCATGGCCGACTTCACCGAGCGATTGTGCAGCCGGCGCTTGATCGACTTGCGCAGGTTCTTCTTGGCACTCTTGGTATGAGGCATGGCTCCTCCCAGTGGCCGATCGTCGCAGGGTCGTTAGAAAACGATAGTATACGCCGGCCCGGCGGCAGGGCAACGGCGATCTGCCCATGGCCGATGACACCAGGACACCTTGCGGGGACACGCGATGACCGGCAAAGAAGCGATTCGCGCGGTGCTGACCTCGACTCAGGGATTGGTGGGGTGGTATGTCAGCGATTTGTCCGACCAGGATTTGCTGGTTCGGCCCGTGCCCGGGGCGAACCACATCGCGTGGCAGCTGGGGCACATCACGTCCGCCGAGGTCTCCCTGGTGCGGGAAGTCCTTCCCGAAGCGAATTACCCGGAACTCCCGGCGGGTTTCACCCAGGTACACGACAACAAGAATGCCCACGCCGAGTCGTCGGCCGGCTTTCTTACCAAGGCCCAGTACCTGGAACTGTTTCAGAAGGTACGCGAAGCCACCCTGGCAGCCGTGGACCGGCTGACCGATGCCGACCTCGACAAGCCGAACACGGGCCGATTGGCTGCCTTCGCGCCGACGCTCGGGGCGCTGCTGATCCTGGTCTCGAACCATACCTTGATGCACCTGGGCCAATTCACGGTGGTTCGGCGGAAGCTCGGCAAGCCGATCTTGTTCTGAAGCCGAAGCCCGAGCCGGGTCGTTGTGGTCTGTCGAGAGGGCGAGGATTACTGGCATGGGCCGAGCGGACGTCCTCTGTGCGGGCATCGTTGTGGCCGACCACGTCTGCGCGCCGATCGACCACGTTCCGGCTGCCGGCGAGCTGGTCACCACCGAGCGCTTCCTCCTTACGATCGGCGGGTGTGCCTCAAACACTGCCGTTGACCTGGTGAAAATGGGCGTGCGCGCCGCCGTGGTCGGCCGAGTGGGCAGCGACATCTTCGGCCGAATCGTTGCGGACATGCTCCGCGAGCATGGGGTCGATGTTCAAGACCTGCAAGTCAGCCCGACGGCCGAAACCAGCCAGACGATGATCGTCAACGTGGTGGGCGAGGATCGGCGGTTTATTCACAGTTTTGGAAGCAATGCGGAGTTCCGGGCCACCGACATCCCGTTGGACCGGGTGCGTCAGGCGCGTGTGCTCTACCTGGGTGGCTACCTGGTGATGCCGGCGGTGGAGGCCCAGGAACTGGCCCGGGTCTTCGCCGCCGCCCGCGAGGCGGGCGTGCGGACGGTGCTGGACGTGGCCGTTCCCGGTCCGGGTGATTACCTGCCGCGGTTGGCGCCCGTGCTGCCGCACGTTGACGTTTTTCTCCCCAACGATCATGAAGCGCGACTCATCACAGGCGAGGCCGACCCGCTTGCCCAGGCCGAGGTGTTCCGCCGGATGGGAGTCGGCACCGCGGTGATCACGCTGGGGGCCCAGGGGGCAATCCTGGTGAACGAGCAGGTTCGGCTGAAATCGGGTGTCTTCCCGGTTCCCTTCGTCGATGGCAGCGGCGGCGGCGACGCCTTCGACGCGGGCTTCATTTTCGGCATGTTGCACCAGATGGGCACGGAAGATTGCCTCCGCTACGCCAGCGCCTTGGGCGCCAGCTGCGTCCGCGCCATCGGCACCACCCCGGGGGTGTTCACCAAAGCGGAGTGTGAAGACTTCCTGCGGCAAAACGCCCTCCCCATCGAGCGACTCTGACCCCCGATTCCGCCGCATAGCCCGGCCCTGTCGGGCCGCGTCCCGGGCACCGCCGGCATCGCCAGGCGTTGGTCGAACCTGTCGGACGGGGCGGGGTTGAGGGCTCGAGGCGGGGGTTTTTCCCCACATTCGCCGATTCTTCGTTTCGCCCTCCCGATTGATCGTTTCGCGCTCCCTGAGTACCCGGCACGCACCTCCCAACGTCGCGCGAGCATCAACCGCTCAACCCCTCTCCGCTGCAGCACCCTCGCGCCGCCGACTCGGAGGACACCCGGTAGGTGGTCTGTCTTGACCGTTTCCAGGCCCCGAAACTAAACTGCCGCCCGCGATCATCCTTGCCTCGCCGCGGGGCAGGCGCCCGAACCTCGTCCACGTCCCGGAGAGGAGAGCAATCGGTGACAGTGCGATATTCCAGCGATCAGGTGTTCGAGTATTTCGGAAAGGCCGATCCGTACTGGTGCGTTCTGACCCACGACCGCTTCAAGGCCGAGAACCTCTCGGACGCCAATCGCCAGGAATTCTTTACCACCGGCGAAGAGGAAATCGCCGCCCTTTTCCGGACGATCCGTCAGCGGATCGTCCCGGACTTTGAGCCTGCCACCGCCCTTGACTTTGGCTGCGGGGTGGGCCGGCTCCTGTTCCCGTTGGCCCGCCGCTGCCGGGCGGTCGTCGGCATCGACGTCTCCGAGGGGATGATTCGGGAAGCTCGGGAGAATGCGCGCCGCTTCGGCCTCTCCAACGTCCGCCTGCTTCAGGGAAGCAGCGTCTTGGAGCAGCTGGAGGAGACGTTCGATCTCGTGAACACGTACATCGTCCTGCAACACATTCCCGAGAAGACCGGCCAGCGGCTGTTTGCTCAGCTGGTTGAGCGGGTGGCACCGGGAGGGATTGGAGCCATTCATGTTTTGTATTCATTCGCTTTTGTCGGCGATCCGACCGCCTTTTGGCCGTCGGTCGGCTGGCCCCCGGTGTCCGAGGCGTTGAGTTATCAGCCAGGGGTAAGGGAGACAGCCGGCGAGTTGTGGCGTGCTTTTGCCCGCTGGCTGGCCAAACGGGGCCACCGGACGCGCTCTCTGGGGCAGGGAACCGGGCCGCTCCCGCCGGCCGCCCCACCTACGGCGAACGACATCCCGATGAACCCGTATTCGTTGAATCCGCTGTTCCAAATCCTCCAATTCGCCGGTGCCAAGGAAGTGCTGGCTCAATTCACGGACCATGCCGGCAATCTGGGAGTGATGCTGATCTTCCGCAAGCCCGTCGCAAGAGCATGAGATTGGCCGCCCGTTGAGGCCCCAGGCAACGGCTTCGGGCAAGCCGGAGGTGGGATTATTTGCCACGCAGCCGATCGCGCTCCCGGGCATACAGGGCGATGGCCTCGCGCACGATCTGAAGGGCCACTTCTTCACCGAGCGGCTCCTCGACTTGGACCTCCTTGCCCTCCAAGACTTTGTAATCGAGGAAAAAGCGTTGCAATTCCCGCACCCGGAAGGGGGGCAGGTCGCTCACCGCGTGATAGCCGAAACACTGCGGATCGTCCACGTGAACGGCGATGATCTTGTCGTCGATCTTGCCGCCGTCGAACATCCGCATGACGCCAATGGCTCGCGCCCGCATGATGACCATCGGCGCCACCGGCTCTTGGCCCAGGACGAGCACATCGAGCGGATCACCGTCCTCACAGTAGGTTTGGGGCACGAAACCATAATTGGCCGGATAGTACACCGCACTGTACAGCACCCGATCGACCCGCAGCAGCCCCGTCGCCTTATCGAGCTCGTACTTGACTGACGAGCGTGCCGGGATCTCGATGAACGCGGGGAACCATTCGCCGACATCGGCCGGCAAGGGGACATCGTGCCAGGGATGAGCGCTCATGGAGAGCGGCCTTTCAAGTGCTCGACCAGCCGCTCGAGAAAGACGCGTTGGTCGGGATGGATGAGGTCCTGGGCCTCGGCCAGGGGCACAAACCGCGCTTGGTCGATTTCCCACGACGCCGGCCGGGGCACAGCCCCGGCCGGCGCCCGCCCCGCGAAACAATGGATCCGCTTACGCCGCTTGCGGTAATCAACGAAACCCAGTGGCCACAACTCCTCGGCGGCCACTCCCGCTTCTTCCGCCGTCTCTCGCCGGGCCACCACTTCCAGGTCGCTCTCACCCGGCTCCGGCTCGCCCTTGGGGATGCTCCACGGTGCCCGCCGATTGTACGGCCCCGACGGATGGACCAGCAGCACCTCCAACCCCGATGGACCATCGCGATAAAGCAGCGTCCCCGCCGATTGCTTCATCGCGGCGCCCCCAGACGCTCGCCATCGCCGCCAATCACAATCCGAAGTCGCCCCTCAGGCAGCGCCACGCGCTGTGGATGTGGTTGGCCGGGTTCTTCGCCGAATCCGGCTGCACGTTCAAAAACTCGATGACAAACGTCGGCCCCTGGACGCGATAGGTGTACGGCTCGCCTGGCTCGCTCCCCCCCGCAAAGGCGAAATGGACCTGCTCCCATCCGGCCTCCTTGATCCGGCTCAACTCCACCGCTGCGATCTCACTCGGCATGCGGGCGGCGTAGCTTTCCACCAACTGCCGAAGGAGGGCCTGCTGCTTGTCGGTCAGCTGCCGCCCCGCGATACCCCTCGGGGGACCGACGTTCGGCACCGCTTTGCCTTGCTCGATTTCGGGGAATTGCGTCGGCTGCAACGCGACTTTGCGCTGCGCCTCATCCAGGCTCTTGAACAGGGCCCGCGCCAAGTCCTCGGCTTCCGCCAACGTCCGAAGCCCCTTTCGCGGCCCATCCTTCACGGTCGCGGGATTGGCGCCGAAGAAAAACGGCGTGGCGGCGATCAGTTTGCCCTGGTCGATCGTAAAGTTCAGCGACAGGTGATGTCCTTCCACCCGCCAGCCCCATTTGCCGGTTTTTGACGGCGTGCCGAAGATGCTGAAGAAATACCACTCCGGGTTGCGGACGGGGCCTTTGCCTTGTTCCAGCTCATTAAGGATGGCCTCCAGGCTCATGATCGTCGTGGCCTGGATGTAGCCCGTGGGGCTGGTGCCCGCTTTGATCAGTTCCAGCGCCGCTTGCCGCTGCGCGGCGTTCATCTCCTCCAGCCGCAGTCCCTTGCGGGTCGGCTGCCGCTGCTTGTCCTGAAGCGGGACGAAATACCAGTTCGTCCGCTCCGGGTCGTCGAAGGCAAAGGTCGCCTTGGCCTTCTGCTCCGGTGACAGCGTGTTGAGAAAAGCCTCCGCCGCCGTCACCATCTTCAGCCCGGCCGCTTCCGTCGCCTGTTGCACATAGGCGATGCCGGCCAGCAATACGCTGGCCGCCAGCGCCAGCATCACTTGCCGTAGCTTCATGTTCGCACTTTTCGTCGATGAACGAACGAATCGCTCTCTGCGGCCCACGACCGCAGACTTTTATCGATAATTTTGGTTGCATGCGCCTACCTCAGCCCTTCTTGGCCGGCAAGGTCACGGTCCGCAATTCGAGGGACGCGACTCCAGCCAGCCTGTCCGTTGATTGTAAAGCGACTTGCAATGTCGGTCAAGGACAACGGGAACGCCCAGTCACCACCACCACGTTTGGGCGCGCGTGCCCCTGCGGTCAAGGTATTGGCTCAAATTCGACCCAGCGGGTTTGCACGTTCCGTCCCGTGGGGACAGTCCACTGGTCCCGGGATCCCTTGGTGACATGGCTGTGGGTCTGGTCACCCGTATCGTCCGTCCAGGCAAAAGTGACACGGGTGCGGTCGGGCGGTCCCGTTTCGTACACCAGGTGCGCCTCGGCCCGGATATAGGCCTTGCCGCCCGAATTGCGAAAGCGAACCCGGACGGACCGTGTGTCTCCTGGAAGGTTGACATGTCCCCAGCAGAAACTCTGGCTCCAGAAATCGGCCGGTTCTACCCCTTGGCGGTTGATCCGCCAATCCTTGACGAGTGGATCCCACGTCTGGCCGCCGTCGCGCGAGTATTCGATCTGGTAGAGCACGTTGGGGTCTGGCGGCGAGCCGGAACGGACGTGAGCGGCTGCATACACCTGCCGGATCGGCTCGCCCCGGGGCGTGGCCAACTCCAGCGTGACGCTCGGCGACTCGAAGCGTCCCGCGACGACGTGGGCTAGGGCTTGCGGCAGGTTCGGCCCAGCGTTCACCTGGGCGTGGCGACCGGCCTCGTAGGTCACTTGGCTCCCTCCGTCCTTCAACCGGGGCAGCACCGCCACGTTGCACTGACACACGGTGGTGATGGTCAGCCCCGAGCCGGTCAGCTCTTTAGCTGGCTTATGCAACCGCAGCCAGTATTGCCGGTACCCTTTCACCGCATCCGTCAGGTCAAGCGTGCCGTCGGTCATGGTCGCCTCGGTCCACGACCTCCCGCGATCGACTGACACCGACACCTTGCCGACTGGCTCGCCGCGCAGGACCAGGCCATTGCGAGCACCGGGATCGTAGATGCCCCATGGTTTGTCGTTCGCTGGCGTCGCGGCGATGATGAACGGCGTGGCAAACTCCAGAGTCACTTGCTTGTCGTCCTCCATAACGACAGCCTCGCGGTAGGTGCCCGTGAAGTCAGGCTTGTAGACGTAGACAGCGTTGGCAAAGCGTGCCTGGCCGTCGATGTGCGGTGTGCCATTGGAAGAGCCATACATTTTCTCCGGCTGATTGACCCAGGTGCGCGAACGTTCGGGGCCCGGGATGCCGGCCGTTCGGTAGTTGCGGCCCCAGAAGACAAAGGTCTTGCCATCGTCGAGGCCCGGCTGGAGGTAGCGGCGGAGCGTCTCGCCCCGACGAAGATGAATCATGGGTGGCGGTCCAGCGTAGCCGCTGAGATACTCGGCCACGGAAAACTGGGAAAAGCTACTGGCGTCCCCGGCATACAAACCGCACGGCAGCCAACCCCGTTGACGCTCCGGTTTGTAGCGGCGGTCGGTTAACTGCCTCCAGTTCGGGGCAATCTCGGCCAGTCCCATCAAGCGCTTGCCGTCCGGCGTGAAGACGACCGTTGAGAGATCGTGGTCGAGAAGCACCCACCGCCCACGGCCATATTCCCCGCCGCTCAAGAATACCTCGAAGGAGTTGTGGCCGGCGGCCCCGACACTGCGGCCGCGTCCATGACCCAGCAGCGCCTCCATCTCCGCCACCCACTGGGCATGGGTGGTCCCGCACAGGGCGAAGCCGTGGGCAAACAATCCGGTCCAGTATTCCCGTTGCTTGGTATCCGGTCCTTTGCCGCAGCCTTTGCCCCAGAGATCTTGGCCCCCTTCTTCGCCATGCCAGTAGTGGGTGTTCCGCCACAGCCAGGCGGCCAGCACTTTGTCTTCGTCGGTCGTCACCGGCCGGCCAGTCACCCGCTCGTACAGCGACGCCTGCGTGGCAAACAAGCGCTCGAACGTCGAACAGGCCAGCTCCCCCGGATACCACGGATGGTCGGTCCGGACCTGGGGGTCGCCCACGTCGGCACACAGCCAGCCGCCCATCCCAGCCAGAAGCACGAGACCTTGGAGTTGCATGGGCCCTCCTATCCGCAGAACGTTCCTGAAAATAGCCAAGGTGCCGAGGCCGGCCAACGACTATGGCTCCCCCCGGTAGCTAGGCGGCGTGCCCCAGCGGAGCTTGTCGCGCAGCGTCTGGTAGTAGCTGTGCCCCGGGACTTTGACCAGCTGAAAGCGCACCGGTGCCTTCCGCACGATGACGCGGTGCCGCACCGTCAGCGGCAGGATCTCCTGGCCGTCGAGGACCAGCGCCGCCGCACCGTCCGCCGGTCGGCGAATGACCACCGTATATTCCTTCTCGGCCGATTCGACCACCGGCCGGCTCGTCAGGGCGTGGGGACAGATCGGCGTGATCACGAAGGCCGACAGCTCTTGGCCGAGGATCGGGCCGCCCGCCGACAGGCTGTGGGCCGTCGAGCCGATGGGTGTGCTGATGATGATGCCATCGCCCACGTAGCGCGACACTGTCTCGCCGTCGACAGACAAGTCGAGGTCGATCATGTGGAAGGGTGGGGCAGTCTGCACCACGACCTCGTTGAGGCCGAGACGGGTCTGGCGCGTCTCGCCCACTTCGACCACGCACTCGTACATCAGGTGAGAGGTGATGCGGTAGTCGCCGGCAACCACGCGGTCGAAGCACTGGCCCAACTCTTCGGGACTGAGGTCGGCGAGGAAGCCGAGCCGGCCCAAGTTGACGCCGAGCACTGGGGTCTGGCGATAACCCATTTGCCGGGCGGCGCGGAGGATGGCCCCGTCGCCGCCAAGAACCAGGGCCAAGTCGGCGGTGAGGGAGCTGAGATCCTGGGCCTGGTTGAGGTCCACGAGAAGCACGTCGCAGCGCGCCTGGAGGAAGGGAAGGAGGCGATCGGCGGTTTCCCGCACACCCGGACGGCCCGCGAAGCCGAGCACGAAGATGCGCATGGTGCGGCAACCTCTCTTCGCTGACGGGCCGACCCTGCCGGGTGGCGGAAAGACTCACGCGCTCCCCGCCCGGCACTCATCCCGCAGGGCCTCCTTCACGGCAGCGCAGATGCCGGCCACGTCCAACCCCAGGTCCGCGAGCAGCTCGGCCCGCTCACCGTGCTCGATGAACCGGTCGGGCAGGCCGAGTCGACGGACGTGGCGGGTATCCAATCCCGCCTCGTTGGCGGCCTCGAGCAGGGCACTCCCGAAGCCGCCTTGCAGTTGCCCTTCCTCCACGGTGACGACCAGCGGCTGCTGCTCGACGGCCCGGAGCAGCGTCGCCCTGTCCAACGGCTTGACGAAGCGGGCGTTGATGACGCCCAGTTCCAGTCCCTCGCGGCGGAGCCTGTCGGCGGCCTGAACGCACGTCGGGAAAAGGCTGCCGTAAGCGATCAGGACGCCGTCGGCCCCCCACTCGTAGACTTCGGCCTGACCCAATTCGATGGGGGCAGGTCCGCGCTCGACCCGTTCCAGCGGCGCCTTGGGGTAGCGGAGCGACACCGGGCCATCGTGGGCGAGGGCGAAGCGGAGCATCGGGGCCACATCGAGTTCATCGCCAGGGGCCATGACGACGAAGTTGGGGAACAGGCGCAGGTAACCGGTGTCAAAGACCCCGTGATGCGTCGGGCCGTCCGGGCCGGTGAGTCCGGCCCGGTCGAGGCAGAAGGTCACCGGCAGGTTCTGCAGGGCGATTTCCTGGAAGAGCTGGTCGTAGGCCCGCTGCAGGAATGTCGAGTAGATCGCCACAATGGGGCGCATGCCCGCCTTGGCCAGGCCGGCGGCAAAGGCCACGGCGTGCGATTCGCAGATGCCGGTGTCGAAAAAGCGCTCGGGGATGTCGTCGCGGACCCTCTCCAGCTTGTTTCCCTGGCACATAGCGGCTGTGATGACGGCCACGCGCCGGTCGGTCCGCATCACGTCGTAGATAGCGCTGCTGACGGCGTCGGTGTACGCCTTCGAGCCGCCCTTTTTCAGCGACAGGATGGTGCGCTGCGGGCCGACTTTCTCGAAGACCGGCGGCGTGTGGAACGTGACCGGGTCTTCCTTGGCCTGCGGCACGCCGTGGCCTTTCTCAGTCAGGACGTGGAGCAGCACCGGTCCTTCCTGGTCTTTGACGTCGCGCAGCCAGCGGCGGAGGCTCGGCAGGTCATGGCCATCCACCGGCCCGATGTAGCGAAACCCCAACTCCTCGAACAACATGCCGCCGGTCAACAAGGCCTTGAGCCCGTCGCGCAGCTGGTCGATGGCCTGGTTGGCCATCTCGCCGACCAGAGGCACCCGGGCCAGGAGGCTTTGCAGATGGCGTTTCGAGCCTTGGTACACCTGCGTCAGCCGGCAGCGGTCGAGTGCCTGGGCCAAGGCCCCGACCCGCGGGCAGATCGACATTTTGTTGTCATTGAGGATGACGAGGAGGTTTTTCTTGAGGTAGCCGGCGTTATTCATCGCCTCGAAGACGATGCCGGAAGGGAGGGCGCCGTCGCCGATGACGGCGACGGCGCGGCGGCGCGGTTCCCCCAGCAGGTCGTCGCCAACTTTCAGGCCGAGGGCACAGGACACGCTACAGCCAGCGTGCCCTGTCATGAAGAGGTCGTACGGGCTTTCCTGCGGGTTGGGATAGCCCATCAGCCCGCCGCGGGTGCGGATAGTGCCGAATTGGGGATACCGGCCGGTGATAAGTTTGTGCGGGTAGATCTGGTGACCGGTATCCCAGATGAGGCGGTCCTTACTGAAGTCGAATTCCAGGTGCAGCGCCAAGCACAGCTCCACCACGCCGAGGTTGCTGGCGAAATGGGCCGGCCGAATACTCAGGACGCGGACCAGCTCGTCGCGCATCTCCTGGGCGAGCTGCAAGAGTTGCTCGTCCGTGAGCGCGTGCAGGTCGGCGGGAGAGGTGATCCGAGCGAGCAGGGTCGTCATGTCCGTCATCCTCGGGTGTTGGGGTTGGTTCCGCCGTCCCAGCCGTGGGACGGCGTTGGGTCGTGCCTCAATGGTTCCGTTGGCGAATCAAGCAGGCCAGCTCGGCCAGCGGCTGCCCCGCCGGGCCGAGCGGCTCGAGCAGCTCGCAGGCTTGGCGGCAAAGCTCATCGGCGCGTCGGCGGCTCTCCGCTCGTCCGAGAACACCCGGGTACGTCAGCTTTCCCCGGGCCGCATCTTTGCCCACGCGCTTGCCCGTCTGCACGGCATCCCCCTCGACGTCCAACAGGTCGTCGGTGATCTGGAACGCTTGGCCGAAGCATCGGCCGAAGGCATCCAGCCGGTCGAGGAGGTCGGGATCGGGCCCCCCGGGGCGTTCGCCCTGCGCGGTCCAGGCGCCGATGCGGAGGCAGGCGCGGAAGAGGGCGCCTGTCTTGCGGGCATGGATGTTTTCCAGGTCTTCCAGCCCACCGCTGCCCCGCTCCCACGCTAGGTCGAGCACTTGGCCACCGACCATCCCGGTCATGCCGGCGCCGCGAGCCAGCGCCAGTATACACCCGCTGGCCGTCGCGGGGGGATACTCTTCGGCCAGGACCTGGAAGGCGAGTGTCAACAGGGCGTCACCGGCGAGGATGGCCAAGGCCTCGCCGAACTTCTTGTGGCAAGTTGGCAAGCCGCGGCGAAGGTCGTCGTCGTCCATCGCGGGGAGGTCGTCGTGGATGAGCGAATACGTGTGGACCATCTCGACGGCGCACGCCGCCGGCAGTGCCGCAACGGCCGCGCCGCCGGCCGCTTCGGCGGCCAAGACGACCAGGATCGGCCGCAGCCGCTTGCCCGGCGCCATGAGGCTGTACAACATCGCCTCGCGTAAGCCGGCAGGCACGCCATCGGCCGGGCGGAGGTAAGTCCTGAGTCGCTCTTCGACGGCCGCCCGGTATTGGTTCAAGTGCTGGAACGGGTCTTGGGGCATGACGAAAACGCGATCGGAACCTCCGTACACCGGCGCGGCGACCGCGCTTGGCGAAGGCGCCGTGCCGGGCCGATCAGAACAACTCCTGGGATTCGTCTGATTTTTTCTTGCGGCGGCGCCGGCCGGCGGTCTTCTCCGCCGGTTCGACCGCCCCGGCGTGCTCGAACGGCACGGTGGTCGGCCTCCCTTCCTCATCCACCCCGGTCAAGAGGACGATGCGCTGTTCGGCTTCCCGAAGCCGGTTATAGCATCGCTTCAACAAGGCAATCCCATTCTCGTACGACGCCAGGGCCTGCTCCAGACCAATTTCGCCTGACTCCAACTCCCGGACGATCCGCTCCAGCTGCGTCAGGGCCTCCTCAAAGGTCAGTTGCTCCGCCGGAACTTCAGTCATCCCCTGACGCCCCTGCCGGTCGTTCCCCCACGCTGGCAAGAGACAGCGGAACGGCCATCGCCCCCGTTGCTACGACCCACGAAGGCCGTCGCGGCTTAACTCCTCGACCCGGCTGACGATCCGCCCCTGATGTACTTGCGTCACCAGACGGTCGCCCGCTTGCAGCTGATCAACCGACCGCACCAGCAGCCCGTCGGCTTCCCTGCGCGTCAGACTATACCCGCGAGCGAGGACATTCAAGGGACTGACACTCTCGAGAAGAGCACCGGCCCCGTCGAGGCGCACCCGCAGGGCCTCGAGCCGTTGGCCGATGGCGCGCTGGAGCCGTTCGCTCCAATCGTCCAGACGCTGGCCCAGGCCGTGGATGCGTTCCAACGGCCAACGGAAGGGCCGACGAGCGGCGAGGTCGTCCAACCGCCGGCGGGCCGCGGCCAGACACTTGTCCAGGGCGTCGCGCAGGCGGCGGTGGCAGTCGTCCAGCCAAGCCAGTAGTTCGAGCTGATTGGGAACGACCTCGGTGGCGGCGTGGGTCGGCGTCGCTGCCCGCCGGTCGGCGACGAGATCGGCAATGGTGACGTCGATCTCGTGCCCCACGGCACTGACGACCGGGATGCGCGATTCGTACAAGGCTTGGGCGACGCTCTCGGCATTGAAGGCGTCGAGGTCTTCGTTGCTGCCGCCGCCGCGGCCGACGATAATCACGTCGATGGGCCAACCGGCGCCATGCAATCGATTCAAGAGCCGAAGTGCCCCCACCACGTCGTCCGTGGCCCCTTCCCCCTGGACCCGGACCGGACAGACCCAGACCTCGATGGGAGGCCAACGCTGGGTCAGGATTTCGAGCATGTCGCGGACCGCCGCTCCGGTGGGGCTCGTCACCAGGGCCACGCGGCGGGGAAAGCGGGGCAGCGGTTTCTTCCGCTTGGGATCGAAGTAGCCCAGCTTAAGGAGTTTCTCCTTCAACTGCCGCAGGGCCAACTCGGCCGCGCCCACGCCCTTCGGCTGAAGCTCGGCTACGTAGAACTGGTAGTCGCCGCGAGCTTCGTACAACCCCACCCGTCCACGGGCCACGACTTCCAGGCCGTCGCGCGGCTCGAAGCGCAGCTGAAGGACTTCGCTGCGCCACATGGCACAGCGCACCGCCGAGCGGTTGTCCTTCAGGGTGAAATACATGTGACCGGAGGCCGGCCGCGACAGGTTGGAAATCTCACCGGCGACCCACAGCGGTGGGAAGGTCCCCTCGAGGAGCTCTTTGACGGCAAGGTTGAGCTCCGTGACCGTCAGCACCTTCACGGGCGGCTGCTGGGTCGGCATCATGGCACGCTCGGCGACAGGTCCACCGGCCCGGTGTCCATTCCCGGGCCGGGAGATTATTTGGGCGGCAAGTGCAGGGCGACCTCCGGGTGCATCGTGTAGAGCCGAAATTGTTCACCGTCGTGCACGAGGATGCCGCTCGACTTGTTGTCGCGGATGGGGAGCAGTGGGTTGCCCGGATATTTCTGCCAGTGAATGAGGTCAGAGGAAACCGCCAAGGCCGTGCACCAGAGTCGAGCATTCGGACCACTCCGGGCACTTCCGTGATAGAGAGCGTAATACCGACCCTGGTATTTGATGATCTGGTTGAGGGCGATCAGATCGCGGTCGTATTCGGCAGGCCCCGGCTTCAGGACCGGCTCGTCTTGCACGTTCGTCCAGGTCTTCAGGTCTTCGGAGGCGGCCAGCCAGATGCCGAGGTCCGAGCGTTCGTAGAAGAGGTGCCAGCGGCCGTCTTCCCGCCAAGCGGTCGGCGTGCCGTAGGGGCCATCGGGAATGGGCGACCCGTTTTTCAGTCGCACGTCCAGCCGACCTTTCAGCGTCCAATCGATGCCGTTGGGGGACGTCAGCAGCTGGGCACGGTCGCGGGCCCCCTCGGCAAACATGTAATAAGTACCGTCGTGCTTGACCACCATCATGTCCTCGACCCAGTGGTCGCGGACCAGGGGATTGCGGGGATGGCGGGTCCATTGGATGCCGTCGGGCGAAGTGGCGTACCCGAGGAGGCGGGTGCCGTCTTTTTGATCGTAGCCGGTGTACCAGAGCTTCCAGACACCGTCGTCGCGCATGATCCAGCCGCGTTCGCGGATGATCGCGTCCCAACGGCCCGGTTCGCCCTTGAAGACCGGGTTGGCCTGGTACGGGACGAAGCGAACCAGCTCCCCGGGGAACGGGAGCGGGTTGGGATCCAGGCCGGGGAGGAGCAGCAGGATGGCGGGCAGGAACATGGCGGCCTCTGTCATGCGGGCGTCGTCGGGAGCCGCCATCGCCCGCAAGCGGGCGACCCGTGGCGGCTTTGGGGGAACCTTGGTCGCTATTGGGACGGCGCGGCGTCCGTTTGTCAAGTCGTCAAGGAGCGGACTCGCAAGGGCTGAAAAGGTAGCGGCGGCGTACGAACGCGCACGGGGGCGCGTACGCGCCCTTGGTGATCGCCCGTGACCCCCGCGCCGATGCTCCTTAGCGTTTGGGGATGACACGGGCTCTGAGGCAGGTAGACTCGACGATATGAGCCGATGTGTGCGCATCAAGATTTGCGGCATCCGAACGGCAGCGGAGGCGGCGGCAGCGGCCGAGCTGGGCGCGGATGCCGTTGGCTTAAATTTTTACCCCTCGTCGCCGCGCTACGTGGACGCGCAGTCAGCACGCGCCATCACCCAAGAGTTGCCACCATTTGTCGAACCGGTGGGCGTGTTTGTCGAGCAGCCGGCGGCGGCAATGCAAGCGGTGGCCGATGTCGTGGGCTTTCGGACGGTGCAAACCTCGGTCGAGAGCGGGGCGCCCCAGCTCCGCTGGCCTTACCGGTTGGTGGCTGTGTTCCGTGTTGCTGACGCCCACGACCGGGATCGGTTGGCAGCCTCCTTGGCGGAGTGGCCCGTGGACCGGCCGCGGCCGGCGGCGGTCCTGATCGACGCCAAGGTCGCCGGGCAGCACGGCGGCACCGGTCGGCGGGTTCCGTGGTCGTTGTTGGCTGAGTGGTCGTCGCCTGTGCCGCTGGTCCTGGCGGGTGGGCTGACGCCAGAGAACGTTGCCGAGGCGATCCGCGTGGTTCGTCCGTATGCCGTCGATGTCGCCAGCGGCGTGGAGAGGAGCCCGGGAAAGAAAGACGTGGAGAAGATGCGGCGGTTCATCGGCGAGGTGCGGGAGGCGGCGGCTCGCCTCAGCTAGCCGCCGCCTCGGCCGCGGCCCCCTCCGGCGCTGGGTCCAGGCCATGACGAGCATGCCCGCTCAACCGCTCGACCTCTCGCAGCTGCGCGTCCGGTCCTTGGCCGAGCGGCGGAACCTGGCGCGCGTCGAGGAGATCCTCGTCGATCCCGAGGCGGCGCCGGCTCCGTGCCCGGACGGTTTGGCGGCGCGCATCCGCGGATGTGCCGAGCGCCTCCGCGCGGCCCGCCAGCGCGGTGCCGGCGTCTTGCTCATCTATGGCGCCCACCTGCTCCGCAACGGCGCCGCCCGCATCGTCGACCGGCTGCTGGCTGGCGGCTGGCTCACCCATTTGGCAACCAATGGCGCCGGCTCCATCCACGATTGGGAGTTTGCCTGGCTCGGGGCCTCGACGGAGCACGTCGCCAGCAACGTCGCCGACGGCACCTTCGGCGTTTGGGACGAAACGGCCACGTATATCCACCTGGCATTGATGGCCGGGGCGCTCGACGGCCTCGGTTATGGGCGGGCGCTGGGTCGATTCATCCACACCGACGGGGCCTCCCTTCCCTCGCCGGAGTCGCTGGCCGAGGCCATCCGCCGCCAGCCGGCCGATCCGCTGACCGCGGCTCGGGCCGACCTGTTGCGGGCGATGCTCACGCATCGCTGGCCCACCGGGCGGATCAGCGTCGAGCACCGCTGGAAACATGCGTCGATCCTTGCCGCGGGGTACCGCCACGGCGTGCCCGTCACGGTCCATCCCGGGATCGGCTACGACATTATCGCTAATCATCCGGTGTTCAATGGCGCGGTGCTGGGGCGGGCCGCCGACGCCGATTTCCGCCTGTTCGCCGGGTCGGTGGAAGGGTTGGATGGCGGAGTGGTGCTGTCCGTCGGCTCGGCAATCATGGGGCCGCAGGTCTTTGAGAAGAGCCTCAGCTGCGTCAACAACCTTCGCCGGCAGCGGGGTCGCGCCATCGTCCACGATCACACGATTTACGTCGTCGATCTACACGATGGCGGAGGCTGGGATTGGTCGGCAGGCGAGCCACCGAAAACCCACCCGGCGTACTACCTGCGTTTCTGCAAGAGCTATTCGCGGATGGGGGGTGCGATGCATTACCTCCAGTGCGATAACCTGCTGTTTATCCATCGGCTGTACCACGAACTGACGCGCGGCTGAAGGGTTGGCGGCCATGCCGCCGACTCGCCGCGGGCGGCCGCCCGCGGCGAGCCAACGCCCCGACGCTGGTGCGCCTCGTCCCCGCCGGGTATCATGGTCGACGCCATCACCCCGCAACCTCCAGCGGTCGGATCCACCGCGGGAGTCGATTCCACGGAGTCCCACCATGAAGCGCTTCTCCCTGTTGGCGATTTTTGTCGCTCCGCCGCTGATGATCGCGGCCGGTCATGCTGACGGCCAGCCCGAAGAGTTGCGGGTCTTACCCGCTGCCCCCCCGGGTACGCCGTCGGCCCTCTACCAGTACCTCCTGCGGGAGGCCGAGGCCGCCATCGACCGCCGGACGCAGGCCTGGGACCAGATCGCCACGGTGGAGCAGGCTCGACGCTGGCAACAGGAACGGCGGGACATTTTTCTCCGGGCGTTGGGCCCATTTCCTGAGCGAACGCCGCTCAACGCCCGCGTGGTCGCGACGCTGGAGGGGGATGGCTGCCGGATTGAGAAGGTGATCTACGAAAGCCGACCCCGGCATCGCGTCACCGCGACCCTCTACCTGCCGTTGGGTGCGCCGCCGTACCCCGCCGTGCTCGTGCCCTGCGGGCACAGTGCCGATGGCAAGGCGTCCGCCTCGCATCAACTCGTGTGCACCCTCCTGGCCCGCAACGGACTGGCGGCCCTGTGCTACGACCCGATCGGCCAAGGAGAGCGCTACCAATGCTTTGGCCGCGACGGCCGACCGTTGCCCGTGGAACATGCCGGCCGACCCGCCGGAGCGCGCCAGCTCCGCGACATCCCCGGCCAGCCGCTCTGCCACTGCGTCGAGGAACACACCCTCATGGGCATTGGGGCCATGCTGGTGGGAACGAACACGGCTTTGTACCGTATCTGGGACGGCATGCGAAGCATCGATTACCTCGTCAGCCGGCCGGACATCGACCCCAAGCGCATCGGCTGTACCGGTAACTCCGGGGGCGGCACGCTCACGTCCTATCTGATGGCCCTGGATGACCGCATTTACTGCGCCGCCCCTGTCTGCTACCTCACTACCTTCCGCCGCCTCCTCCGGGGCGGCGGCCCCCAGGATGCGGAACAAAACCTCTTCGGCCAACTCGCCCATGGGCTCGACGAGGCCGATTACGTCCATATCCGTGCCCCGAAGCCGACGGCTATCCTCGCCGGCACCCGCGACAGCACCTTCGACATCCTCGGTACCTGGGACATCTTCCGCGAAGCCAAGCGCTTTTATGCCCGCTTCGACCATCCCGAGCGGGTAGACCTGGTGGAAACGGACGCTCCGCACGGCTTCTCGCCGCAGCTGCGGGTCGGCGCCGTCCGCTGGATGCGCCGCTGGCTCCTCGGCCAGGACGACGCCATCACCGAGCCCCCCTTGAAGCTCCGCCCCGCTTCCGACCTCTGGTGCACGCCGCGCGGCCAAGTCCTCTTCCTTCCCGACGAACGCTCGGTGTTCGACCTCAACCGGGAGCGAGCGGCGACTCTGGCCAAACAGCGTGCTGCCCTGTGGAAGAACACGCCTCCCGATGCCATGCGGGAACGCATCCGAGTAACGCTCGGCGTCAAATCCTGGGACCGGCTGCCGCCGGCGCAGCACCGCGCCGTCGGCACCGTTCGGCGGGATGGCTACGACATCCAGAAACTGGTGCTAACGACCGAACTCGACCTGCCGGCCTTGCTCTTCGTTCCCCAGCAACCCTCCGGGGAAGCGTACCTGTATGTTCATGGTGACGGCAAAGAGGCCGATGCCGGCCCGCAAGGACCGATCGACAACCTGGCGCGAAAGGGACACCTGGTCTTGGCGGTGGACCTCTCAGGGATGGGAGAGACTGAACGGCGCCATCCCCGCGATTGGGGTCGCTCCATGTTCGGGCCAAACACCCAGGAGTATTTCCTGGCGTATCTGCTTGGCCGATCGCTGGTGGGCATGTGGACCGAGGAAATCTGGCGTTGCGGCCGGTTCCTCGCTTCACACCGCGCTCACGATAAGCCTCGCCGGATTCATCTGGTAGGAGTCGGCAACGCGGGCGTGCCGGCATGGCACGCGGCTGCGCTGGAACCGGAGCGCTTCGCTTCCGTCACGCTTCGCCAAACGCTCACTTCCTGGACTTCGGTCGTGGAGACGCCGATGGCCGGGACGCGCTTGCCGCTAACGGTGCCGGGGGCGTTGGCCGTGTACGACCTGCCGGACTTGGAACTCCTCATCGGCCAAGACCGGGTGAAGATCGAGGAGCCCCGCAACGCGGCGGGCCGGCCGGTGGCCCACCGCTGATGCCGACTGGCGCGATTTGTGAAAGGAGAAACAGACCAGCGGCCCGAAGGTCGGATGCTGGCTCCGGGCCGCCGGTGAGTTTCATCCTTGATGAGGAGGTTGCCTCTTCTCGGTTCGCGGTTTGTTCACCTCGATCAACGATTCGGCTTGCCCCTGGCTCAGCGGCGCGGCATACGCCGGCCGCCGAGCAGGGGTCGACGACCGCGCAACCGGCCTCTTCCCGGTTCGCGGCGAATCGCTGTTGGCTCCCCGGCCGAGGCAAGCGGCAGACGGTGGAGGGAGGGGGCACCGCCATGTCCGCAAGCCAAGGCCGGCCGGAGAACCTGTTGGTCGCTGGGGCCAAAACCTCAATCCCCGTTGCCGGTCCTCACCCAGTCAATGCATTTTCCCGTTGAAGACCGGACACCCAAAAATTTCTTTTTTTTTTTCGACAGTCGTGCCTCGGGCACATGCCCCACCCCAGGCCAGCAAGCGGCGCCAGTGGCGCCGCGTTGTGCGCCGTCGTGTCCCTGTCTGTAACGCGACGGATTCCATCGGTCACTTATCTGACTTGGAACACTGTCCTTCGCGTGGATGCCCCCGGGATTTCGGCGGGCCGAGGATGCAGCGGTGGAGAGGGATTGACCGGTCGGAACTCGCGCGAAGAAGGGGGACCCGCGTGGGCACGCAGCGAGCGCGAAACGATCAATCGTCAGGGCCAATCGAGGGACAGACGAGGAGCGGGGAAAACCGCCGTTTGGAGCGCACAAACCCGGCCTAAACGATAAGTGCACCCCTTCGCGTCAACGAGTCTCGCAGTTCCTGCGACACGCCGAGCGAGAGTTACGCAGACGGGATCAAAGAGGTGCCCGCCGGCATAGGCCCCGAGATTCGACATGACATCCGGAACCTCGGTAGCAAATGGCTCAGCTTGAAGTGCAAGCATAACGCCCGCCACCGATGAGAACAATAGCTGGGGAACTAGGATTCGAACCTAGACAAGCAGATCCAGAGTCTGCTGTGCTACCGTTACACCATTCCCCAGTCTCCTCCGGCCCGAAACCCGGAGGCTTACGTCAGGTTTCTGATTTGGTGACCCGTCGGTGTAATTCCCGTCGTGGATCCACTGACCGTGACGGCCGCTTTCAACCATCACCATTGTTAATTCTAAACCGCATTCCAGCCACTGTCCA
>JANWYO010000073.1 GCA_025055215.1 Gemmataceae bacterium
TGTCGGCAAGTGCCGAGAGGGCACTTGCCGACGCCCGGTGCGAGCCGATTCCCCCCGCAGCCTGACGGAGCTTCCCATGTGCCTCATCCTGTTGCTCGCCCTGCTCGTCGCTGAACCCCTCGACCCGCGGGAAAAAGCCGAAGGGTTCGTGCCCTTGTTTAATGGCTCGGACTTGACCGGTTGGAAGCGGTACGCCACCAAGACCGACACCTGGATTGTCGAAGACGGCAAGATCGTCTGCACCGGCAAGGGCGGTGGCTGGCTCGGGACCGAGCGGGATTACGCCAATTTCATCTTGCGGCTGGAATACCGGCTGAACCCCGGCGGCAACAGCGGTGTTTACATCCGCGCCCCGGAAGAGGGACACATCAGCCGGGTCGGCATGGAAATCCAAATCCTCGACGACCACGACCCGCGGTACGCCAAACTCCACTTCTACCAATACACCGGCTCGATCTACCACGTGGTGGCACCGACCCAGCGGGCAAGCAAACCGGCGGGGCAATGGAACTCCCTGGAAATCCGGGCCGAAGGTCGGCAAATCACCGTCGTGCTCAACGGCAGGACGATTGTCGATGCCGACCTCGACCGCGTCCGCAAGGACCCGGCCGTGGCCAAGGAACACCCCGGCCTGGCGCGGACCTCTGGCCGGATCGGTCTGCAAAGCCATAGCGAGCGCGTGGAATTCCGCAACCTGCGGCTCAAGGAGCTTCCCTGACGGTTGTCGCGGCGGGCCGGCCAGGATCACTCTTCTTCCGCGGCTGGCGAGCCCTCCAGGCGGCGAAACAAATCCTCGAGTGCCCGACGAATGACCGCGGCGTCGCTGGTCAGGCCGAGTTGTTTGCGCGCTTTATCGAGCCGATCCGCCTCCACGAGCACTGTGCGCCGGACCATGCGTGGCTGAGGAGGTTGTTTTCTGGGGGGTTGTCGTTTGGTCATGGCTGTCTCCCGCTGCCTGCGTTCTGGCGGGAATCTATGGGCGCCTCGCTTCCTCGCCAAGATCGGTGCGATTGACCCCCTGTCTGAACAAGACCCGGGGGCCAAGTAGGTCCATCCCTCGTGCATCCCCAAACCAATCGCGGCTCCCATCACCAGCCTGCCGGAACGGGGCAGGGCGGAAGGCTTGCCGAAGAACCCTAGCCAAGTCGAACCCGCAGCCGCGGCATCAGCTCGCGAGCGGTGGCACCTGCTGACCCGTCGCATGACGGCGAAGCGAGATTCCCGTTGACAGTCACGAACCGCGGTGAGACGCTACAACCTGACATAACGCCGGCGTTTCTCATCTCGACCATTCCATGTCTCGGTGCGTGTCACTTTGCATGATTGTTCGGAACGAGGAGCAGAACCTGCCCGAATGCTTGAGGGGAGTGGCCGATCTGGTTGATGAAATCGTCGTGGTCGATACGGGTTCGACCGACCGTACCCGCACCGTGGCTGAACAATTCGGCGCCCGGGTTTACGACTTTCCCTGGTGCGATGACTTCGCTGCCGCTCGCAACGAAACCCTCCGCCACGCCACCGGCGACTGGGTCCTGTCTTTAGACGCCGACGATCGGCTCGACGAAGCCAACCGTGAACGGCTTCGGGCCTTGTTCGCGTCGTTGCCCGACGAGAATGTCTGCTACGAGATGCACTGCCTGTGCCTCTTCGAGCCGAGCGGCCAAATCGGGATGGTACTGGACCAAACGCGTCTTTTTCGGCGGCACCCGCGCATCCGCTGGCGTTACCGCATCCACGAGAACATCACCCTGGCGGTGCAGGAACTGGGGGGTGAAGTCCGTGGCACGGACATCGTCATCCGACACGTCGGCTATACCCATCCGGCGCGGTATCAGGAGAAGCTGACCCGCAACCTCCGCTTGCTGCGGCGGCAGCTGGAGGAAACGCCGGAAGACGCCGTCATGCTCTTCAATCTGGGCCTAACGCTGCTGGAAATGGGGCAGCCGACGGAAGCCATCGTTGCCCTGCGGCGGAGCATAGAGCGGGCCGACCCGCGATTCTCCATTCTGGGCAAGATGTACACGAGCCTGATCAACGCTTGCGTGGCTGCGGGGCGCGGCGACGAGGCGTTGGCTTGGTGCGAGGCGGGGCGTCGGGCCGTGCCCGAGGAGGGGGCCATCTGGTACGGCGAGGGGATGCTGCGGGCAGAACGCGGCCAAGTCGAGGCCGCCGTCCCGTTGTTACACCGCGCCGTCGAGCTGCTCCTGGCCGACCCGCATCACGGTTACGATCCACTGCTGCGGCATTATCGCGCGCTCCACCAATTGGCGGCGCTGCATTTCCATCAGGGCCGCTTGATGGACGCGGAACGTGCCTGGCGTCGGCTGCTTGACTGGCCCGTTCCCGAGGCGACCCGCTGGTCCGACTGGCCCGCGGCCTGGCTCGGTCTGGGGGAAGTTTGGCTGCGCCTGGGCCGGGTCGCCGACCTCGAACAGGCCGCACGCCGTCTTGCGGCCGACCCCGCTCAGGCCGTGCCGGCGCGGCTCATCGGGGCCCTGTGGCATCGGGCGCGGCGGGACCTCCCCGCCGCGCGGCAGGTCTTGGAACCCCTGGTCGATGACGACCCCGGGGCCTTCTGGCCACGGGTTGCCCTGAGCGGCATCCTCCTCGACGAGGCCACCGACCTCCCGGCGGCGGAGCGAGTCCTAGGCGAAATTGTCTCCTTGAACCCCAACTATGGCCCGGCCCGCGTGAAGTTGGCCCTGTTAGCCCAACAGGACAATCGCATCGCCTTGTCGATGATCGTCCGCAACGAGGAGACGAACCTGCCTGCGTGCCTGGCGCCGGTGGCGGACTTGGTCGATGAGATGATCGTCGTCGATACTGGTTCGACCGACCGGACGAAGGAGGTGGCGGCCCAATGGGGCGCGCGGGTTTTTGAGTACCCCTGGAACGACGATTTCGCCGCCGCCCGCAACGAGGCCCTGCGACGCACCAGCTGCGGCTGGGTCTTCTGGCTCGACGCGGACGACCGCATTGATGCCATCAACCGCGCCCGGCTCCAGCGTCTCTTCTCCGTTGTGCGCGCCCTCCCTCCGCGACCCGGGCAGCCGTCACCGGCGTTCATGATGACCTGCCTCTGTTGGCAGGCCGACGGGAATGCGCCCTGCCGCGTGGTCGAACATCCTCGACTCTTTCGCAACCACCCGTCACTCCAATGGGTGGGGCGGGTCCACGAGCAAATCCTTCCCGCGCTCCAACGGCTGGGCTGCGTGGCCGAGACCACCGACATCGTGATTGAACACCGGGGCTACGCCGATGCGGCGCAATTCCGCCGGAAACAAGAGCGGAACTTGCGCCTTCTCCAGCTTCAGGACGCCGAGCAACCGAACGATCCGTACACTCACTTCAATCTGGGGGTGGCCTACTACAATCTGCAACAGCACGAGCGGGCCTTGGAGTATCTGGAGCGGAGTCGGAGCCGCTCGGAACCGAGTCAGCCCTACAGTCGAAAGCTGTACGAACTGTTGGCACCGCTTTACTGCCGGCTCGGACGAACCGCCGAGGCATGGGCCGCCTGCCGGGCGGGGCGGCGGTATTTCCCCGACAATCCGGTGCTGGCGGCGCAGGAGGCGGAGCTGCGGCAGAAGGAGGGCGACCTGGTCGGCGCGGAAACGTGCTTGCGTACCGCGTTGCAGCTTGTGGCCCAGGCGGTTTTTCCCCAGGTGGATTCCGGCCAGCTGCGGCACAATCTCGCCTCGCTTTGCCTGCGACAGGGGCGCTGGGCGGAGGCGGAAGCGGAGTGGCGACGTCTCGTGGCTGAGAACCCGGATGCCGACCTGGCGTGGCTTGAATTAGCGGACCTGTGGGCCAGGCAGCAGCGTTGGGGCGAGATGCAGCAGGCCCTGAGCCAGCTTCAGGCCGACCCCCGAGGGCTGGCCGCCGCAGTCGTGGTGCAGGCCCGGTGGCTGCGTGCCCGCGGCGAGCACGGCGCGGCCCGTCAGCTGCTGGAGCGGGTCATCGAGCGCGACCCGCGGGCCCTCGGCCCGCGGGTCGCCCTCAGCCACGTCCTCCTCGAAGAGGGACGCGACTGGTCCGCGGCGGCGGCCGCCCTGGAGGCCATCTTGAGCCTGAACCCCGGCTACGACCAGGCCCGCCAGAACCTGGCCGCGCTGCGGCAGCGATTCGGCCCGGCACTCGAAGGCACGCCCGCCTCTCCTTTGCCATCGAGAATTGTGGTAAGCTGGTAGCGTGCATCGCCAGCCCATCAAACGACGTTGAGCTACTATGAAGCCCTCACGAATGCGTGTCTCGTTGTGCATGATCGTCAAGAACGAGGAGGCCGACCTCCCCGGCTGTTTGGCGTCGGCCGCCGACTTAGTCGATGAAATCATCGTCGTCGATACCGGCTCGACCGATCGCACCAAGGAGATCGCCGCCAGCTTTGGTGCCAAGGTTTACGATTTTGAGTGGTGCGACAGCTTCGCCGCCGCCCGCAACGAGAGCATCCGCCACGCCACCGGCGACTGGATTTTCTGGCTGGACGCCGACGACCGGCTCGACGAGCCCACCCGCGAGAAACTGCGACGCATCTTCGCCAATCTCCAGGACGAAATCGCCGCCTACATGATGAAATGCCTGTGCAATCCTGACCCGTCCAGCGGGCGCTCGGCCATCTTGCTGGGGCACGCTCGGCTATTCCGCAACCATCCCAACGTCCGCTGGAAGTACCGGGTCCACGAGCAGATCATGCCGGCGGTGGAGCGGATGGGAGGCCGAGTCCACTGGACCGACGTCATCATCCACCACAGCGGCTATCAGGACGCCGTGATTTATCGCCAAAAGCAGGAGCGCAACCTCCGCCTGCTGATGCTCGACCTCAAGGACAATCCCAACGACGCCTTTGTGCTCTTTTACATCGGCTGGATTTACCTCAACCTGCAAAAACCGGTCGAGGCCTTGCCGTATCTCAAGGCGAGCCTCGAGCGTGCCTCGTTGGGCGATTCCTACGTGCCGAAGTTGTTTTCCTTGCTGGTGAATACCTTGCTCTGGCTGGGGCATCGGCAAGAAGCGCTGGCGATGTGCCTCCGCGGTCAGCAGATTTACCAGGATGACACCGAACTTCTCTTCCAAAAAGGTACGCTGCTGCACGAGGCGGGCGACCTGGCCGGGGCCGAGGTCGCCTTTCAGCGGCTGCTCGCCCGCGAGCCGATCGAGCATTATGGGTGCGTCGATCCGGGATTGCGGGCCTTCAAGACCCGCCACAATCTCGCAGTCTTGTACATGCAGCAGGGTCGGATCGCTGAAGCGGAAACCCAGTGGCGCATCTTGGCATCGCAGTGCCCCGACTTCGGTCCTGCCTGGCTTGAATTGGCGGACATCTGGGTGAAACAGGGACGCGAGGGGGAGCTGGTGCAGACGGTGCAACGGCTCGAGGCTGATCCCAAGCACCGGATCCCGGCACTGCTGTTGCGGTCGCGGTGGCTACGGGCCAACCGCCGTTTCGACGAAGCCCGCCAACTCCTCCAGCAGGCCATCGCCCGCGAGCCGCACAACCTCGGGCTGCGTGTTGCCCTCAGCCATGTATACATGGAGGAGGGCCGGGACTTGCCGGCGACGATCCAGGCCTTGCGGGACGTGTTGGCCATTGAACCGAATTATGTCCAGGCGGAGAAGAACTTGGCCGCCCTGCTGCAACAGCAGCGGGGCGGCCAGCCCGCCATGCCGGTTCAGGTGCCGTTGCAGCGGAACAGCATTGTCGTCAGCTGGTGAACCCCAGCCGCGACGCCAACCCGGTCGGGCTTCGTGGGGGTAGTCGGCCCATGCGTGTCTCGTTGTGCATGATCGTCAAAAACGAACAGGCCGACCTACCCTCCTGCCTGGCCTCCGTGGCCGACCTCGTGGACGAGATCGTGGTCGTCGACACCGGTTCGACCGACACGACGCGAGAGATCGCCGCCCGGTACGGGGCCCGGATTGTTGATTTCGCCTGGTGCGACGATTTCGCCGCCGCCCGCAACGAAAGTCTGCGGCACGCCACCGGCGAATGGATCTTCTGGCTCGACGCCGACGACCGAATCGACGACACCAACCGGGCCAAGCTGCGCACCCTGTGCGCGGGCTTGCGGGACGAACACGTCGGCTATCTGATGCGCTGCCTGTGCCCCCTCGACGGCGCCGGGTTAGCAATTGCCGGGGCGCACGTCCGGCTCTTTCGTCGTCGCCCGGACGTTCGCTGGCGCCATCGCGTCCACGAAGACATTGTGCCGGCGCTACAGGAAACGGGGGCAACAATCCGGCCCACTGACATCGTCATCACCCACGCCGGCTATCGCGACCCCGCCGAGCGCCGCCGCAAGATGGAGCGCAACCTCCGGCTGCTGTTGCTGCGTGCGGCGGAGGGGACTCCGGAGGCAGCTTTGGTGTTGGACATCGGATCACATCATTTGCAGCTGCAACGGCCCGAAGAAGCCCGGGAATACGCCCGGCGTGCCGTGGCGCTGGCGGAGCCAGGTACGGAGACGGCCCGGTCGGCCTATGGACTGCTGGTCCAATCTCACCGAGCGCTCGGCCGGCCGACCGAGGCGCAGGCCGTTTGCGAGGCAGGGTTGGCGGCGTTTCCTGACGACACCGAACTTCTTTTCCACTTGGCGGAGCTGCGCGGTGAAGCTGGCGACGCCGCCGGTGCCGAGGCGTGCCTGGTGCACTTACTGGCAACGTTACCGCCGCCCGATCGGCGCTCGGCCTTAGTGGCCATCCGCGGTGCGGACGCCCATTACCTGTTGGCCACGCTCTATGCCCGCCAAGGCCGTTGGGCGGAGGCCACGGCACAGTATCGTGCCACGGTGGCCGAGCGGCCCGACTTGGCCTGTGCATGGGCCGCCCTCGGCGAGCTGTACCTGCATCAGGGGATGTGGGCCGAGCTTCATCAGGTGCTCCAGCGTCTCGACGCCTTGGGCCCGGCCGCGGCAGCGGACGCGGCGACGTTGCGGGCCCTCTGGTGGTTGGCCCAGGGGCAAGCAACCCTGGCCCGCCGCATCCTGGAGGATGCGGCGGCGCGGCATCCGCACGCTCCCGGCCCGCGGCTGGCTTTGGCCCAACTTCAGCAACTGTCCCAACCGCCCGGAGCGGCAGGGGAGTGGGCCCCCTCTCTCACGGACCCATCCACCGCCCAAACGTCGTTCAACGAGCCGACATCCGCGGGGCCCCCCGGGTTGGCTTACGCCCCGCCCAGGAAGCCCTGAAAACCGCCATGCGCGTCTCCCTGTGTATGATTGTGCGAAACGAGGAGGCCGACCTGCCTCATTGCCTTGAGTCGGTCGTTGACCTGGTGCAAGAAATCATCGTGGTCGATACCGGCTCGACCGATGCCACGCGCGAGGTGGCGCGGCGATACGGGGCCAAGGTGGTTGACTACCCGTGGACCGACAGCTTCGCCGCCGCCCGCAACGAAAGTCTGCGGCACGCCACCGGCGATTGGATCTTTTGGATGGATGCCGACGACCGGCTCGATGCGGATAACCGGGAGCGTCTGCGGCGGTTGTTCGCCTCCTTGCCCGAGGCCAACGTCGCTTACCTCATGAAGTGCGTCAGCTCGCGTGATCCCCACGACGACCGCCCCGGCCTCGAGGTGGACCACGCGCGGCTGTTTCGCAACCTCCCCGGCCTTCGCTGGGAATATCGGGTTCACGAGCAGATCATGCCATCGCTGGCGCGGCTCGGGGCCCAGGCCAAACCCTGCGATGTGGTCATTCGCCACGCCGGCTACGAGGACGCCCAGCACAGCTGGCACAAGCTGGAACGCAACCTCCGCCTCTTACTCCTGGAACACGCGGAGCGCCCGGACGACCCAGTGACGCTCTTCAACCTCGGTTGGACCTGCCTGGCACTCGGCCGGCCGCAGGAGGCGGCGAGTTACCTGCGGCGAAGCTTGGAGCGGACGCCGGAGAACCTGAACTATCGCCCGAAGCTGTACGCCTTGCTGGCCCGAGCGCATCTGCAAACCCAGCAGCCCGCAGAGGCCCT
>JANWYO010000083.1 GCA_025055215.1 Gemmataceae bacterium
GGCGGGGCGACCGCCTTCGCCCTCGACCGACACCGTCACTCAGAGGTCAGTGCACTGCCATGTCTCGCGAACTGCTCGACGGCGATCCCTCGACCTACGACGTGCAAACCCACGCCCCCGGACCAGCTGGCCGACTCCCGCTGACGCCCGACCTGTTGCTGCACGCGCCGAGCGGCGACATCTTCGGCCTGACGCAAGACGCCGGCATGGGCTGGGATCCCGCTCGGCTCGGCGGCAAGGAATTCCTCATCCTCGGCACCCTCGGCGGCATCCGCGCCCCCGACGGCCGACCGATCGCCCTGGGGTACCATACGGGCCATTGGGAAATCGGCCTGCTCATGCAGGCCGCCGCCGAGGAGTTGACCTCCCTCGGCTTCGTGCCGTTTGCCGGTTTCTGTAGCGACCCGTGCGACGGCCGAACCCAGGGCACCCGCGGCATGATGGACAGCTTGCCGTACCGCAACGACGCCGCCATCGTCTTCCGTCGGCTGATCCGCTCGCTGCCGACGCGGCACGGCGTCCTGGGGGTGGCCACCTGCGACAAAGGGTTGCCAGCGATGATGATGGCCCTGGCCTCGACGCACGACCTCCCCTGCGTGCTGGTCCCCGGCGGCGTCACCCTGCCGCCGACCGACGGCGAGGACGCCGGCAAAATCCAAACCATCGGCGCCCGCTTCGCCCACGGCCAGATCACCCTCGAAGAAGCCGCCGAACTGGGCTGCCGCGCCTGTGCCACTCCCGGCGGCGGCTGCCAGTTTCTCGGCACGGCGGCCACCGCCCAGGTCGTCGGCGAAGCCCTCGGCTTGACCCTCCCTCACGCCGCCCTGGCCCCGTCCGGCCAACCGATCTGGACCGACCTCGCCCGCCGCTCGGCTCGCGCCTTGGCCCAGCTCTCCGCCCGTCGGCTGACCACCCGCCACCTCCTCACCGACGCCGCCTTCCGCAACGCCATGACCGTCCATGCCGCCTTCGGCGGCTCCACCAACCTCCTGATCCACCTCCCCGCCATCGCCTTTTGCGCCGGCGTCCGCCGACCCACCGTCGCCGACTGGGCCGACGTCAATCGCCGGGTGCCGCGGCTGGTCGATGTCCTCCCTAATGGTCCGGTCGGTCACCCGACGGTGCGCGTCTTCCTGGCGGGTGGCGTGCCCGAGGTCATGCTTCACCTGCGGCAGTTGGGGTTGATCGACGACCGTTGCCTGACCGTCGCCGGCATGCCGCTTGGTCAGGTGCTCGACTGGTGGGCGGCCTCGGAACGCCGCCGACGCCTGCGGGAACTCCTCCAGGCTCGCGACGGAGTTGATCCGGATGACGTCATCATGTCACCGCAGCGCGCCCGGGAGCGCGGCCTGACCTCGACGGTCACGTTTCCGCTGGGCAACCTGGCTCCCGAAGGCGCGGTCATCAAAAGCACAGCCATCGACCCGAGCGTGGTTGATGCCGACGGTGTGTATCGCAAGGTGGGCCCGGCGAAAGTCTTCCTTACCGAGCGCGACGCCGTGGCTGCCATCAAGGGCCTCGGACCTCGACGCCTCGCGCCGGGCGACGTCCTGGTGCTGATCTGCCGCGGCCCGATGGGCGCCGGCATGGAGGAGATTTACCAGGTGACCTCCGCCCTGCGGCACCTCAGCTTCGGCAAGCACGTCGCCGTCTTGACCGATGCCCGCTTCTCCGGCGTGTCCACGGGGGCCTGCATCGGCCATGTCAGTCCCGAGGCACTGGCCGGCGGCCCCATCGGCAAGGTCCGCGACGGCGACCGAATCCAGATTGTCATCGACCGCCATCGCCTGGAGGGACGGGTGGACCTGGTGGGCGAAGGCGAGACCATGTTCGGACCGGAGGAAGGGGCGCGCGTGCTGGCCCAAAGGCCACCACGGCCCGACCTGGCCCCGGACGCGGACTTGCCGGCCGACACCCGCTTGTGGGCGGCGTTGCAGGCGGTCAGCGGAGGCGTCTGGGGTGGCTGCGTCTATGACGTCGAGGCGATCGTCCGCAAGTTGCGGGGATAATCCCGGCCAACCGGGGGAGCGCTTGAGCTTCGGCGAGCGCCTGGGCGTCCGCATCCGGGGGTGGGGGGCCCGGGGGCGCCGGGCCCCCCCCCCCCCCAGAGGTACGCGACCCCCGCCCCACCA
>JANWYO010000153.1 GCA_025055215.1 Gemmataceae bacterium
GGGGCTCGGTTCGGCCTACGTCCGCACCGTGCGGTTGCGGAGCAGGCTGAGGTGCCGGCCGAAGCGCTCGCCCAGGTACTTGTTGATGTCGTGCAGCAGCTTGATGTCCGAAGCGGAGATGCTCCGGCCGTTGCTCAGGACGACGTCCCCGCCGGCAACCAATTTCTCCAGGTCGGCCAGGCTGGCTCGCAGCCGATCCAACCGGGCGTCCAGGACATCGCCGTACATGCTTTCGTTGATGCCCCAGAACTTACAGGCGTCGGCAAAGTTGAGTTCGAGCTTTCGGCCTTCGAGGTACTTTTCCGTGGCCGAGCTGCAAAGGAGTCCCAGGAGGAACTTTTCCTGGTCGCGAGTGATTTTCGAGCCCGCTTCGACGGCGGGGGCGTCGCCGTCTTGCAGCAGGCGCCGGACGACGGCCCGACCTTCACGTGTCAGGGCATAGAGCTTTTGGCCCATTTTCACGAGCCAGCCGCGGCGGGCCAAGCCCTTCTCCCCCATGATGCTGGTCAGGACTTTGTTGGAGTCGGGATACTGATCGGCGTACCCCTTCAAGCCGAAACTTTGCGGGTACTTCTGCCAGGCGGCGACGATCAGCGCCTCGGCACTGAAGGGTGATTGACCCTCATTCTCCAGCTGATAGGCAGCCAGGAGAATCTTTTCCGGTACGGTGCATTCTGCGATGTTCACGCGTTCCCCCAATGCGAGCAGGTGAGTGTTGAAGATTCCGGCGTTCCTTCCGAAACTGCATTGTCGCGCGAGCCAGCTGGCGACGCCAAAGGATTCCGGCCCTCGACGCCGCGTTACCCCAGCTCGGCGGCCATGCAGCTGATACCCTCGTTCTTCTCGGTCCCGGACAATTCCCTGTCCGCCTCGGCGTTCTTCATCAACTCCCGCAACAAAACCGTCGCGTAGCTCCCCGCCGGGAGGGTGAAACAAAGCCGCAAGCCTTCGAGTTCCTCGCTCGCCACGAGGTCATCGACATAGACGAGATTGTGCCGCCTTGTTCCCGGAAGCAAGCGGCCGTGGCCGGTCAACGACGCCGGCGTCAGGCCGGCGTCGGCCAAGACTTCCGCCTCGCGCCGGGCAGCCTCCCGGGCGGCCGGGAACGTCTTCCGCCCGAACATCGGCCCCGCCGACACAATCTCGCGGGCCTCGAAGCGCGCCTGTTCCCGCGGCACGTCATCCACCAGGAACAGGCCACCGACCGGCCCCTGGGCCGCCACGTCGCCGTCGAGCAGCTGCCGCAACAGCCCGTCCCGCAGCCGTCGGCTCAGGTAATGATTAAATAAACTCGCTTGGGCCGCGGACAGCGCCAGCTTGCGGAGGAATGGTCGCTCTTTTCCTGCCGGCCGCTCGCCCCGGAGGATGGCCAAGCCCCGTTCCACCGTGGCCCCTCCTTGGCCGAATCGCTGAGGACCGTAAAAATTCGGCAAGCCGAGTTGACGAAGCCGCTGGATGATGGCATCGGCGCGGGGGGTTGCCGCAGGCCCGACGTCTCGGACCAAGATGCGGAATCGATTCCCCCGGAGGTGCCCGGTCCGGAGCTTGTTGCCGTGCCGGCTGACGGCCAAGACGCGGATGCCATCCCCGTCCAGCTGGGCCAGCCGCGACTCGGCCGTGGCCGGCACCGACACCCACTGCCGCGTGACCGCCTGGCGGTCCTTCAGGCCCGCCAGGCCGACTTCGGTGGCACCGAGGCGCAGCCGCTGGGCCAGCTGCCGAATGAAAAACTCCGAGCCTAGCCCCCGCTTCTCAACCCACAAGTACAAGTACCCCCCCTGCCCTGATGGCTCGTAGGCCGGGATTTCCTCGACCTCGAAATCCTCCGGCTCTTGTTTCAGCCGGCCGCCGATCCCGGGCAAATCAGCTGTCCACAGGGGTGGCAACGCCAAGGGGTCGAACGCCATGAGGCTTCACCTTTTGGAGGGGCCACGTATTGTCCCCTAAGATACACTCTCGAATTCGGCTCGCCAGTCCTGAATCGTCCCGCGCCGGTCAAACGACGCCAGCGGCGGGTGCTTGCGGAGGGCGTGAGTTCTTATGTCTTTAAGCGTCGTTGACCGCTTGCTCGCCAAGCTGGAAGCCAGCCATGTGCCGTTCACGATCATGCAACACGCCCCGGTCTTTACCAGTGAGCAAGCGGCCGCCGTGCGGGGGACGCCACTGGCCAGCGGCGCCAAGGCCCTCGTCGCCAAAGTGGGCGAACGCTTCGCGCTGTTTGTCATCCCGGCGGATCGGAAGCTCGACGGCCGCAAAGTCCGCACCGCCTTGGGAGTCAAAGGGCTCCGCTTCGCCTCGCGCGAGGAGGTCGAGCAGCTGACGGGCTTGCAGCCCGGGGCCATTCCGCCCTTCGGCAGCCTGTTTCAGCTGCCGACCTACTGCGATCCGGCTTTGGGAGACAATCGCTCCATCAACTTCAATGCCGGGGATCACGCCATCTCGGTGCAGATGACTTATGGTGACTACCTCTCGGTCGAGCACCCGACCCTGCTGTCCGTGACATGACGGTCGGCCCAACGCTCCCACGGAAGCAGGGGCAAGTAAAGGCAGAGCATGTACGGGGCGAACATGCCGATTTCCAGGCAGAGGGCGATGCCTACATGGAAGGCAACCCCGAAGAGCAAGCCGGCCGTCCGCAGGGCGGTGGCGGCGCGGCGAAGGCCGCGGCGCCACGGATCGGGGCAACGGAGGCGGTCGGTCAGCGCCCCGGCCAACCCGGGGGCCAGCATCAGCGCCGGAAACGCCAACTCCCATCCCAGAATCAGCCAGGTGAGCCAGCGCGTCAGCGGAACCGGGAGCGGCAGCTGCGCGTAGGACCAGCGCGCGAGCGTCAAGTCAGCCAGGACGTAATACAGGCTGTCCCCGGCCTGCCAGTCAGCACCTCCGGCCTTGTACAAACCGTTCATGAAGTAGATCAGGACCATCTGAACGAAGAGCAACCGCAAGGGCCAGGGCGGGACCAGGACGACCTCCCTTTCCCTCCCCTGCCCCGCATCGAGCGACCACACCGCACCACAGGGAGAGAGCATCAGGTAGAAAAGGATGATGGTGCGAACTTCGTCGCCAGCATTCTCGACGTAGGGATTGAGATTGCTCAGCGACACCGACAAGGCCCAGCTGACGGCGGCACAGCAGCGTGTCCAGAAGCCGAGGAGCAATCCGACGCCAGTCACGATCCAAAAGGCGAAAGCGACTTCGATGACCGCGAGGCTGTGGACAGAGCGCAGCGGCGTCCACGACCAGCGCGGCGCGCGGCAGACCCAGGCGAAGACCTCCGGGTCGCCCAGCGAATTCGCCCCGTAAAAGACCGGTAACCACGGTCCGTAGTACAGCAGCACGTCCGCCAGGAACAGGACCGCCAGTCCGATCCGCAGCGCCGCCAGCCGCTCAGCACGCACCGGCGCGGTCCACCACGGCGAGCGGTTCAAGGGCCAGGGCAGCCAGGGAACCAGGCCGACGATCCGCGTGCCGCTCATGCCGGGCCAGCCTGCTCAGCGGAGATACTCGAAACGCCGGGCCACGGGATGATACATCTCCACCGCACCATGCCCCGCGGGCGGCTTCTCGGCGGGCCGCCAGCGCGCCACCGGCCAGACCTCCGGCCCCCGCCAAAGCCACGGGTCGGGCAAGTCATCGGGCGGCGGCGTGTGGTAGACACGCATCCAGAGGACGTATTCGGTAGGCGGCGGTCTCTCCGCGTGCCGCCGCCGATATTCCTCGCCGCGCCACCGACAATAGGCCTGGATCGCAGCCCCTTCCTGACGCACCAGCCGTTCGATCCGCTGGCGCCAACCGTCGGCCACCTCGTCAAGCTGGTGCTCGCCCCGCCATAGCCCGAGGCTGAGGACCGATTCGTAGCGACGCAACCGAAACTTGCCGATGCGAAAAAAGGCGCGTACGTCCTCGGGCTCGTTGTCCGAAAGCACCCACACCGACCGCGGCGGCGCCTCCGCCGTCCAGCGGAGTTCCACAGCCGGGAACGGAACATGGTCAGCGACCACGGGAGCAAAAAGGGACCAATTTTGCGGTTGACCCGTCAACTGAGACCAGCGCCGTGTCAACCCGCTGACCACGTGCATCGCATCGTAGACATGACCGGTCTCAGCAACCCAGTCGGGAGCGATCACCTTGACCCACTCTTTCTCCTTGAGTCGGGGCCGCAGCGAATCGACCCAACGCAACAGGTTGGCGGTTACGAGAAAAACGAGCTGACCGATGACGAACAGGCCCAACGCAACCCGCCGGGTGGGCACGTCCGGAACGTCTGGGGATGGCAGCTGGGGCGCGACCACCGCGGTGGTTACTCCTCGACGGACTCCTCCTCGAACCCCGCGATCACGTCGGGATGCCGGAGCGTCTTCAGACACCACAACCCCGCGGGCAGGCCGAGGATACTCGGCATCGCCAAAACGCTGCTGATCACGGCCCAGCGGTACGACTCCAGGTTTTGCATCTTGACGGCGCCGACCGTCAGGACAATGCCGTAGGCCAGGCCCGGGATGCCGAGCAACACGATCTTCGTCACGCGCTGGATGGTGCGCTCGCGATCGAGTTGGCGGAGTTCGTCGTAAGCCTTGCGGTAGCGCTCCTGGTTCTTGGCATTCTTATCGGTGGCTAAGCGTTGGTCGAACTCCTCCCACGACATTTCCCAGGGGCGGTCTTTGAAGTCGCGCAGCTTTTCGCTCGGCTGCGTCAGGTGGTCGCTGAACACCAGAGGAAAGCCCCAATACAGAATGAGGCCCAGCGACACGAAGGCGAAGAGCAGGCCGGTGCCCAGGAGCCAGTTAGAAGGCCCGGTCGCCAGTGCCTGGGCAGGACCGCGTTTGCTCTTGGGGAACTTGTCGCGGAGGGATTCCTCGTAATCGACCTTTCGGCCTTTGCCCTCGGCCTCCTCGTCGGTGTGGTCGAACAGGCCGTACGTCCCCCCCTCGTCGTCCTCGTTCCGCGGCGGCCGTGCCGCCGCGACGGCCGGCGCCCGGCCTTCTTCCTCGACCGTGAAAATGGCCTCACACTTCGGGCAGCGCACTTTTTTGCCTGGGGTCAGCGGCTTGGCTGGGCGTAAGACCGCCTTGCATTCGGGACAGGTGTATTTGGGACCGGCCATGACTTCTCCCCGTTCACGCGCCGAACGCTCGGTCCCCGGGAAAGACGACGGGAGGGGAACCGACCTTCATCTCACTTTCATGCTAACTCAGGCTGACCGATTCCGCCAGACGCTGATGACCGCTGGCTGACCCAGGAGGCAGACCCGCAGCTGACGGCTCGCCACCCACCCGGCGCCTCGGGCAGCCGCCTCCAACGGGGCGAGGTCGCTGACCAGCAGCACAGCAACCCCTTGGGGACGAAGGACTCGCTGATACTCAGCGAGCATGTCGCGGTAGAGAAGGCCCAACTCATGGGGATCGCCCAGCTGCTTACCAAAGGGGGGGTTGGAGATAATGCGATCGACAGACTGGCCGGGCAAGGGCAGGCGCCGGGCATCCCAACAGACCAGCTCAGCGGCCCCGAGGCGGCGCAGGTTGGCGGCGGAAGCCGCCAGGGCATCGCGATCGCGGTCGCCTCCCCAGACGCCGGCCAGTTTCAGGCCGTGGCGTCGGGCCGCGGCCAGTTGTTCCGCGAGGATCGTCCCGGCACCACACATCGGGTCCAAGACGACCTGGGCGTCATGGGTGTCAGCCAGGCGGATCATGGCGGCGGCCAACGTCGGGCGCAGGGAGGCCGGCCGATGGTCCCGCTTGTAGGTCCGGTGGCGCATGGTCCGGTCGGAGAGGCGCAGGCCACAGACTGCGGTGCGGCCGTGGATGGTGAGCCAGATTTCGACATCGGCATTGTCCTCGGCCGGTCGCCAGGCGGCGGGCAATTTGCCGGCGAGGCCTTGGGCCAAGGCCTCACCGGCGTCGCGCCGGCGGTAGCCGTGTTCGCCGCTCATCTGCGTCACCAGTCGGAAGGTCGGCCGCCCACGAGGTTTGGGCCGCACCAAGTGATGGAGTTGCAACAACCACTCCCAGTCCACATCGTGAGCCGTCCAGCGGCGAATGTGCTCCAGGTCCGCGGCGCGGTACGTCAATTGGTCCGTGCCCCAGGCCAGCAGGAAAACGTCTTCCGTAGTCCGCAGCTCTAACAGCTGGCGGTCGATGGCCGGAGCGCGGAAGACGACGATCTCCCTGGCCACACGCTTGACTTCGCCGCCAAGGTCGCGCGTGATCTCGTCGGCAGCCACCGGCTCCAACCCGGGGATCACCCGGGCGTAGCACGCAGGCAACGCCGACGAGGCCCGAGAAGTACGTGCCGAACGCTGAACCATGAACCGCCGCCGTCCCACGCCGTGAACGCACGTCAAGGCGTCTGACCTTGCCCTGGCCGAATCGACCCTTATATTATCTTTTTCGAGCAACCGACAACTGCGACCCCGTGGACGAAGGAATAGCCCTGGCACCGCCAACCCGCGTGCGGGCCCGGTGGTGTGGCGAAAGGGAGGTTGACCGTGGCGGTGGAGCCGATGCTTATCGACCTCAAAGCGTTGCTGGTGGAGCGGGAAGAGTGCGACGCCGGGACGGTGCAACAGCTGCGGAACGGGTTGGCCCAAGGAGGAACCCAATTCCGCACGCTGCGGGAAGTGGCCGATGTGCTCAAGAAAAAGCTCGATGCTGCCTCGGGAGCAGCCGTCAAGCGTTGGCACTTGAAGCTGGGTATCGCCAAGTTCTTTCTGGGTCATCTAACTGATGCCATCGAGCACCTCCGGCAAGCTGAAGGGGCCTTGGCCAATTTCTACCTCGGCCGCGCCTTGGCCGACCGCCGGGAATTCGATGAGGCACTCAAGGCATTCGACCGGGCGGAGAAGGCGGGCTACACTGCCAGCCAGGTCAAGCTCATGCGCGTGAACATCTACCGTCAGAGGGGAGACCTGGCGGCCGCCCGGTCCTTGCTGGCCGAGTTGGAGCAAAAGGAGAAGGTCTCCAGCCATAGCGCCGAATACCATTTTCAGCTCGGCAGCTGCCTTCTGGCCGAAGGCGAACGCCTCCAGGCCATACGTCATTTTGAGCGGGCCGTCGAGCTGGATCCCTCCCACACCGGGGCCCTTTTCCAGCTGGGACATGCCCATGACCTGGCGGGCAACGACGAGGAGGCAATTGCGTGCTACGAGCGCTGCCTCCAGCACCCACCGATCCACGTCGGCGTGCTGATGAACCTGGGCGTGCTTTATGAAGACGCCGAAAAATATGACCGCGCCGCCGAATGCTTCCGCAAGGTCCTCCAGGTCAACCCTCTCGACGAGCAGGCGCGTCTGTTCCTGAAGGATGCGCAGGCATCACAAACGATGTACTACAGTCCCGAGGAAGAGACGCACCACAGCCGGTTCAGCCAGGTGTTGGAAATTCCGGTCACCGATTTCGAGCTGTCGGTCCGCGCTCGCAATTGCTTGAAGAAGATGAACATCAAGACCCTCGGTGACCTGACGCGGGTGACGGAGCAGCAGTTGCTCAGCAGCAAGAATTTCGGGGAAACATCGCTGGCGGAGATCAAGGAGATGATGGCCTCCAAGGGGCTCCGCCTGGGACAGTCGCTGGAGGAAGGAGCTGCCTACGCCTACGACGTGCGTCATCGGCCGCAGCAACCGCTCAGCCCGGAGGAGCAAGCCATCCTGAACAAGCCGGTCAGCGAGTTGAATCTCTCCGTCCGGGCCCGCAAGTGCATGAACCGCCTGGGGATCAACAACCTGGGCGACCTGGTGCAGCGGACCGCCGACGAACTCCTGGAATCCAAAAACTTCGGCATCACCTCGTTGAACGAAGTCCGCGAAAAGTTGGCCCAGTACGGCTTGACGCTGCGAGGCGACTGACCCCTGCGCCGGCCAACCGGTGGCAGCCGCTGCGGCTCGCGCCAAGGGCCCCGCCGACGCCATTCATGAATACGCCCTTCCGCTTTGAAGTGCTTCAGGTGGACGGGACAGCCCGGCTCGGCCGTCTGACGACCGCGCATGGCCCGGTGGAAACTCCCGCCTTCATGCCGGTCGGCACCCAGGGGACTGTTAAAGGGCTGACCCCGGAACAATTGGTGCATGCGGGCGCCAGCATCATCCTCGGCAATACCTATCACCTGGCGCTGCGGCCGGGCGATACTCTGATTGCCGACCTGGGCGGGCTGCACCGCTTCATGAACTGGCACGGGCCGATCCTCACCGACAGCGGGGGGTTTCAGGTTTACAGCCTGGCTCCCAGTCGAACCATCGACGACCAAGGCGTGGTTTTTCGCTCTCACATCGACGGTGCCCGGGTGGAACTGACCCCGGAACGGGCCGTCGCCATTCAAGAGAACCTTGGCTCCGACATCGCCATGTGTCTGGACGAATGCCCGCCTTTCGGCACGGCCCGGGAGTACCTGCGCCAGGCGGTGCAGCGGACGATCCGCTGGGCGGAGCGCTGTCGGGCCGCCCACCGACGCAGTGACCAGGCCTTGTTTGCCATCGTGCAAGGAGGCACCGACCTCGACTTGCGGCAAGAATGCAGCGAAGCATTAGTCAGGCTTGACTTCCCCGGTTATGCCCTGGGCGGGTTCAGCGTCGGCGAGACACCGCAGCAGATGGCGGCCGCCCTGGAGGTGTGCGCGTCCTTCCTTCCCGCGGACAAGCCGCGCTACCTCATGGGCGTTGGCCGACCCAGCGACATCCTGAGGGCGGTGGCCGCCGGGATCGACATGTTCGACTGCGTGCTGCCGACGCGCAATGGCCGCAATGCCCAAGCCTTTACCTGGTCCGGGACCGTGCGGTTGCGAAACGCCGTGCACCGGCGAGATCCGGGCCCCCTGGAGTCCGATTGTCCATGCTACACCTGCCGTCATTTCAGCCGGGCGTACTTACATCATCTGTTCATGGCGGACGAGATGCTCGGGCCGACGCTGGTGTCGTTGCATAACGTGAGCATGTATTGTCGCCTAATGACGGAGATTCGACGAGCGATCAGCGCGGGGCGCTTTGCGGCGTTTCAGGCAGCTTGCCTTGCCCGTTGGGAGACGTGGCTTTAAGATACCCTCTTGCCCGCTTTGGGCCGAGGCGTCGGTTCAGGCTGGGGTCAGCATCGTGCCTGGGCAGAGGGGAGGTTGGCAGAGGCAGGGTGGTCTATGAGATGGCTGGCGTTGCTGGCGCAGGGGGCCGACGCGCCCGGGGGGCCACCCTGGTGGGCGGGATTACTCCCCCTGGCATTGATGGCACTGGCCTTCGTCCTCCTGTTCGTCTTGCCGATGCGCAAACAGGAGAAACAGCGGCAGGCGCTGATCGCCTCCATCAAGAAAGGGGACGAGGTTCTCACGTCGGGAGGGATCATTGGCGTCGTCGTCTCGATCCGCGACAACAAAGACGAGATGGTCCTGAAGGTGGATGACAGCTCGAACACCCGCATCCGCGTCACCCGGAGCAGCGTGGTGCGCGTGCTGCGAGGCGACGAATCCGACAAGGAGAAAAGCGGGGCTTGAGCCGGCCGCCGGCCCTCGGCCGGCGCCTCCGAAGGTCTTGGGCCGCTCCCGCACCAGGCAAGGTTGCCTCTTCTGACCGAAAGGCGTCACTCTTCACCATGAAACCGTTCATCACTCGCATCGTGATCTGCCTTGTGCCGACGCTGGCGGCGGTGGCCGTCGTTGTGCACGCGGCGACCCATGAAGGCGGCTTCAAGCTTGGGGTGGACCTGGCTGGCGGCACCAACGTCGTCTACGAAGTGGACGTGGACAAGTTTCCCGATGGGCGGCTTCCCCCCAACTTCGACATCAAAGACCTGATCGAGCCCCTGCGGCGGCGCATCGACCCGTCGAACCAGAAGGACGTGACCATCCGCCCGGTGAGCAACAGCCGCGTCGAAATCGTCCTCCCCACCGGTGGCGGCCGGGCTGGGGGCAACTTCACACCGGAGGAAGTCGAGGACATCAAACGGCTGATTAGCAAAGTCGGCAGCCTCGAATTCCGCATCCTCGCCAACGAAGGGGACGACAAGGAAGCCATTGAGGCTGCCAAGGCATGGATCGACGCCGCCAGCGACGCGAACCCGGACGAAAAGGAGCGCGAGGCCCGGCGGGCCGAGCTCCAACGCCTGGCCGAGAAAGAAAAGCCCCCGCCCTCCCCTCGGGCCTCGGATGGCTCCGACCTTTTCCCGTGGAGCACGCCATTTGCCAGCGGCCGAACGACGTACTCGTGGGTCGAGTTGGGCGCGCAGGAACGGCAGACCTTGAGACTGTCGAATAACTACGAGACCCCGGTGCCCAATGGCAGCCTCTGGTGGGAGGCTGCCCAGGCCCGGAAGGAGTACCGCGCCCTCCTCTTGCCGATGCAAGGGAACTCACCCTGTCTCCTTTACAGCCGGGAGTTCCGGGGCAAACAAAGCCCCATCGATCTGAAGGAACAGGGCCCGAAAAAGTACGAATACTTTATCCTGGTCCGCGACCCGCTCCCCGGGCAGAAGGTGAGCGGTGAATACCTGATCAACGCCTTTCCCACCGAACACCAGGGTCAGCTGGCGGTTGGCTTCACCTTCAACTCTCAGGGCGGAAACCTCTTTTACGAGCTGACGACGGCCAACAAGCCGAGCGGCAGCGGCCCGGCAACGGTGTATCGCCACCTGGCGATCATCGTCAACGGCTTGATCGAATCGGCCCCCACGATCAATTCGCCCATCAGCACCAATGGCGTGATCACCGGTCGGTTCGACATGAAGCAGGTCAACGATATGGTGCGGCTGTTCAAGTCCGGGGCATTGCCGGCGGCCTTGAAGCCCGAACCGGTCAGCGAAAACACGATCGGCGCTACCTTGGGAGAGGACACGATCGTCGCCGGCCGCAACGCCATCATTTTCGCCTTTGTGGCGGTGGTCGGCTTCATGATCCTCTACTACCGCTTTGCCGGCCTGGTCGCCTGCATCGCCCTGACCGCCAACCTTTTGTTGACCGTGGCTTTCATGGTGCTGGTGCAGGCAAGCTTCACCTTGCCGGGCTTGGCGGGCCTGGTCCTCATGCTGGGCATGGCAGTTGATGCCAACGTGCTCATCTACGAGCGGCTCCGCGAGGAGCGCGACCGCGGCGCCAGCCTCGCCCTCGCCCTCCGCAACGGCTACGACCGCGCCTTCCCCACCATCATCGACACCCACCTCTCCAGCATCTTCACGGCCATCGTCCTGTACGCCGTCGGCAATGACCAGCTGAAGGGGTTCGGCGTCAGCCTGACCGTCGGCCTGGTCATCAGCCTGTTCACCTCCCTCTACATGACTCGCCTGATGTTCGACATCTGGCTGGCCAAAGGCTGGCTGCCCAAGCTCAGCATGTTGCGGCTGCTATCCAAGACGAACATCGACTTCATGGCCATTCGCTACTACTGGTTTACCGCTACCGTCGTCCTGACCGCCATCGGAATCAGCGTCTTCCTGGCGCGCGGCGGAGAGGGGCTGAACATCGATTTCATCGGCGGCACCGCCTACACCGGCCAGCTTGAGGAGCCGGTGAGCATCGGTGAGCTGAGGAAACTTCTCGACCGCGAGAACCAGCAGGCCAAGCTCCAGGTCGCCCAGGTGATTCAGAAGGATGACGAGGGGCGAAAGTTTGAAATCAAGTATACCGATGGCACCAGCAGCGGACTGGTGCAGTTACCCAACCGGGCGGCCGGCGAGACCAAGGAAGAGCGTGAGCGGGACGTGGCCCGGCGGGCTTCGCAGGTGCCCGACCTATCCGTCGAGCAGATCTTCATGGGCGAAGACAGCGGCATCGGTGTCAGCCGGTTCTTCACCGTCCGCACCTCAGAGAAAGCCCCCGACCTGGTGCTGGTGTCGCTCGACCGGCTCCTGACCGATGCCCAGGGGAAGAAGCTGCTCAAGCGCATCGACATGAACGAGGCGCTGTTGTATGCCGGCGACGGCAAGTGGGTGCCGGCATCTCAACTGAAGGACCCGAACCAAGAGGTGAAGAACCCACGATGGGCGGTGCTGCCGTTCAGCGACTTCGCCTCGCCCAGTCGGGTGCGCTCCGTCTTGGAGACGCAATTCGCCGAGGCGGGCATTGCATCCAGCAATCCCTTCGACCTGGAGGGAGTCACGGCACCGACCGACGATCCGGCCCTGAAACGCCTCGTGGAGGCCCACAGCGCCCAGGAGCTGGAACGGCAGAAACGCTACCGCCTGATGCGCCTGACCCTCAATGACGACGTGCTGGCGGCAATCAAGCCGGAACAATTCCGCAACATCCTGGAAAAGTCGCGGGTCGTCTTCAACGACCGGCCACAGCCGGAGCGGCTGGAAAACTTTGACAGCCAGTTCGCCGCCCAGACCCAAGGCCGGGCCTTCACGGCGATTGTGGCCAGCTGGGGAGCCGTGTTGCTCTACCTCTGGTTCCGCTTCGGCAACTGGACGTTCGGCCTGGCGGCGGTGCTCTGTCTGATTCATGACCTGTTTCTCACCCTCGGCATCATCGCCTTCTGCCACTACATCAGCGGCAGCTGGATCGGCAACCTGCTCCTCATCCAGGATTTCAAGATCGATTTGGCCACGGTGGCAGCGCTGCTGACCCTCGTCGGCTACTCGGTCAACGACACCATCGTCGTTTTCGACCGCATCCGCGAGGTGCGGGGCAAAAACCCCGACCTGACGCCACAAATGATCAACGACAGCGTCAACCAGACCCTCAGCCGGACGATCTTGACGGCCTTCACGACATGGCTGGTGGTGGTGGTGCTGTACATCTGGGGAGGCGATGGGGTTCACCTCTTCTCGTTCGTGATGGTGGTGGGCGTGCTGATCGGGACGTACAGCTCGATTTACATCGCCAGTCCCTTGCTGTTGATCTTTGGCGAGGGAGCGCGGTCAGCCCGGGAACGTCGGCCGGCAGCGGAGCCGGAAGGCGTGGGCGTCTGACGTGGCGGCGGCGGCCGACAAGCCGCCGCCCGCCGCCTCAAATCACCGTGCCATCCGGCACCACGGCACCCTTGGGAATCACCACAATCCCGTCGCGAATGTGGTAATTCTCGGCGTCGGCCTCCATTCGCCCCTCCCGGTTGGTGATGCGCACATTCCGGCCGATCCGGCAGTCCTTGTCGAGGATCGCTCGCTCGATCACCGAGCCATCCCCGACCCCGAGGTCCGGCAGACCCCGAGCGCGGTTCTCGGCCCGCTCCGCCTCGGTCTCAAAGCGATCGGCGCCGATGAGCACGGTGTCGCGAAGGACCACGTTCCTGCCGATGCGGCTGCGCACCCCCACCACGGAGCGGCTGATGGACGTCCCCGCCTGGATGATGCAGCCGTCGCTGATTAAGCACTCGTGGAGCCGGGCCTCGCTGACCCGCGAGGCCGGCAGGAAGCGCATGCGCGTGTAGATCACCCCTTCATGGCTGTGAAAGTCGAAGGGAGGATCATTACCGCACAAAGCCAGGTTGGCCTCGTGATACGCTTTGATAGTGCCCAAGTCCTCCCAGTAGCCGTCGAACAGATGGGCTTGCACATGATGGGTGTGGATGCTTCGGGGAAAGACCTCCTTGCCGAAGTCCTTGGCCAGCGGCGGCGTGTTCAGCAGATCGAACAACACCTGCCGCTTGAACAGGTAGATGCCCATGCTGGCCAGGTAGTGCCGCCCTTTGCACGGGATGCCGCGAGCTTCGATCCAGTCGGCCGGGGTGTACAAGGGGCGGAGGGCGGCCTCATTTTCCGGCTTTTCGACGAAGCCGACGACCCGGCCAGTTTCGTTCAGCCGCATGATGCCGAAGCCGGACGCCTGCTCCTTAGCCACGGGCAGGACGGCGATGGTCACGTCCGCCCCGGTGTCGCGGTGGGTCTTGACGAGCTGGCGAAAATCCATGCGGTACAACTGGTCCCCCGAGAGGATCAGCACCTCGCTGGCCCCGTCCTCCTGGACGTAGCGGATCTGCTGCCGAACGGCGTCGGCCGTCCCCTGATACCAGTCGCTGTTTTCGTTCGTCTGCTGGGCCGCCAGCACTTCGACGAACCCCCGACTAAAGGGGTCGAACTTGTAGGTGTTGGCGATGTGCCGATGAAGGCTGACGCTCAAGAATTGCGTCAGCACGTAGATTCGATTCAGGCCGCTGTTGATGCAGTTGCTGATGGGAATGTCGATCAGCCGATACTTGCCCGCCACGGGGACCGCAGGCTTGCTGCGAAGCTTGGTCAAGGGGTAGAGCCGAGTCCCGCGTCCGCCGCCCAGGATGA
>JANWYO010000176.1 GCA_025055215.1 Gemmataceae bacterium
GCGCCCGGCCGCGCGCCCCCCCCCCCTGGGGGGGGGGGGGTGGGGGGGGGGGGGGGGTGTGGGGGCGCCCGCCCTCACCCTTCCCGGGGGGGGGGGGCCCCCCCCCCCCCCCCCCGCCACGCTCCCCAACGCTCGGCAGCAACGCAGCCGCGGCTCCTCTATAATGGGACAAGTCAGGGCCTTCTTTCGGGCCAAGATCACTGGCTTGTCGCAATCGTGGACGTGTCCGGCGCGTCAGGGAGGACCGTCCCAGTGGCACTTGCCCGTCTCCCCGACGCGGCCAAAAGGACTGGCCCCGCCGGCGTCGGCCGGCGGCATCGTCATCCGGAGGTGACCCATGGCGTCGTCGCGTTACGTCATCGGCATCGACCTGGGTACGACCAACAGCGCCGTGGCGTATGTCGATACGGGCAGTCCGGCCCAAGACGCGGCCGTGGTGACGTTGCCGATACCGCAGGTGGTGGCAGCGGGTCAAGTGGCGGAGCGGCCGCTCTTGCCGTCGTTCCTCTACTTGCCCGGGCCGAACGAACTTCCCGCCGGGAGCCTGCGCCTGCCGTGGGACCCGAACCGGGACGAAGCCGTCGGCGAATTTGCCCGGAATTACGGCAGCCAGGTGCCGACGCGGCTGGTGGCTTCGGCGAAGTCGTGGCTGTCGTACGCGGGGGTCGATCGCCGGGCCGCCCTGCTGCCGTGGAAAGCGCCGGCTGAGGCCCGCAAGGTCTCGCCGGTGGAAGCCTCGGCCCGGTACCTCAAGCACCTGTGCGAAGCCTGGAATTATACCGTGGCCAGGGACGTGCCCGAGAACCGCATGGAGCGACAGGAGATCGTTTTAACGGTGCCGGCGTCGTTCGACGCCGTGGCCCGGGAATTGACGGTTGAAGCTGCCCGAGCAGTGGGCTTGGAGCACCTGACCCTGTTGGAAGAGCCGCAGGCCGCCTTCTACGCCTGGATCGAGGCCAGCCACGATCGCTGGCGGCAGCAGGTGGAGCTGGGCGATGTGGTCCTGGTGTGCGACGTGGGGGGCGGCACCACCGACCTGACGTTGATTGCCGTAGCTGAGGAGGCTGGTCAGCTGGTCCTGACGCGGGTGGCGGTCGGCGACCACATCCTGCTGGGCGGCGACAACATGGACCTGGCTCTGGCCCATCACCTCGCGCAGCTCCTCGCCGCCAAAGGGACCAAACTCGATGCCGGGCAGATGCACATGCTCTGGCACAGCTGCCGGGCAGCCAAGGAGCAGCTTTTTTCGGACCCGAAGCTGGAACGGGCCCCGGTCACGGTCCTGGGTCGTGGCAGCCGTGTCGTCGGCGGCACGCTCAAGTGCGAGCTAACCCGGGCTGACCTCGAACAGGTGCTCCTCGAGGGCTTTTTCCCCGCGTGTTCGCTCGACGACGTGCCCAAACGGCAACGGGCGGTGGGATTGCAGGAACTGGGGCTGCCTTACGCCGCCGACCCGGCGATCAGCAAGCACCTGGCCCACTTCTTGGGGCGCCATGCGGAGGTCATTGCCGAGCGCACTCCCAGCCGTCGCGGCCGCAAGAAACTGACCCAGCCGACGGCGGTCCTGTTCAACGGCGGCGTCTTCAAGGCGGCGCCGCTGCGCGACCGTTTGGTGGCCATCCTGAACCAGTGGGCGGCCGACGCCGGAGCGCCACCTGTCAAGGTCCTGGCCAGCCAGGACCTTGACTTGGCGGTGGCGCGGGGCGCCGCTTACTACGGCCTCGTCCGTCGCGGCAAGGGGGTGCGGATTCGCGGCGGCACCGCCCGCGCCTACTACATCGGCGTCGCCAGCGCCCTTCCGGCCGTCCCCGGCACTCCTCCGCCGATCAAGGCCGTTTGTGTCGTCCCCTTCGGCATGGAGGAAGGAACCGAAACCGACGTCCCCGGCCAAGAGTTCGGCCTGGTTGTCGGGGAGCCGGTCGAGTTCCGGTTCCTCGGTTCCACCCTGCGCCGTGACGATGCGGTCGGCACGGTCGTCGAGGAGTGGGAAGGTCAGATCGAGGAGTTGAGTCCGCTGGCCACCACGCTCGAAGCGCCGGGGAGCGAGGGCCAAATGGTGCCGGTGCACTTGCACAGCAAAGTCACCGAGGTCGGCACGTTGGAGCTGTGGTGCTTGAGTCGGCAAGGCAAGCAGCGGTGGAAGCTGGAATTTAACGTCCGCGAGGCGACAGGGTGAGCCATCCGGCGCCACGGCGCACCTGTCGTTCAAGGGGGAGCGCTCCAAGCGGAGGTTTGTCCACGGCTGCCTGCCGGCTCCTCGTTTCGCGTCCACGATTGATCGTTCCACACGCCTTGCGTGCCCAGCACCCGTCTTCCCCCTCGCGCGAGCGCAAACCGATGAATTCCACTCCGCCGCTGCACCCGGGCCCCACGGACAACTAGAGAGACACCCCGCCGGCAGCTGGGCTTGCTCCCAGCTGGCCAAGCCGGTTTACTAGGGCGGCCTCGTCAGGAGGACGGGGCGTCTCGACCGGACAGGGAGGTCCTCATGCAAGTCGCCATTGTCATTCCCGCGCGCTACGCTTCGAAGCGTCTGCCCGGTAAGCCGTTGTTGCGTGTCACGGGAAAATATTTGATCCAGCACGTGTATGAACGGGCCTGCCAGGCACACAGAGCGCGCACGGTGATCGTGGCCACCGACGATCCGCGCATCGCCGCGGCGGTGCGGCGGTTTGGTGGTCGCGTGGCCATGACGCGCCGGGATCACCCCAGCGGCACGGATCGGGTCGCGGAGGTGGCCCGGCATCTCGATGCCGACGTCGTCATCAACCTGCAAGGCGACGAGCCACTGATCGATCCCGAGGCCCTCGACCTCTTGCCGGGTCTGTTGGAGCGCGATCCGGAAGCAGACATGGCGACGCTGGCAGTGCCACTGCGGTCCAAGGGCGACTGGCTGGACCCGAATTGCGTCAAGGTCGTCTGCGACGCGACCGGACGGGCCTTGTATTTCAGCCGCAGCCCCATTCCCTACGTCCGCGACGGGGAGCCGGACTTCGCCAGCGATCCGCCTCGATTCTTGCGACACCTGGGGCTGTATGCCTATCGTCGCGAGTTCCTCTTGCAGCTGGCGATGCTGCCGCCCGCACCGCTGGAAAAGTTGGAAAAGCTCGAGCAGCTGCGGGTCTTGGCCCGCGGCCGGGCCATCCAAGTCGGCGTCGTCCGACACGGCGGCCTGGGCGTGGACACCGCCGCGGACTACGAGCGCTTTGTGCAGCTGTATCGTCGGTCACGCCGCCGGCCGGCGGCGTGACCGAACGGAGGCGCGGCCGCTGACGAAGAGGCCGGGCTCCTCGACGCCCCATGCCCACTCACCGACGGCGCTCACTCCCTCCCGCCGTTTGGCTCCTTCTCGGAAAGCGTCTATAGTGTCCTCAGGGATTGTCCCAGACCCAGCGGCGAAGGATTTCTCGATGGCCAAACATATCTTCGTGACCGGCGGCGTGGTCAGTTCGCTTGGCAAGGGGTTGACCAGTGCTGCCATCGGTATGCTCCTGGAGAGGCGCGGGCTGCGGGTGCGCCTGCAAAAGTTCGACCCCTACCTCAACGTCGATCCCGGCACCATGAATCCTTACCAGCATGGTGAGGTCTATGTGCTCGACGATGGCGCCGAAACCGACCTCGACCTCGGGCACTATGAACGCTTTACCAACGCCCCCCTCAGCCGGGAGTGCAACTACACCACGGGCAAAATTTACCAGGCGATCATCGAAAAGGAGCGGCGGGGCGAGTATCTGGGGAAGACGGTGCAAGTCATCCCCCATGTCACTGATGAGATCAAGGCAGCCATTCGACAACTGGCCACTGACGACGTGGACGTGGTCATCAGCGAGATTGGCGGCACCGTCGGCGACATCGAGGGGCTCCCCTTCCTGGAAGCCATCCGACAATTCGCACTCGACGTCGGCAAACAGAACTGCCTCTACATCCACCTCACCCTGGTTCCCTACCTCAAGGCCGCCGGCGAAGCGAAGACCAAGCCGACGCAGCACAGCGTGGAGCGGCTGCGGCAAATCGGCATCCAGCCCGACATCCTTATCTGCCGCACCGAACGCCCCCTCGGCCAAGAAGAGGCGGCCAAGATCGCCCTGTTCTGCAACGTCGAGCCTCGGGCCGTCATCGAGGAGCGGGACAAGGAGTTCAGCATCTACGAAGTGCCCCTCAGCCTGGTCGATCATCACCTCGATGAACTGATCGTCGAGAAGCTCCACCTCCGCGCCAAGCCGCTCGACATCAGTGATTGGCGGCAGATGCTTCAGCGGATCATCCACCCGGCCCATGAAGTCACCATCGCCGTCGTTGGCAAATACATCCGGCACCACGATGCGTACAAGTCCGTCTATGAGGCGTTGGACCATGCCGGGATCGCCCTGAACACCCGGGTGGTCATCCGCAAAGTCGAGGCTGAAGAGGTCGAGCAGGAAGGCGCCGACAAAGTCCTCAGCGGCATCGACGGCGTGCTCGTGCCCGGGGGGTTCGGCTACCGTGGCCTTGCCGGCAAGATCGAGGCCATCCGCTTTGCCCGGGAACGGCAGGTGCCGTTCCTGGGCATCTGCCTCGGCTTGCAGTGCGCGGTCATCGAATTTGCCCGCAACGTCGTCCACCTCCCGGATGCTAACAGCACGGAGATGGACGCCAACTGCCGCCATCCGGTGGTTTGTCTGCTCGACGAACAATCGAACATCACGCATCTCGGCGGCACGATGCGGCTCGGTTCCTACCCCTGTGTCCTGGTGGCGGGAAGCAAGGCGCATCAAGCCTACGGCAGCCTGCTGGTCCACGAGCGGCATCGGCACCGCTACGAATTCAACAACCAGTACCGGCAGCAGTTCGCCGCCCACGGGATGCTGGTGTCCGGGACCAGCCCCGACGGCCGGCTGGTCGAAGTGATCGAACTCCGCGACCATCCGTGGTTCGTAGCCGTGCAGTGTCACCCGGAGTTTCAATCGAAGCCGACGAAAGCCCACCCGCTGTTTCGCGCCCTGGTGCAGGCCAGCCTGGTGAAGCGGGAGCAGAAGAAAGCCGAGGCTGGTCGCGCCCGCGCCGCGGCCTCGGCCGCGGCGGGGGCCTGAACCGGCCGCCGCATCCGTGCCCCCGGTTCGCTGGCAGGCGCCGGTCCCCGTATCCCATGCGGGGGGGCCCCGCCGCAGCGAGTCTGGCGGCCGCCCAAAATAGCGGGTAAGCTGAGGTCGTCGGAAACACCTGAGGAGAAGCGACCAATGCGCTACGCCGTGTCCGTGGCGCTGGCGGCACTCGTAGCTGCCGGCTCCATGCTCGCCGACCCAGCCGCGAATGCTCCCAAGGCCCTGAGTCCGCTCGAGGCGGACCTTCTTCGCCACATCGATGCCATTGAGACTGAGCTGGTCCAGATCAATCAAGACATCTGGACCTACGCCGAATTGGGCCTTCAGGAATACCGCTCCGCGGCCCGGTTGATCGGCGTCCTTAAGAAGGCCGGCTTCCGCGTCCGCGAAGGCGTCAGCCATATGCCGACGGCCTTTGTGGCCGAATATGGCGAGGGCAAGCCGATCATCGGCATCCTGGCGGAGTACGATGCCTTGCCGGACCTCTCGCAGGAGGCGACGGGTCAACGGAAGCCGATCGTCGGGCAGGGGGCGGGACACGGCTGCGGGCATTGCGCCTTGGGCACAGCAGCGGTCGGTGCCGCCTTGGCGGTGCGTTCCGCCTACGAAAAGCACGGCTTGAAGGGAACCATTCGGGTCTACGGCACTCCGGCCGAGGAAACCGCCATCGGCAAAGTCTACATGACGCTCGACGGCCAGTTCAACGACCTTGACGCCTGCCTGCACTGGCACCCCGGCACTAAGAATCGGGTGGAGTACGGCAGCACGAAGGCGGTGATCTCGGCCAAGTTCACCTTCACCGGGCTGGCGGCGCACGCCGCCGGCAGCCCGGACAAGGGGCGCAGCGCCCTGGATGGCGTGGAGCTGATGAACGTCGGCGTCAATTACATGCGGGAACACGTGAAGGAGACGACCCGCGTCCACCACGTCATCACCCAAGGTGGGGGGCAGCCTAACGTGGTGCCGGCGTCGGCCCAGGTGTGGTACTATGTGCGTGCCAACACCCACGAAGACGTGGAGCGCGTCTTCGACTGGGTCTGCGACATCGCAGAGGCGGCCGCCAAGATGAGCCGCACCAAGGTCCAGATCGCGATCGACACCGATTGCCACGAGATCATTCCCAACCTGCCGTTGTCGCAGCGTCTTTATCAGCATTTCCTCAAAGTCGGGCCGCCGCGTTTTGATGATGCCGACCGGGAGTTGGCCCGACAGCTTCAGGCACCGCTGCGGACGGAGTTCGGCCTGAAAGAGGAAGCGCCCTTGCTGGAGACGATCGAGGAACTTCCCGCGCAGCCGTACCTACCGGAGGGAGGCTCCACGGACGTCGGCGACGTCAGCTGGCATGTGCCGACGACCGGTCTCACGACGGTATGCTTCGCCAACGGCAGCCCGGGTCACAGCTGGCAGAACGTGGCTGCGATCGGCTCGCCCATCGGCCACAAGGGGATGTTGGTCGCCGCCAAGGTCCTGGCCCTAGGCGCGGCCGACCTGCTGCAAGACGCGACCTTGCGAGACCAGGCCAAGGCAGACCTCCAGCAACGATTGAAGGATCGTCCCTACACCACGCGCGTGCCCAAGGGCCAACAGGCACCCCGGTCGATTCGTTGAGGCGACCAGACCCATCCGATCGCGACAATGACCATCACTACCAAGGCCGACTGGCTGTCGTGTTCGGACCTGGATGCCTTGCTCGACTTTCTCGACGGCAAGGTCAGTGATCGGAAATTTCACCTGTTCGCCAGCGCCTGCCTGCGGCGAGCCATGCACGTGCTCCCGCGTCAGTATGGGGCCAACGTCATCGAGGTGACCGAACGCTTCGCCGACGGTTTGGCCACGCCGGAGGAGTTGGCGGCGGCGTGGAGTTCGGCGGAACTGGATGCCCGGGTGGCTGCGGGCTTCACCCCGAGGCTGTTGGCGGGGGTTGATGCTTCCGTGGCCGCCGACGCCATTGCCTGGGCCGCTGCCCGGCGGGCGGCTTGGCGGTCCACGGGAGAGATGGATCCCGCCGCCTGGCAGGACGTGTTCGATGCCCGCTGGACGGCTGCCTGGGAAGAAGCCTGGACCCGCGAACGCGAGCAGCAAATCCTACTGCTGCACGACATCGTGGGTAATCCATTCCGCAAACCCCGACCCGCGACGACTTGGCCCTCCGAGGTCGTGGAAGTGGCCCGAGCCTTCTACCACGGGCTTCCTTGCCGTCACGAACTGGTCAAAGCGCTGGAGCGGATAGGGGCGACTTATTACGCTCAGCACTTCGACGATGGGGTCCATCCTAAGGGATGCTGGGTCCTCGACCTGATCCTTCATCGGTCGTAACGATGGCACCCGACCGAGTCTCTCATGATTTTTTCATGAGCGGTTTGATACCATCGAGATAACAGAGATGGTGTCCTCGGCGGAGGAGTGACGTGATGCACGCAGTCCAGAGGCGGCGCGCGGCCTTCACCCTCGTGGAACTGATGGTCGTCATTGCCATCATCGTGACGTTATTGGGCCTCTCGGTGCCGGCCGTATTCAAAGTTAACCAGTTGTATCTCCGCGTACACTGTATGTCGAACCTGGCCGACCTGGGCCAGGCGATCGACACCTATCTTCGCTACAGCGGCGGTCGGTATCCCGACGCCGCCCAGATGCCCAGCGTCACCCCCAATCGGCCCAGCCTGCAAGCTGTCCTCTCCGATCGCCGCCATCAGTGTCTGGACCCGAACTCCCCATCGCTGAAATGTCCGGCCGATCAGAAGCGTTTTCCGGTGGAGGGCATCAGTTATGAGTACAAGGCGGGGGGGCGCCGCGGCTTGGCGGGCCGCCTCCGCGACGAGGTGTCCGCCCCCAGCCGGCGAACCGGACGACCGGCCCCGTTGGCCACGATCCTGGTCCTGTACGACTTCGATGAAGTCCATGCCGCGGCTGGCAGCGCCCACTCGCGCTGCTACCTCTACGCCGACTACCACGTGGAGTGAGCCTCCCGCCCCAGGAGTTCCGCCATGTCGTCCGCCAAAAAATGGCTGCTGGTCATATTGATCGTCCTCGGCTTAGCGGGTGCCGGTTTTGCTGGCTACCGCGCCTTGCGGGACCATCGCAACTTCAAAAAGGCCTTGGCCCTCAGTGAACAGCTCAACAGTGAGGAAGCGCGGAAACTTCCCGAAGAAGAACGCCGGAACCTCTGGCGAGAATTCGGCAAGACGATGGAAAGCCTTTCGCCGGAAGCCCGCATCGAGATCGGTCGCCAGCGGATGAAAGTCGAGGCGGAGCGCTACGCCAAGTTTTTCCAACTCTCCAAGGCGGAACAAGAAGCCTATCTCGACGAGCAAATCCGCCGGGATGAAGAGCGGCGGAAGCGTTGGGAGGAGCAGCGTGCGGCCAGGGAACGGGAGCGGGCTGCCAACTCCGGTGCGAACGCGTCGGGGAATTCCGGGGGTGGGCCGCCGCGCGGTCCAGGCGGTTTTCCGGGTGGGCCGCCCGGTGGGCCGGGCGGCCCCGGCGGCCCGCCGGGTGGCCCCGGTGGGCCGGGCGGCCCCGGGGGCGATGACCCCGCGGCTAACTCCCCTGGTGACATCGCCGCCTACAACAACCGCACCAAGAGTTTTCTCAGCATGACCACCCCCGAACATCGCGCCCAGATGTTCGAATACTTCCGCATGATGAACGAACGCCGTCGCGCCCTGGGCCTGCCATCCCGATACGGCTACTACGGCCCGCCGCCATCAGTCCCATCCCGCTGAGCGGCGAGGCACGGGCATGATCAATCCGTAACCGTACATGGCAGCGGCGGAAGGCAGTCATCGACTGCTCTGCGGAAATTCCGCAGCGTCTGATCGACTGCCTGAGCGTTAGGCGCCGCTCTTCTGGCTAGGCCGGGACGTATCTGTTCCCTCCCCGGCTGAAGGAGCGGATTCTCGCACCCCAGCCGGGCAGAGTGCAGATTGTTGCGATCATTAATTCGGGCAGCTATCATTTTAGCCTGGGGTTTACTTCTCGCTTGTCGGTCAATCGGCAAGACCGCTAGAACCCGAGTCGTTCGTCGGCGTTCCCGCCAGATATCGTTGTCAAGCCAAACAACGAGCGCCCGAAGGTTGCGAGGCAGCCATGCGAAGTCGAAAGCGCAAGTGCCCCAGTTGTGGAAGTTACATTGTGACCCCACCGGGCTTGTCCGGGGACGTAACCTGTCCGAACTGCAAGAGTCGATTTCACATACCTGCCCAAAGCTCGAGCGAGCCGCTGGAGACCGGAGCTGTCGCCTCCTCCGGGGTTTCAGGCACTGAGGCTGCGCTTGAGGGCGGTGGTAAATTCAGCGTTTGGCCTTGTGTCATCGCCAGTGTGCTGGTCGGGGCGGTGCCAATAAGTGGGTTGGTGTTTTTGAAGGCGTGGCGCCCTCGCCAAAGTGTGGAGGCGGCGAGGAGAGCCAACGCGGATGCCGCCGGAAGTGAGTCTGAGGCCCTCGACACGACACGGCCTGAGTCGTCGAACCTGGACACGGAAACTCGGTTGGTTTCCTCCGGGCAGCATGGGAAGCTCACCATTTTCGATGTCAGGTCCGACAAATTCTCGCCAGACGAACTCCCCGACCTGGAATTGTTGAGCGGCGATATCGCCGAAGCCTTCATTCGTACCAGGGCTACAGAGCCAGGATCCTTGCTCAGCAGTCGTCAGCTGCCGACGATGCCGGCCCTCTTGTCCACACCACAGACAGTAAAACCGAAACCTGCCGATCAACAGGTTGTCAGGGATTTTATCCTTTTTGACATCGGTCTTCTACGCGGGTACGCCGGTGAGTTGGCTTTTCAGCGCTTTCGAGATTTATCGACTTCGGCCATTCCAGCGGTGGTGGAGGGCTTGATCGAGGCAGCGAACATTGAGGCCAGTTGTCCGATCGTGGTCATAAGCCGCAAGCTTAGCGATCTCCTCAACTCATGCTCTGATCCGGCCTTGTTGAGGTACGCTTGTGAGCGGCTGAACCAGGACTGGCCGCGCTGCCGCCACGGAGCCATGGCGGCAGAGGTGCAGCGCCGCGCCCAAACACGCTATCGCCAGGTGTTAGCGTTGTTGATTGACCGAGAGCTTCCGCAACTCTTGTCGGCGCTGCGGAATCCTGATGCGAGTGTGAGACGAAGCGCGGCGGTGATGATGGGTTCCCACGAGGCGGTGAGGGAGCCGGTAGTAATTCTCTCATTGGCGGAGGCACTTCGCGACTCTGAGCCCGAGGTGCGCCGTGCAGCGGCGCAGGCTCTTGTGAATGCTGGGGCGGCAGCTACGGACGTCTTGGTCGCTGCCTTAACGCGGGAAGAGTCACAACTCGAGGCGTGCTGGGCGTTGGCTGCCCTGAGCCCTCCAGCGGAAGCTTCGGTGCCCCAGCTGGTTCGTTTACTGGTGGCTAATCGAGCCGAGGTCCGGAACGCGGCTGGCGATGCCTTGGTGCGGATAGGCGCACCTGCCGTGCCTGCTTTGACCCGGGCCTTGGCAGACGAAGCCGTGCGCTGCGAAGCGGCTCTGATTCTGGGAGAGATGGGTGAGGCCGCTCGCTCGGCTGTCCCTGAGCTTATCCGTGGTTTGCGCGACCCGAGCAAAGACTTCCGTCATGCCGCTCATCAGGCGTTGGTGCGCCTTGGCTCACCCGCGGTCCCGGCATTGGTGGCAGCCGCCCGGGCCTCGGAACCCCGAGTCTGGTTCAGTGCCTTGGTGGCCTTGCGAAAGCTAGGGGGCAAGGCGCGATCGGTTGTGCCGGACCTCATTGACATCACTCGCGGCTCTGACGCCAGTAAGTGCGTTCTTGCCCTTGATACCCTGATGCAGATCGATTCAACCAATCCCGCCGTGCGCGTCGCCATTGAAGCCGCTTTGCCAGAGGTCCGCCTTACCCTCCGCCACCCGAACAAGGATGTGCGGACGTGGGCGGTACGTTGTCTCCAGAACATGGGCGTCGCTGGCGAACCGGCTTTGCCTGACTTGCTCCAAGCTGTTCGGGATCCAGCGACCGAAGTGCGTGCCAGTGCTGCATCAGCTTTGGGCCACCTCCGTATCTGTCGGCCCGAGGTAGTTGCGGCCTTGATGACTGCCTTAGATGATTCGGAGCCGGTCGTGCGACGCAACGCGGCCAAAGCACTTGGCCTTTTCCGTTCTGCCGCCAGTGACGCCATCCCCCGTTTAATCCAACTACAAGGGGACAGCGATGTAGAGACGCAAAGGGCTGCAACTGACGCCTTGCTGCTTATGACACCGACAGCCATTCCGCAACTTGTGCATGCCTTAGAAAGCGACAACGAGGCGGTGCGCCGGGGTAGTGCTGTCGCCTTGGCACGGAGCGGGCTGGCAGCGGCCGACAAGTTGCAGCAGGTCTTGAAGCACCCCCGAGCCAGTGTTCGTGTCCTCGCCGCGCAAACCTTGGCGCAAATCGGTCCCGACGCCCGCTCGGCCACCACGGCATTGTTGGACGCGTCGCAAGATAGCGATGCTATGGTTCGGCTCCACGCCGTTGAAGCTCTCGCGAGCATCGATCCTCAGGCGCCCGGCGTTGCGCGTGCCTTGGCACAGCGTCTCGACGATACCAGCGCGGCTGTCTGCCGAAGCGCTCGCGCCGCCCTCGCACAAGCCGGATCCGCCGCCGTGCCCGTGTTGGGCGATGCCTTGCGGACGCGCCATGTCAAACGCTTAGAGCTGGTCTTGGCCGTGTTGAAAGAGATAGGCTCCCCAGCGCGGGACGTGTTGCCGGTCATCCAGGGGATGTTGAAAGACACCAACTGGCGTGTTCGCGAGCAGGCGTGTCACGCGCTCGTAGCTATCGATACTTCGATGCCGGTGATGCGAGCCGTGGTCGAGTGCTTGGCTGACGACGACGAACACGTCTACGTCGCCGCCCACTTGGCCTTAGTGAAGGCCGGCAAGCAAGCTCTGCCGGTGTTGGCGGAAGGACTTCGGCATCCGGACGTCTTGATCCGGCGAGGAGTAGCGGAAACGATCAAGAAGATTGTCGTCGAGGGCCATACGCGTGCTGAACTCTTTAACTTGGTACCGATGCTTGTAGGTGCGCTTAGGGACAGCGATCCGATAGTTCGCGATAGCGCTGGGTGGGCTTTGAGTGAAGTGGAGCCAAGGCTCAAGGAAGCGCTGCCCGAACTCCGGCAAGCCGTGCGAGCTTCACCTTCCACGGTCAACGAATTGCCGCCTGGAACAGCGTTAGAGTTGCTTCCGTTGCCGCAGTTGCTTGCAGCAGCGTGTACTACGAATGATTTGCAGCAGCTCGCTGTCCTCTCGGAATTGGCTCGCCGCCGAGGCCGTGAAGTATTGGTAGCCTTAACCGTGGCTACGCAAGCTAAGGATCCCCGTGTTCAATCCTGCGCTTGCCAACTATTGCGCGATTACTTAACGACCGCACCCCAACCCGGGGTCGATCAGCAGGCTGCAATCCGGTTGGCTTTGTGCCGCAAGCTGGAAGAAGCGGGTCGAACACAGATCGCGATCGAACGCTATCAGCAATTGATCCGCGATTTCCCCGGCACTCCCGCCGCTGAAGAAGCCCGGGTTCACCTAGCTTCGAAAAAGTGACACGATGAGCAGGCAAATGGGTTAAGAGCTGACAGCCCAACCGCTCGCTTTGGTTGGGAGGCATATTACCATGTAGCCAACGGGCAGTTGGCAACGGTTTGGTCAAGCTTCAGAGCCCTTTTGGTGCAGCACCTCCTGGGGGTAATGTCGCTGTCGCCTGGCCCCCATGATTGAAACAGCACCGGTTGCGGATGATAGTTTGTGCAAATGCCATCAAACCCTTCCGATCGGATGGTTTCCGGTACGCACGTCCACGGGTGTTAGGTTTCTGCGGGCCGAGTATCAAGCTCGACATTCAGGGATCGTTTGTGAAGTAGGAAAATGAGATTATCCCAGATCCCATGAAATACCTGACCGTGGCCGGCAGTATCCCAGGACGACGCAGCATCAGATGGTAATCTTCAATCGGCGCAAGTTTCTACACAATGTGTTTGAACTTCAACCCATGTCCAATCCTGCGTCACCGTGGGCAGCATCGATCTTTCAGGCCGTGAACGGGAGGTTTCGTTGCAGCAACTTCGACGCGGACCCAGCCCAGCGCGGCGCTTGGTGGGCCCGCGTCTTCTTATTGCACCACGAAACACCGCCGTCCTCGTGTTAGTCGCACCGCCAAGACGATCAACCGGGGGCGCCCAGGCTATCTGGCTGCCGGGCTGACGAACGTACTCGAGCTGGCACGACTGCGGCCGAGTCGCAGCGCCGGCATCTTGTGGCATAATCTGTCGCCCACACCATCTGAGAAAGCACTGATGGCCCGTCCGGTCGGCACGCGCTGGATATATTGCCGGGTTGGGTGCGATGAGCGACCACGCGCCCTGTTGCGATACGGCGCCATCGGCGAGGGCAATGCCGAATGCGAACGCCGCTGGGACGTGTTCCTGGACGAGCAGGGGCCGCTGCTGATCATCAGCAGCTGGCAGGCACCGACCTGGATCCTGAGCCAGCGCGGCGACATGTGGGTCGGCCGATGGCATCACGAGCGGATGCCCGTGGAATTCCTTCCGCTGCACAGTTGATCGTGTCGCTGCCGCCAGATTTACTCTCCAGCCAGGCTGAGTTGGAGCAAGCCAGCCGCCGGCGGGCCAACGGGGTCTACTGCGCCGAGTGCGGCTTGCTGTGCCGCTTGCTCGGAGAGTGGTTGTCGGCCACCTTGAGGAACTCGGCGGGGGCTACGATTTTTGCTATTGCGTCCTTTTTTGCTGGCTTTCGGTCTCCAAGTTCAGCTACGATCAATAACTGACTCGCCGCGGTGACGACGGTGTTGCCTCCAGCCCGTCGTGACACCGGATTCACGCGCGGTGACTCGCGCCCGTCGGAACAGATCCTTTGTGGAATTCCACAACGTCGGCTCCCTCAGCAGGCTGCACGGGCATCAGGAGACTGGCCGTGGATCCGTCGCGTGGCCAAGGCTACGAGGCGCGTCCGCCTCAGATCCCGGGATATGAATTCCAATCTCGAATCGGCACGGGTGGCATGGGCGAGATTTACCGAGCCAAGGAATTGGCCACTGGCCGGATCGTGGCGATCAAAGTCTTGAATCCCACCGAGATGTCGCAAACTCCGCTTCTGGCATTCCAGCGCGAAACCGAAGCCATGACGGCGTTGGACCATCCCAACGTGGTGAAGATCTTCGGTCATGGGTATCATCAGGGAATGCCCTATCTGGTAATGGAATTCGTGCCGGGGACGTCGCTGCGTGCTCTGATGCACCCCAACCACCCTTGGCCGCTTCCGCAGGTCCTCGGCGTTCTGGATGCGGTCACGGAAGCACTGCGGTATATTCATGGGCGAGGCATTCTCCACCTGGATCTCAAGCCCGAAAATATCCTGTGCGGCCCAGAGGGGATGTTTAAGATCGCCGACTTCGGATTGGCCCAGACAACCTTGCAGGCGCGCATTTTGTCGAGCCAGGGAAATCCTCTGGGGTCGATGGACTATTGCGCCCCCGAGCAGCGTCACGGCCTGGAAGTCGATGTACGGACCGACTTGTTTGCCTTGGCCACGATCACTTACGAACTCTTAACCGGGGAGGTGCCGGGCCGGGTGTACGTACCGGTGTCGCAGCGCAACCCGCTGGTGCCCCGCCGCCTGGACGAAGTGCTCCGCCGCGGCTTGGCCCGCGATCCCGCCGAGCGGTTCACGTCGGTCGGCGAGTTTCAAGCGGCCGTGCGCCGCGCCGTGCGGCGGCGTTGGCTCCGGTGGCTGGTGCTCGCCGCCGCCCTGCTGACACTGGCAGTCCTCGGCTGGCGGGTGCTGGCCGGTCGCCCCTGACGCCATCCACCTCGATCTCGCCATGAACGACATAAATGCCCAGGAACTCGCCCAAGCGCTGTTCGAAGAAGCGGGCGACGCCCTCATTATTGTGGAACCGGAGACGGAAACCGTTGTCGACGTCAACCCGATGGTTCAGCGCTTGACCGGGTTCCGGCGCTCTCAGTTGTTGGCCATGCGGGTCTCGCAGCTGGTACGTCCCGAGGCCGCTGGTGGTTTGCAGCGTTTACGCCTGGCCTTTCGCAAGACCGGGGTCTTCCACTCGCAGGAGGGGTTTCTGCTCCGTCATGCCACGCCCGGGGTCTGGCTGCCGGTGAACCTCAGCATCACTCGGCTGCACGTGAAACCTCAAACGCTGGCCCTGATCACGGCCCGGGACGTGCGGGAACAGCGACAAGCCCACGAGCAGCTGAAAGCAATGGAGGCCGAGTTGCGGCGGGTGATCGCCGCGGTGTCCGACTGCTTGTGGAGTGCGGAACTTCATGCCGAGGGGCGGTGGGAGTATCGCTACCTCTCGCCGGTGGTGACTCGGATCACGGGCCAACCGCCGGAGCATTTCCTGAAGGATCCGAAGAACTGGCGGGCTTGTGTTCACCCAGACGACCGCCCAGTGTACGACCAGCTCTTGCGGCAGCTGCGGCCGGGAGACAACCGCCAGGAGGAATATCGCATCCTCCGCGCCGATGGCACCGTCCGTTGGGTCCGTGACAGCATTACCGCAAGTTTGGGGGGCCGCCACAACGGCGCGTCGGACTCATTGCACTTGGATGGTGTCTTGACCGACATCACTGACCGTCGCCAGGCTCTCGAAGCGCTTCGCCGCAGCGAAGAGCGCATGGCCCGCATCGTGGAAACGAACATCGACGGCATTCTGCTCGCGGGCCCGGATGGTCGGATTCAGCTGGCCAATGCTGCCGCCGAGCGGATCTTTGGAATGCCGCGATCCGAATTGACTCAGCGCACCTGTCCGGAGCTTTTCCGCCCGGCGACGACGCCGACACCGGGCGTTGTTGTCAGCCCCTGGGCCGAGGTAATGCGGACGGGACGGAGCGTGAGCGGCCTGGAGTACGCCTTGCGACGCCCGGACCGCTCGTGGGTTCTGACGTCGGTGAACGCCGCCCCATGGCACGATGAGCGCGGACACCTGATTGGCGTCGTCATTTCGATCAGCGACATCACCGCGCGAAAACGCTCCGAGCTTTCCTTGAAGCGCCACGCCGACCAGCAACAGGCCTTGGCCCAACTCTCGCGTCTCCTTCTGACCGTGGAGTCAGAAGCGGACATTTATCGGCAAGTGCCGACCATGCTGCGCCGTGCGTGGGGTTTTCCGGTCGTTGCCGTCGAATTGTGCAACCGGGTCGGCCAAGAATGGGAGCTCGTCGGTCAGGCCGGGCTGGACGCCGATGACTCGCCCCACCGGCTGCCGATCGACCACCGTGTCCTCACCCGGGTGGTCCTGACGGGCCAGCCGGCGGTGTGGACGGAGTCGCTGCATGAGAAAGGTATCCTCGAGCCGGGAAGTCCTCCCGGGGAACTGGCGGCCCTGATTTGTTGCCCGCTGACAGTGCAGACGCGGGTGCTGGGCGTATTGCTGCTGGCCAGCCGGCAGCCGAAGGTCATCCCGCCGTGGCTCCCCAATGCCCTGCAAACCGGCGCCGACCTTATCGCGCAGACGATCGAGCGGAAACGGGCCGAGGAATCGCTGCGCCGTAGTGAAAAACTTTTCCGTGACCTCTTCGAGGGTTCGCCCGACGCCGTGTTCGTTGAAGACTTTGAAGGAAATGTCCTCGACGTCAATCCCGCGGGTTGCCGACTGCACGGGGTCTCTCGGTTGGCATTGATCGGGGCGAACGCGCGAGACTTGGTGCCCGCGTTCTGGCATGACCGGCTATGGACGGATTTCCGCAGCCTGGTCCAAGGGGAAACCTCGCGTGCCGAAGGGTTCAGTCAACATATTGACGGCCATGTGGTCCCCGTGGAGATCAACGCCAGCCACATCGAATACCAGGGTCGAAAGGCCCTCTTGTTGCACGTCCGCGACCTGACGGAGCGACGTCGGGCCGAAGAGGCCTTGCGCTCCAGCGAAGAACGGCTGGGGCGCATCGTCGAAGCCGTCGGCGATGGCATCCTGATTTTCGATCGCTCGGGACTGGTTACTTTTGCCAATGCTGCGGCGGAGCGCATCACCGGGCGGCCTCGCGCGGAGATCGTCGGCCACAACTTCCGGGATTGGCTTTCTGGCTTGGCCGACAGCGACGGCCGACCTATGACCGACGCCGACTCCCTCTTCCTCCGGACGATCTCTACGGGCCAGGCGCACTACAATGTCGAGCGAATCTTCCGCCGGCCGGATGGGACCCCCGTCATCGTTACGGTCAGCGCGGTACCCCTGCGCGATAGCGCCGGCGAGATCATTGGCGTGGTCGCTTCGTTCAGCGACATCACCCGCCAGAAACAAGCGGAGGAATCGCTCCGCCAAAGCGAGGAGCGCTTCCGCGCCCTGGTGGAGAACAGCTCGGACGCGATCGTCGTCAGCGCTCCTGATGGGACCATCCGCTACGTCAGTCCCCCCATCACCCGACTGACCGGCTGGCTGCCGGATGAGCTGCTCGGCCGCAACGGCTGGGACTTCATCCATCCCGATGATCTGGTTTGGGCACACGACGAGTGGGCGAAGTGCCTGGCGACGCCGGGGCAATTCATCAGCAAGGAGTTCCGATGGCGCGCCAAGGACGGCCGGTTTCTTTTCATGGAAGGGAGTTGCACAAACCGACTTCATGACCCGAATGTCCAGGCCATCGTTTGCAACATCCGTGATGTCAGTGAGCGAAAAAAAGCGGAACAAGCCATCCGGGAAAGCGAGCAGCGCTTCCAGGCGTTCATGGACCACGGGCCGGCCGTGGCTTTCATCAAGGACGAAGCCGGCCGCTTGACGTACATGAATCGCGCCTTTCGAGAGCTGGTCGGCGCCCAGGGGGACGAGTGGCTGGGGAAGACAGACTTCGACATCTGGCCGGCCGAGGTGGCCCACCAGTTGCGTGCCCATGACGAGGCGATCCTGGCGAACGATGCCCCGGCCGAAGTGCTGGAAGTCATGCCGTCGCCGAGTGGTCCCCGCCGTTGGATGTCGTTTAAATTCCCGTTCCGGGATGCCGCCGGCCGCCGCTTTCTCGGGGGCATGGCCCTGGACGTCACCGAGCGCCTTCAAGCCGAGGAGGCACTGCGGGCCTCGGAGCGGCGCTATCGGCTGTTGTTTGAGCGCAACCTCGCCGGGGTTTTTCGCGCTGCCCTCAATGGCCGCATCCTCGATTGCAACGAGGCCTTCGCCCGGACATTTGGGTTCGAGTCTCGGGAAGAACTGTTGACCAGCGACTGGTCCGAATGCCCCTGGTGCATCGGCGGCGACGTCCTCGCGCAGCTGCGTGAGCGGCAATCCCTGGCCAACGTCGAAACTTGTCTCCGCCGCCGGGATGGTGGGCTGGTCTGGGTGCTGGAAAACATCAACCTCCTCACCGGCGACGACGGCCAACCGGTCCTGGAAGGGACCGTCATCGACATCACCGAACGCAAACGCGCCGAGGAAGAACGGATTGAGCAGCACGCCTTGTTGCGGGCACTCATCGACTCCATTCCCGACCTCATCTTCTACAAGAACCGCCAAGGCTATTACCTCGGCTGCAACGCCGCCTTCGAACGCTACGTTGGCCGCAATGAACGCGAACTTATCGATCGTTCCGACCTCGACCTTTTCCCGAGTGCGGTCGGCCAAGCCATGCGGGAGAAAGACCGGCTGGTCCTGGAGTCGGGCAGGCCCAATCAGTGTGAAGAGTGGCTAGAGTATCCCGACGGCCGCCGGGTTCTGGTCGAAACCTTGCGGACCCCCTTTTTCCGGTCCGATGGGCGGATCCTGGGACTCATCGGTATCAGCCGCGACATCACCGGGCGGAAGCGCCTGGAGGAGCACCTGAGGCACTCTCAGAAAATGGAGGCCGTCGGGCGCTTGGCGGGCGGGGTGGCGCACGACTTCAACAATCTGCTCACCGCGATCCTGGGCAATCTGGCGCTGGTGTTACCGACGCTGCCGCCCCATGATCCCAATCGCCGCTGCCTTCAAGCGACCGAACAGGCGGCGGTCCGAGCGGCGGAACTGACGCGGCAATTGCTCGGTTTCTCGCGACAGACGCTCCTCCGCCTCCAGCCGATGTTCCTCCAGGAGGTCATCCACGAAACGGTCGCCATCCTCTCGCGCACCTTCGATCCGCGGATCATCGTGGAGACCGAGGTGGCACCCGACATCTGGCCGGTGCAGGCAGATGCAGGGCAGATGAGCCAAGTGCTGCTGAACCTCTGTCTCAATGCTCGGGACGCCATGCCCGAGGGCGGGCGATTGCGGTTGGAGGTCCGAAACGTCACCATCGATGAGAAGTATGTCCAGCAGCACCTCGATGCCCGCCCGGGGGACTTCGTCCGTCTACGCGTCAGCGACACCGGCCACGGCATCCCGCCGGAAATCCGCTCCCGCATCTTCGACCCGTTCTTCACCACCAAGGAACCCGGCAAGGGGACCGGCCTCGGCTTGGCCGTGGTCTTCGGCATCGTGCAACAGCATGGCGGCTGGGTCACCTTCCGCAGTGAAGTCGGTCAAGGGACCGAGTTCGACGTCTTCCTGCCGCGCTGCCGCGATTTTGCCGCCGACGGTGAGACTGTCTCCGAACCGCCCGCCTCGCGCGGCTCGGAAACGATCCTGTTTGTCGACGACGAGGCCACCATCCGCCACTTGGGCCAGACCGTTCTGGAGCAGCATGGCTATCGGGTCATTTCGGCTGAGGATGGTCGTCAGGCAGTGGACATCTATCGGGAGAAGGCCGCCAGGGTCGACCTGGTAGTTCTCGACCTGACCATGCCCCGGATGTCGGGCAAGGAAGCGCTCCACGCCCTCCGAGCCATCGACCCGAATGTTCCGGTGCTGCTCGCCAGCGGTTATTCACCCGACGATCTGGCCGGTCTGATGGAAAAAGACGACGCAGTTGCCTTTATCGGCAAGCCGTACCGTCCTCAGGAATTGCTCCGGAGTGTTCGCGCCGTCCTCGACAAGGCCCGAGCGCGCCGTTGAGACGGTGCCCAAAACGTCGCCCGCGGACAGCGGTATGGGTTGGGCTCCGCTGGCGTCGGGTCAAGTTCCAACTTTGGACTTGGGCGACGTTGCGTCCCCGCCGGTCGGCAGTTTCTGCCGACCGGCAAACCCCTTGTCCAGGTCGTGCCAGTGGGCCACCTCCGGCTCACCCAGCTTCCAGCAGAGGTAAACCTCTCGCCCGTCCATCAAAGAGGGGAAATCGACCAGGCCGAGGAAATAGTCCTTCAGCTCGACCCCCAGCTCGGTCAATTCACCGATAAGTTCCTGCATCCGCTCCTGGCCGCGTTCTAACTCCGCCTGGGCGTGGGCTACTTCCTCGGCATGGGAAGGGCTGAGCCGCACTCGCGAATCTTGAGGTGTGAGCCGTTGCAACCGCTCGTGGCGTTCGCGCAGTTCCACCGCCAGGTCCACAATGTCCTGGACGATGCGGCGTACCAACGGCAGCATGCGGTTGGCTTCGGCGGGCGTGAAGAACCTGCGGCTGCATGAGGAAGCGGACTCACCAAGCATGGTGCCGATCTCCTCTGATCACGACGCTCCGGGCTCACCCCTCCGGTGCCTTGGCCGCTGCCGCGGGCTTAGGCGGAGGGGGCGGGTCGGGCGGTTTCGTCCACACCGGTTCGACTTGCAGCTTCGAGGCCATTACCGCCTGGGGATTGAGGGTCGCCTGTCCCCAGGCGATCTCGAGCGGCAGTTTGGCGAAATCGATGATGCACCCGTCGCGACTATAGCAACTCTGGTCGTACGTCGATCCCATGAAAATGCAATCTACCGGACACGGATCGACGCACAACGCGCAAAACATGCATTTGGTGTAGTCGATCTTGAAGCCGTTGACCCGGAAGCCCTTCCCCACGGGGTTCTTGATCTTGTCGATGTAGATGCAGTCGACCGGGCAGGCCCGGGCGCACTTGTCGCAGCCGATGCAGGTAGTCAGGTCGAAGCGGTGGAAGCCGCGATACCTCGGCTTGACCGGCACCGGCAGCTCGGGATACTCGAAATACTCCGTGAACGCCTTCCGCCGATGGGTCTGGAAAAAGTACCAGAGCGTCCGGTACATGCCGGCCGCGGTCGTGTAGATCGCCAGGTAGACGTTGAGCAGCCAGTCACGCATAGGTATCCCGCGAGTTGGAGGAAACGCCAGGGGCTTGATCCGAAGGTATTCTACAGGGCCTGGTCGCTGAACCGCAACCAGCGCGGGTTTGGCTAAGCCTTCGCCAGCTCAGCCGCTTGAAACCCGCTGCTGCGGTGCGACCCGTCGCAAAAGGGCTTGTTCTTCGAGTGCCCACAGCGGCACAAGGCCACCGTGTCCTTGCCCGCCGGAATGGGGAACTCGTTCCCCTGATGGTCGAGGATCCGAACCGCCCCCGAAACCAGGAGCGGGCCATTTTCACGACAGCGAATGACGAGCGGCTCGGACATGGCACAACCTCCCTCTACATCGATCATCAGCGGCACGAACCGCGGTTCACGATACGGAAGCCGGTCGTTCCGTCCAGCCCGAAGCGGAGGGGTCAAGGCCGCCGAGCCCGCGGCTCATCGCCGGCCGGCCCCTTGCTGCCGGCGAAGCTCGTTGACGTGCCGATGGGCCTGCCGGATGGGCTCCGGCAGGCGGTAGCCGCGGCAGGTTTGCAGCACCACGCGCACGGCGCTGGGCAGGTCGATGCGGTGGCCTGCGGACACGACGACCGGCCGCACCCCTGTGCGCGTGCGGACAACGCTGCCGATCACTTCGTCACCATCGACCAAGGGAGACAGTGAGCCGGCTCGCTTACCCGGCTCGCGGAATTGGCCGCACAAGACGCTCTTGGCGCAGCCCGCACAGGGCCGATTCAACCACAACCCCAGATGGCAGGCGAGGCCAAAGCGGCGTGGATGGGCCAGCCCCTGGCCGTCGACCAGGATGACGTCGGGCTCTGACTGGAGTTGGCGAAAAGCCTTCAACAAGGGGGGTGCCTCTCGGAACGAGAGCAACCCCGGCACGTAAGGAAAGCGCGCTTCCTCCATCGCGCCACATTCCTCCACGACCGCGCCATCGGCGACGCGGACCACCACCACCCCAGCCCACATCACCGGGGAATGCCGGTTATATGAGACATCGGCACCGGCCACCAACTCGCAGCGCGTCAGCGGCGTGCGCACGTCGATGCGGGAGGCCAACTGGCGCTGCAAGGCCACGCCCTCCGCCGGCGTCACCTCCCAGCTGTGCAGCGTCGCGATCTCCATGCCCGGCTTTTTTCCCTTCAGCCGCTTGACCACGGCTGGCAAACAACGGTAACAATAGGAATCCCGGTCGGGACTGAAACCGAGTCCGATGACGACAAGGAGTAGCCATGCCCTCGCCGCCGGAAGTTCGCCTCCAGGAATTGCACCTCGCGTTGCCCCATCCT
>JANWYO010000311.1 GCA_025055215.1 Gemmataceae bacterium
CTCCCGCATTTCCTGGTTGGGGTTTTCGTTCACCAAAATTGCGGCGTGGGGGGGGCGGGCCCGCCGCCGCGGGGGGCCGCGGGCCGCGGGGGGCGCCGCCTCGGCCTCCACCATCGGCCCGGTGGCGGTCAAGTCCAGCAAGCGGTCGATCGCCAGCGTCGTCTCGCAAGCCTCGGCCAGCTGGCGGGCACGCTCCTCACAGTCCGCCAAGTCATCCACCGTCGTCAACCCCAGGTGCCGTTCCGGGATGACCCACTCGGGCCGGCGCGGCAGCCATCCCAAAGGCACGACCGCGGTGTGCCGACGAATCGCCGCTTCCAGGTGGGCGTAATGCTTGGGACCGGCCACACGGTTGCAAATGACGCCGACCAGCGAGAGCGTCTCGTCGAAGAGGCTGAATCCCTTGACGACGGCCGCGATGGAGCGGGCCACCGCGGAGCCGTCGACGACCAGCACGACTGGCGCTCCGATCAACTGGGCCACCTCCGCCGTGCTGCCGTGGGGGCTGTCGAGGCCGGCGCCGTCGAACAACCCCATGACCCCTTCGACGACGGCGACATCCGCGGACGCCGCCTGCCGCTCAAACAGCCGGCGCACTGTCTCTGGAGGCAGCATCCAGGTATCGAGGTTGCGGCAGGGCCGGCCGCAGATCGCGGTGTGATGGCCCGGGTCGATGAAATCGGGACCGACTTTGAACGGCTGCACGCAGAGGCCACGCCGGCGCAGGGCCGCCATCAGTCCCAGGGCGACGGTGGTTTTGCCCACGCCGCTGTGAGTGCCGGCCACCACGAAGCGGTACTGGCGGCGGTTCACGGTCGCAGGGCTCCTGCCACGGCGCCGAGGAAGCCGCCGGCCAAGCCGCCGAAGGCAACCCCCCAGAGGCCGAATTCCAACCCCAGGATCACGGTGGCCGCCAAGGCCCCGCCGAGCGATCCCAAGCTGGCCCCCCGCATTTGCCGGAGTGTGATGGCCGCGTTCTCCGGCTTGCTCGATCCCTCGACTCGGGCGACGAACCAGGCGCCGAGGGCCCCGAGCGTGCTCGGGACGGCCCCAACCACCCCGGCCACCCAGCCGGTGACGGGGGCCTGATCGGTCACGCCTTCGAGCGGCGGCGCGATGGCACCAGCCGGCAGGATACCGGCGGCAAGCAGCGTCCCCATGGCCCCGCCGCCGAGCAATCCGCCCAAAGCGGCCCCGCCGCCGACCCGCATGATCTGTCGGCGAACGAATCGACCTCGATCCAACGAACGGTCTGGACCAACTGGGTCCATCGCCAAGCCCTTGAAAGGGAGCAGGATCCACGTCACCGCGCCCATTCTAGGCGGGCCGCGAAACGGAAGCGAGCCGGGCCCTTTGGCCGGTCCCAGCCGGCCAAAGGATCCCAAGGCGCGGCTTGTCAGCCAAAGCGGCCAGTGATGTAGTCCTGCGTGTCCTTGACGTGCGGGTTGGTGAACAGGACGGTCGTCAGGCCGTATTCGATCACCCGCCCGAGGTACATGAAGGCGGTGTAGTCGCTGGTGCGGGCTGCCTGTTGCATGTTGTGGGTGACGATCAGCACCGAGTAGGTGCCTTTCAGTTCCTGGATCAGGTCTTCGATCTTGCCGGTGGCGATCGGGTCGAGGGCGGAGCAGGGTTCGTCGAGGAGCAGAACTTCCGGGTCGCCGGCGATGGCTCGGGCGATGCAGAGGCGTTGCTGTTGCCCACCGGACAAGGCCAGGCCGCTTTCATGAAGCCGGTCCTTGACCTCGTCCCACAGGGCAGCGCCGCGCAGGCTGCGTTCGCAGACCTCGTCGAGCACCGCCCGGTTGCGTTCGCCGTCGATCCGCAGCGGGTAGACCACGTTCTCGTAAATGCTCATCGGGAACGGGTTGGGCTTCTGGAACACCATCCCCATGCGTTTCCGCAGCTCAATGACATCGACCGACCGTCCGTAGATCGAATCGCCGTTGAGACGCATGTCGCCGCTGACGCGGACGTTGTCGATCAGATCATTGAGCCGGTTGACCGACCGGAGCAACGTCGACTTGCCGCAGCCGGAGGGGCCAATCAAGGCTGTGATCTTCCCCCGCGGAATGGTCAGGGTGATGTCGAACAGGGCCTGTTTCGAGCCATACCACAGGGAAAAGTGGTCGATGTCGAGGACGGCTTCCTCCCGCGCCAGCTCGGGATGGACCACGGTCTCGATCGGCTCGCCGCGGCTGATGGCCAGCACCCGGCCGTTGATCATCTCCCGCGGCGGGCCGACCGCGGCGGCAGCTTGGTCATGTGGGGGAACGTGCGACACCGACATGGTCGATCTCCCTCAAAACTGGCCGCCGGCAAAGCGCCGCCGCAGGCGGCCCCGCAGCCACATGGCGGCCAGGTTCAACGTGGCAATCAGGACGATGAGGAGCAGCGTCGTGGTGAAGACCATCGGCTTGGCCGATTCGCTGTCGGGGCTTTGGAAACCGACGTCGTAAATGTGGAACCCCAGGTGCATGAAGCTCCGCTGCGGATGGATGAACGGAAAGACGCCATCCACCGGGAGGCTGGGGGCCAATTTGACGGCGCCAACGAGCATCAACGGCGCCACTTCGCCGGCGCCCCGGGCCATCGCCAGAATGGCCCCGGTCATGATCCCCGGCATGGCCCGCGGCAGGACGATCCGCCGGATCGTCTGCCATTTGCTCGCCCCACAAGCGTACGAACCTTCGCGCAACGAGCGCGGCACGGCGGCCAGGGCTTCCTCGGTGGCGACGATGACCACCGGGGCCGTCAACAATGCCAGCGTCAGCGACGCCCACAAAAGGCCGCCCGTCCCGAAGGTCGGATTGGGAAGCCGCGCCGGGAAGAACAGCTGATCGATGCGGACGCCGATCACGTAGCAGAAGAATCCCAGCCCGAAGACGCCGAAAACGATGCTCGGCACTCCCGCCAGGTTGTTGACGGCAATGCGCACGGCGCTGACCGTCGGCCCGGGGCGGGCATATTCCCGGAGGAAGAGGGCCGCCAACACCCCGAACGGCACCACCGCCAGCGACATGACGATGGTCATCACGGCCGTGCCCCAGATCGCCGGGAACACCCCACCTTCGCTATTGCTGTTCCGCGGCTCGCAGGTGAGGAATTCCCACCAGCGCGACAGATACACGCCCCATTTCTGCCACCAGCTGAGCCGATTGGCGGGGTAGGCCCGCACGATGTCCGCCAAGGGGAGGACCTTGGACTTGCCATCGACCGTGGCCAGGACGAGTTCATAACGCCGGGCCTGTCGTGTCAGCTGAGCGATTTCGTCGCGCCAACGCTGGTGCTCGGCGGCGGCCCAGGCCGTGACCTCGCGCAGCCGGCGCTCGGCAGCCTCGTAGACAGCCGAGCCGCGCCCGTGCGTCAATTCCGCTTCCCGCAGTTCCAGACGAGCATCTTCCTCCGCCCGGCTTAAGGCCCCAATCTCGTACTTTTTGATGCGCTCGATCTCCCTCACCTGCTCCTGCACCGATCCGCGATGCTCCAGATACTGCGCCCAGATCTCGGCCGGCTCCCGGGCCACCACCTGACCATCGATCCGAAAGGCGACAGGGAAGCCGTTGAATCGGCCGTCGTTAGTGGACCGCTCGATGATCAAGGCCCACTCGGGGAGGTCTTCGCGGAGGACTTCAAAGTCGCTGACCCAATGGTGGTGCGTCTGCGTCAGGTCGAAATTGGCGGTGCGGAGGAGCCGGCGTCGCATCCAGCCGCCGTGCTCCGCCAGCAGGGTTTCGGCGCGGTCGCGGGCCGGGAGGGGAAGGGCCGCCAACACGCTGGGGTCGGGACGATACTCTTCCTGACGCACCACCTCGCCGATGTAGCGACGGCCGCTGACGGTTTCGATCTGGAGGGCGGGGCCGGGCCAGAACGTCAGCAGGCCCTGAACCAGGATGAGCAGGAGGAGGCCGGCGATCATCGCCAGGCAGATGGCCAAGGCCCCCCCGTGGAGCCAGACCATCGGCTGGCCGTGGGCGAGGAGGGGCGTGGGGAGCTTGCCCCGCCGGCCGCGGCCCCCCCGGGGGGGGGCGGCCCCCCCCCCCCCCCCGCCCCCCCGCCCGC
>JANWYO010000004.1 GCA_025055215.1 Gemmataceae bacterium
TCGGCTGGCGTGGGGGGGTGTGGGGGGGGTCGGGGGGGGTCGCGGGGGCCGCGGGGGGTGGCGGGGGCCGCCCCCCCCCCCACGCCGAGGGGCGAGGTGCTTTGGCGTCGCACGTCCTCGGCACGGGTTTGGTGCCACCAGGAGTCATTCGGTTGGCAATGACGGTAGTTATCTCACGCCGTCTGCCACCGCAGCGGGTCGCGTTCCCGGCGGCTGGCCCAGATCTCAAGGTCCGGCCAACGGCGCTGCAAGCGTTCGGCCAATTCTTCCACGCCGCAACGCTCAGTGGCATAGTGCCCAGGCAGCAGCAAGGCTAATCCGGCGGCCTCAGCGGCGAGGCAGTCGTGAAAGCGTAGCTCGCCGGTGAGGAAGGCATCCGCCCCCGCGTGTTGGGCGTCTGTGAGGAACGCCCCGCCGGCGCCGCAGGCCAGGGCCAGCCGCTCCACGCGCCGACCCGGGTCGCCGACGGTGGCAACGGCGTCAGCCCGAAGGAGCTGCCGCAGGCGGAGGGCAAGTTCGTCCAGGCGCGGCGCTGCGGGCAAGCGCCCGACCCGCCCCTCACCCCGGCGCGGGTCCACGGCGCGCAAGGGGTAGACGTCGTAGGCTGGCTCCTCGTAGGAATGGGCTCGGCGCATCGCCGCCACGGCCGCCTCCAGGGACGCCTCCGGGCAAATGGCTTCGAGGCGCCATTCCGCCACTTCCTCCCGCCGGCCCTTCTGGCCGACGGTAGGGTTCGTAGCGTCCGAGCCGAAGAACGTGCCGGTCCCTGCCAAGCGGAAGCTGCATTCGCTGTACTGGCCGATGTGGCCCGCTCCGGCGGTGAAGAGGGCGTCGGCCACCCGGTTGAGGTCGCTATCCGGCACAAAGACGACGATCTTGTACTGCTGCGGCCCGCCCACGGGCCGCAGCGGCGCCACCTCCGTCAATTCCAGCCGACGGGCGAGGATGTCGTTGATACCATCCCGGCAGTTGTCGAAGGCCGTGTGCAGGCTGGCAACAGCGATGCCGTGACGCATCAGTGTCAGCAGGGTGCGTCCTTCAGGGGTCGCGGTGGTCAGGCGTTGCACCGGGCGAAACATGACCGGATGGTGGCTGAGGATGAGCTGCACCCCGGCGTCGACCGCTTCCGAGGCACTCTCGGGCGTCACCGTCAAGCATGTCATCACCCGCTGCACCAGCGCCGTGCCATCACCCAGGAGCAGGCCCACGTTGTCCCAAGACGCGGCCAAGCCCCGAGGGCAGGCTTGCTCGAGGTCTTGGACGATTTCAGCCACAGTGACCATGTGATGACGATCCTCCCGTTCCCGAAAGGGCGTCCGCCGGGGTGCCCAAGGCCGCTGCCAGTCGTTCGATATCCTCCTCCGCATGGGCCGCACTGACGCTGATGCGCAACCGTGCCGTGCCCGCAGGGACGGATGGCGGCCGAATGGCCGGCACCAGGAGGCCCGCCGTTTGAAGCCGCTCGGAGAGACGAACCGCGGCGCGGGCCTCACCGATCACCACGGGGACAATCGGCGAGCGCGAGCGGCTTGGGGGCCAACCTCGTTCGAGCAGCCGTTGCCGCAGCCCGTCGGCCAAGGCGAGGGCCTTGCGGCGGCGCTCGGGTTCTTCTCGGGCAAGGTGCACGGCACGGCGGGCGGCGGCGGCCACGGGCGGTGCCAAGGCGGTCGAGAAAATGTAAGGCCGGGCGCGGTTGACAAGCCAATCGATCAGCGCCCAACGGCCACAGACAAAGCCTCCTTGGGTCCCGAGGGCCTTGCTCAAGGTGCCGATCTTGACCAGGCGCTCGGCATCGCTCACTCCCAACTCTTCGCATAGTCCCCGACCCGTGGCGCCGTAAAGCCCCGTGGCGTGCGCTTCATCGACGACCAACAGGGCATCGAACTCACGAGCCAGCCGCAACAGGTCGGGCAAGGGTGCCCAGTCACCTTCCATGCTAAAGACCGCGTCGGTGACGATGAATCGGCGACGGGCAGACGTTTGGCGGAGAAGCTCGTGCAGGTGCTGCACGTCGGCGTGACGGTAGACGTGGATGCTGGCCCGCGACAGTCGGCAGCCGTCGATCAGGCTGGCGTGGTTGAGTTCGTCGCTGAAGATGGCGTCGGGGCGGTCGGCCAAGGCGCTGAGGATGGCGAGGTTGGCGGCGTAGCCGCTGCTGAAGACCAGGGCGCTTTCGGTGGCTTGCCATTGGGCGAGGTCGGCTTCGAGGCGGCGGAGGGGTGGTGAGTAGCCGCTCACCAGGGGGGAGGCCGTGGCCCCGCAGCCGTAACGGCGGGCGGCGTGAGCGGCGGCCCGGGCCAAGCGGGGGTCGTTCGCCAGGCCGAGGTAGTCGTTGGCGGAGAAGTTGACGAGTAGGCGTCCAGCCAGGCGCAGGCGGCCGCCGCCCGCCGGCCAGGGGCGGCGGCGGCGGCGGTACAGCTCGCCGCGGCGATAACCGTCCAGCTCGTCGTCGATCCAGCAACTCATGCTCCTCCTCCGCGACTCATGGTAGCAAGCGGCTGGCGACAGCCTCAGGTCCAATCGCCCCGTGCCCCAGAACGGAAGAAGCGCAACCGGGCAATCGACACCTGCTGCCGAGCGCGGTGCAGGGCGGCCACGCAGGCCTCGACGGTCCGCGGGCCAGTCTCTGGCAGGGGCAATAAGAGAGTGATCGGTTCCGGGGCGGCGAATTCGACGTGCCGCAGTTGCCTTTCCATGGGTTCCGTGCGCTGCGGCCCTGGACCGCAGCTCGTGGCATCCTGAGGACGGGAACCAACGATGTCCTCGGCGAGGTCCATGCACGTGTCGAGGCGACGCGATCGACCATCCGACATGAGGACCTCCTGAAGGCGGTGCCAGATTTGATGGGCCACGGTGCTGGGATCAGCGGCGGCCGTCCGGGGCGTGAATTGCCGTGCCGCTACGGCAAGCCCCATCGGCACGACGAGGAGTCGAGCGCGCTCCAGGACGAAGCCTCGGGCGGGACCGACGTGCTCAGAGGCACAACGCCGAAGGAAGTCGCGGCGCTGCACCCCGGCACTGACCGCCAATCGCGTCAGGCTGGCGAGCTTTGTCAGAAATCGCTCCAGGTTGTCGGTGCCGCCGGGCTGTTCCATCAAGTGAAGCAAATCCAGCCCGACGGTCATCAACAGGGCGCCGCGATGGCGATCGACCCCTTCGGCCAGCGACACGGGCTGCCGGCCGCGATCGAACACGAATGTCAGGGGAGCGCCGTCGCACGCGCGGCGGACGAGCCGCGTCAGCGGGCCGGCGGCCGCGTCGATGTCGTTGGCGTCGAGGTGCCAATGGATCGCCACGGGGCGACGAGCGCTATCCGCCAATAGTTGCTCCAAGAGGGCGTGCCGTAATTGGGCCAGGTGCTCGGGAGGCAACGGGCGGTGGTGCCCGGCGAAGAGCGGTCCGGCGATCCAATGGTCGGCCCAAGGCGGCGGCGTGGCCACGTTGAGATTGACGACGGCTGCCAGGCCCGTCAGGCGCAGGCCGACTTCCAGCTGCCGCACGAAGCGGGCCGCGGCACGGCTCGGCGGCAGCGTGGGGTCGAGGGCGTACTCGGGGCTGTCCACGATCAGGCGGTGGCCGGTGATGCGGCGGGCGGCCTCGATGGCGGAGACGAGGTCGGCGTCCGAGCTGATCGGCGGCGTCAACACCGCGGCGGCGATTTCATAGGGGGCGTGCAGGTCGGGAAAGCGGAGCAGTCCGTCGGCCTCGGCGGCGCGGAGGTCGGGGCTGAGCGCCCAGAGCCGCAGACGACTGCCCAGCTCTTGCCGGGCCAACTGCCAAGCGCCGGCCACGGGGTCGTCGGCGGGGGGCAGGGGTGGCTTGGGCCGCTCCGGCAGCGGGCCGGAGCGGCAGCACTCTGCTGCGTACGCCTGGGCCAGGGCCGGCTGCCCCAGTTCCCGGACCACCTTGGCGACGATGTCCGCTACCACGGCGGTCGTCGGAATGTCGTCGCCCACTTCCGCCGCCAGGAAATGCACCACGCTGTCGGTCAGTTCACGGGCCAGGAAGGCGTCCGGCCGACCAAGCCGCTCCGTGGCGGCAAAGAGGGATCGGCTGATTTCGTCCGGCTCGAAGGGGACGAGGCGGCCATCCCGCTTGCGGACCCACAAAGGCGGGGAGGGCGATGCGGCATCTTGAGTCACGGTCTCCGACCTCGAGCGCGCCGTGGGCCGCGGCATTAGCGCATGCGCCGCCGCGGCGGGGCCCCCTTGCCGTTGGCCAGCATCGGTTTGACTTCCTGGACGAAATCGCTCACGTCCTGGAACTGCCGATAAACCGAGGCGAAGCGCACGTAGGCCACCTGATCCAATTGGCGAAGGTATTCCATTGCCAGGTCGCCAATGACGGACGACGGCACCTCGCCGTAATAGCGCGCATAAATTTCATTCTCGATTTGCCGGACGATGGTGTCGATCTGCTGGTCGGTGATCGGCCGCTTGTAACAGGCTTTCTCCAGGCCGGTGCGGAGTTTGTTGGAGTCGAACGGCTCGCGGCGGCCGTCGCTCTTCTTGATGACCTTTAACGGGACCTCTTCGATCAGTTCCACGGTCCAGACGCGGCGTTTGCAGTGGTCGCAGACGCGACGACGGCGGACGGGAAAGCCCCCGTCCTGCGTCCGGGAATCGACGACCGCGAAATCGCCGCGGCGGCAATAGGGGCATTTCATGGATCGGAACGCCTCCTGCCACGCGCATCACCTGCTTCGGGCCGCGTCACTCCCCAGGGGGTGCGGCCGGGGTCGCCGAACGCACCTCGCTACTGGTAAGGGGGCTTCGCAGCGGCAGCCGCAGCACGAACTTGCTCCCCTTGCCGGGTTGACTCTGCACGAGGATGTCCCCGCCATGTTCGCGGAGGATCTTGCGGCTGACGGGCAAGCCGAGGCCGGTCCCTTTGGAGCCTTTGGTGCTGACAAAGGGCTTGAAAATGTCGTTGATCTTGTGGGCCGGCACGCCCACGCCATTATCGACGACGATAATCCGCGCCCAAGTGCCCTCGGGTTCGAGTTGCGTGGCGACGCCGACCGTGGCGTTCGGCCGATCTTCCACCGCATCCAAGGCATTGGTGACGATGTTTAACAAGGCGCGGTGAATCCCCTCGGCATCGCACGGCACCCGAGGCAGCTGCTCGTCCAGGCGCGTTTCCAGGCGGGCGTTAACCTCCTTGGCGCGCCCCCGAACCAACTCGAGCACGTCCTGAACGAGCTGGTTCAGGTCGGTCTCTTCGATGGCCGGCTCCCGCTCTTTGGAGTAGCTGAGCATGTCCATGACCAGGTCGTAGATCTTGGCCTGGTTTTTCTCGACAATCCGCCATCCCTGCTGGAGGAGCTGGTCGTCCATGTTGGCCAAGCCCATCTTGAGGATGTCGCTGCCGCTGCGCAGGCCTTGGAGAATGTTCTTGATGTGGTGCGACAGCGCCGCGATGGTCTGGCCAATCGCTGCCAGCCGCTCCGCCTGGACCATGGCCTGGTGGTAGCGCGTCTCCTCGACCGCCAAAGCGGCCTGATGGGCGATGGCGATGGCCAAGGCCAGATGGTCTTCGGTGAACTTGACGGAGGCCGAAGCCGTGTCCACCACGTCGCGCAACGGGCTGCGGGTGTCGAGATACAACACCCCCACGGTCTCGTGCCGTCCCTTCATCGGCACGCAAATCACCTCCCGAATCCCCAGCCGTTGGATGCTCGCGCCGGTGTTGAAGCGCTGATCCACCGCCGCATCCGAAACCAGCACGCCCTTCCTCTCCCGCAACACATACTCCACGATCGTGTGGCTGAGGAAGAATTTCTCCTCCCGGCCGGCATCTCTCCACCAGCGGATGGCCTTCGGCTCGAGCTGGCCGCTGTCCGGATGCCGCAACATGATGCATCCCCGGTCCGCAGCAATGGAGCGGGAAATCAGGTCCATGATTCGCTCCAGCAGCTGATCGATATCCAAAATGTGGCTGACTGCCTGGATCGCTTCGTACATAATGCCGAGGTTGGCCAGGGCAGTGCGCAGCCAGGGAGTGTCCGCCTGCTCGGGATGGGCCAGGATGCGGCTGCCTTCGGACTCGGCGATCGTCTTGACGATCGCCGAGGGCAGATCGACATCGTGCCGGGTGATCATGCTGATGCGCTCGGCCAAGTCGCTGGAGGTGGGAGCGGCGTTTCGGCCGGCGCTATAGACGAGAATGCTCTGCCCGATCTGGATGTGATCTCCCGATTGCAAGGGGGCATCCTTGATCGGCTGTTTGTTCAGGAAGGTCCCGTTGACGCTGCCTACGTCTACCAATCGGTAGCTCCCGTCTTCCTGACGGCGCAACTCGGCGTGGCGGCGCGAGACCTCCGTGTCGCGCAGACGGATGACCTGGGAAGCATCGCGGCCGATGCTGACCGTCGGGCCCGTCAGCTCGAATTGACGCCCCTCGTCGATTCCCTTGATGACGATCAAACGCGGCACGGTCGACCTCTGGGAAGCCCTGAGATTAGGGCACGCTATGTGATTCTAAGAAGACACGCCGCTTAGTGACAGGCCCAATCGTTCCGGCGGAAGCGCTGAGCCCATTTTTATTAACTCCGGTACTTGACACACACCAAGCATTCAGGTAAATAGACGCCCATCCTACCCAGGACCGGCTGTCGCCGGACGGAAAGCTGCCATCCGCTTTGGAGTTGCTTCCTGCCTCCCGCCCGTGGAGCCCAGACCATGAGAGCATCGGCCGCCCTTGCGTTGGGACTGTGTCTGTCGGCTATTATCCCCGTCCAGGCGAGTGAGCCTGCTTTCGGGCGTGAAGTGGTGCCGCTTCTTTACAAGCTGGGATGCAGCGGTGGACAGTGCCATGGGGCGTTCGCGGGTCGTGGCAACTTTCGCCTGTCGCTGTTTGCTTCCGACCCCGAAGCGGACATCAAGGAAGTCATCGGCCCGCTGGGACGGCGTGTAAACCCACAGCGGCCTGACGACAGCCTCTTGCTCCTCAAACCCACAGGGCGCGTGCCGCACGGCGGCGGAGTGCGTCTGCTTCCCCACAGTGACGAGTATCGCCTGCTGCGGGAGTGGATCGCTGCGGGTGCCCCTTTCGATCCGGCGATGGAGGTCAAAGTCCGATCAATTCGTTTTGAACCGCCAAGTGTGGTCGTATCGGTCGGCGACGAGCCGGTGTCGGTCCGGGTCGTGGCCCATTTGGCGGACGGTCGCGAATTGGACGTGACCCGGCTGGCACGTTTCGAGGCTTACGATCCCAGCATTGCGACCGTTTCGGCCACCGGCCAGATCCGTGCCGAACGAGACGGGGACGCCTCCGTGCTGGCTCACTACGCAGGAGAAATCGCGTACACCCTCGTCTTAGTGCCGCGGCACTCGACCGACGGTCTGGTGTTTCCGGACGAGCCGTTAACCGATCCGATCGATCGGATGATCGTCGACAAGTTGCGGAAATTGAACGTCGTCCCCTCCGGCTTGTGCAGCGACGCCGAATTTCTTCGCCGCGCTTGGCTTGATATCACCGGCCAGTTGCCGCCGCCACACGACGTGCGTCGGTTCTTAGCCGATACGTCCCCGGACAAGCGGTCGCGAAAGATTGACGAACTTCTCCAGCACCCGCTCCACGCCGCCGTTTGGGCCACGAAATTGTGTGACATCACCGGGGCCGACAATCGCGTCATGTATGACAAGGCGGTTTGCGAGTTTCACGACTGGTACCGCAACAAATTGGAACGGAACGTCCCTTGGGACGAGATTGTCAAGGGGGTCATCGGCGCTACCACTGCCGACTACCGCTCGATCGACGAACTGCGTGCTGAGGAAGCGAGGATCCAGGAGGAGCGGAAGAGACAAGCCGCCGCCAAGAAAACAGGCACGGAGGCCAAGCCGGAGAAAGACATGCAGTTCCCTGACGATGCAGTATACCGGGAACCTTGGCGGCATGGCTACGGCACCCGGAACACGTTGGACACCTTTTTCCTGAACAACAAGTTCCGAGTTCAAGCAGGACCGGACAAAGGAAAGTTCGACCCCAAGCAGGCGGCGCTGCACGTGGCGACGGCGTTCTTGGGGGTTCGGCTCGACTGTGCCGAATGCCATAAGCATCCGCACGACCGCTGGACGCAAGCCGACTTTTTCGGCTTTGCCGCGGCGTTTTCCTACCTGGGGCGCGGCGTTGACCCCGCCCTGCGGGCACAGAACATCCAGCACGTCAACGGGATCTATCCAACGACCGTACCTGTCATCACCTTTCTGGACCCAAAGACGGGTGAACCGGTGCCGCCGAAGATCCTGGGGAGCGCGACGATTGAAGTGAAGGCGGGCGTGGACCCCCGCCTGGAAGTGTGGCGGTGGATGGTTTCGCGCGACAATCCCTACTTCGCCCGGGCTATCGTCAACCGGGTTTGGGCCCACTACTTTGGCCGCGGGTTGGTGGATCCGGTCGATGCCTTGTCGTTTGCCAATCCGCCTTCGCACCCGGACGTGCTCGACGACCTGGTTCGGGATTTTATCGAACACCGCTACGACTTGCGGCATCTTCACCGCCGAATCCTCAACACCCGGGCGTACCAACGCAGCTGGCAGACGAACGTGACGAACGCCAAAGATGAGCGTAACCTATCGCGGCGGACCCTGCGGCGACTAAGCGCCGAACAAGTGCTCGATGCCCTGGCCCAGGCCACGGGCACGCCGATCGACTTGAAACCGGTTTACAGCGGCGATCCCAACCGAAAGTTCAACCGGTCCGTGGAGTTCCCGCTGAGCCGACCCGGCGGCGCCGACGCCTACGTGTTGAAAATCTTTGACAAGCCGCAGCGGACTCAAAGCTGCGACTGCGAGCGTGCTGTCACGCCCAACCTCAGTCAAGCGCTCTATTTTTACAACGACGCTGCCCTTATTGAAAGGATCACGCATCCTGAGGGCCGGCTGGCGAAACTGCTGGCCGAGATCTCGGATGATGACCGATTACTCGAAGAGTTGTACTTGGCGACCTTGAGCCGGCTGCCGAGCGAGGCGGAGCGGAAGCGGTCCATAGAGCACCTAAAGAGTGCGCAGTCGCGGGCCGAAGGGTTCGAGGATCTGTTCTGGTCCTTACTGAACCGGAGGGAGTTCTTGGTCAATCATTGACAGAACCTAAGCAAAGCGGAGATGGGAGTGCCATCTCTAAGACGCCCCAGCCCGTGCGAAGGATGGGGAAGTGGGCGTCCAACGAGGACCTTGAGAAAGGGGGCTTTTCATGGCTTATCCAAGGGGATGCGCAGGGTTCACGCGACGGGACGTATTGCGGTTGGGGGCCGTCGGCTTGTCAGCGCTCACGCTGCCCTTAGCGCTAAAAGCCGAGGCCACGAAGCGAAGGCAGGCGAGGGCGAAGAACGTCATTTTCATTTGGCAGCAGGGAGGACCGCCGCATCAGGACATGTGGGACATGAAGCCCGAGGCCCCGCAAGAATACCGAGGTGAGTTTCGGCCCATTCAAACTGACCTGCCGGGTTACACAGTGTGCGAGTTGATGCCGCGGTTGGCGCGGCAGGTCCGTCGGCTCTGCATCATTCGCGGTGTCAATCACCACATTCCCGACCACAATCCCGCTAGCATGTACATGCTGGGCAGCGGTAATCCCCCGAGCCAGTCGCTCAAATATCCCACTTGGTCCTCGGTCGTCAAGAAGGAAGTCCCGGAAGTTCCCGGTCTACCGACCGCCGTCGCCATCCCCACCGAGCCGAGCGAAGGTCCCGGCGCCGGTTTCCTGGGCAGCGCCTGGCAGTCCTTCGCCGTTCAGGGCGATCCGGTCAACAAGGACTTCGGCGTCCGTTCACTCGCGCTGCCGCCGGGGATTAACGCCGAGCGCTTCGAGCGTCGGCGTCGGCTGCTGCAAGAAACCGAAACCTCATTCGATCGTTTGGTCGAGCGCCCGGACCTGCTGAAGAGCATCGACAAGAACTACCAGGACGCACACCAGATGATCCTGTCGCCGCGAACCCAGAAGGCCTTCCAGATTGGCGAAGAGAGCGACGGTGTCCGGGATCGGTATGGGCGAACCAAACTGGGCCAACGGCTGCTGCTGGCCCGGCGCCTGATCGAAGCCGGGGTGCGTTTTGTGACGATCAGCGAGCCAGTTGGCTGGGACACGCACGCGGACAATTTCAAGCGACTGCGTGACAACCTACCCGTAGTCGATCAGGCAGTGAGCGCCCTGCTCGACGATCTGGCGGAACGCGGGTTGTTGTCGGAGACGCTGGTGATGATGTTCGGGGAATTCGGCCGGACCCCGGCGATCAACAAGCAAGCGGGCCGCGACCATTGGGCGCAAGCGATGAGCATCATGCTGGCCGGCGGCGGTGTCCCGGCCGGGCTGGTATACGGGGAGACGGATAAGAACGGTGCCTATGTGGTGGACAAAAGCCACACGCCGGCTGACTTCGCCTGTACTATCTATACGCTCCTGGGGATTGACCCTAACAAACACTACCTGACACCGGCCGGTCAGCCTGTTCCCATCGTGGGGGGCGGCAAGCCGATCGAGGCCATTACCGGGGCCTGAATGTCTGAGCAGGGACAACCGCCACGGGGCGGTTGCCCCTGCGCTCCGGCCTTTCGCCGCCGGGTCACGTCGATTGCGGCACAGTTCCCAGGCTGCGCCAGATGTACCAAGTGGCCACCGTGCAATACGGCCGCCACGGCTCCGCCAGGTCGAGCAGCTCGCCCTTCGACGGCAGCCGACCCAGGCCGTAGTGCTTCTGCACGCCGCAGCGGAGGCCGTAGTCGTCCACCGGCAGCACATCGAGGCGACCCAAACCGAAAATCAAAAACATCTGGGCCGTCCACCGGCCGATGCCCCGGACCGGCAGCAGGCTGGCGATGACGTCGTCGTCGCTCCACTGGTGGAGGTGGTCGAGCGGCACGACACCGATTTGCACTTTCTCGGTGAGGTCGCGGAGGGCCTTCAACTTGGGGCGCGATAACCCTGCCGCTCGCAGGACGTCGTCCGACACGGCCGCGAGGGCTTGGGGCGTGATCGCCCCCAAGACCCGCTCCAGCCGGGCGCGGATGGCTTCAGCAGCCCGCGTGGAAATCTGTTGAGAAATGATGGAGCGCACCAGCAAGGCGAACGGATTCGCGGCGTCGGGCCGGAGGGTGCAGTGGCCGACTAACTGGATGATCGAGCGCAAGACCGGATCGCGGCGGGCGAGATGGCGTTGGGCCACGGCGTAGCGGGCCGGCCAGCCGCCGACAAACGCCTCGGCGGGCTCTTGAAGTGTCGGGACGCCTTGTGTCATAGCCGACGCCTCCTCAACCGCCGGCTCGACTGATAAACCTTGACGCCGCTTCATCTCCACGTCCGCCGCAGGCCCGGTCCAACCTCCGCGTGAGCATCGTTGTCCTGATGACCGTCGGGAGTCGCATCGATGGCTTCCTATCTTCCCGTTGTCCCTGGAACAACCCCAAAAAAACCACGGCCCCGGTGACAGGCACGCCCCGGGGCCAAGTCGTCAAAGGGCGGCCGGCTCCGATATAATCGCGCCATGCCGGAGACGTCGCTCGAGTGGTGGAAATACGTCAAGGGATTGGCCCCGCCCGTGGGCGTGCTGGCCGTCCTGGTCGGCTGGCTCGCTTACCTGCTCTACGCCCAACTCCACTTCTGGCAGGAGGCGGACGAGTATAACTTGCGGGAGTGGCTGAACGAGGCCCGGGTCTTTCGCAAAACCCTTCCGGAACAGGTGCGCGACTACCTTCGGTTGCACGACGCCCTGCACCAAGGCGACCCTGAAAACGCGGAGGTGATGACAAGGGTCCTTGAATTAAGGGCCGAGGAAATCCGCGAGCAGCTCAAGGCCCTGGGAACGCCGACCAAGCTGCATCAGGGGTTGCTCCCCCTCTTCCCGGAGATTTATCGGCTGGAAATCGAGCTTCGCGGCGTCCCGGCTCCTGATCCCCCGCTGGTCTGGGATTCGCACCTTCCCCGGCCAAGATCCCAGTCCGGTTATCGAGTGAGCCGACTGGAATATCGCCTGCTCGGTGAACACGACGACCGTGCCTGGATGCGGGTGGAATACCAGCTGCACGCCTACAACAAGCGGCAAGAGGACGAGCGTCAGCGGCAATCGCTCCTGCTGGGACTCGGCGTGCTGGTGGCCGCCGCCCTCGTCGTGGCGGCGGCCTGGGTGTACCTCTTCCTCCGCCGCGACCGAGAACGCACCCTGCAACGGTTGCTGGCTCAGCAACAGATCGAACAGGCCGAGCGTCAGGCTTTGGAAACGGAGTTGAGACGGCAGGAAATCCAACGTAAACAGGAGGAAACCGAGCGCATCCTGCTCGAGCAGCGGCTGGCCACGCAAGCGGCCGAGCGACAGGCGCTGGAGCTCAAGTCGCAGATGTTCGCCAACATCGGCATCATGGCCGGGTCTTATGCGCACAACATCAAAAACCTCCTCGTCCGCCCCAACGACCTTCTCCGCCGCTGCCTCCAGGACGACGGCCTCTCCGCGGCACAGAGCGATCGGCTCCGCGAGGTCCGTGACACGCTCGGGGTGGTGACGGAGCGACTCCAGCAGATCCTGCGGACCGTCCGCCGCGACCCCGGAAAGCCGGAGTTGGCACGCCTGGACCTCAACGACTTGGTCGTCCAGCTTCGGAACACGTGGGAAGACCTAGCCCGCGACAAGTGGAAACTGACCATCCGAGTGGAGTGTGCCGCGGAACCCCTGGAGATCGAGGCCGATCGCTCCCATCTTCAGCAGGCGATTGAGAACCTGCTGTTCAATGCCCGGGATGCGACTTTTCAGATGCGGGCCTACCTGCGCGAGCAGGCATACCGCCACGCAGGGGACGACGCGGAACGGCGGCAGGCCCTGATCGAGGCCGCCGCCTGGCGCGGGGAAGTGCGACTGCGGACCCGGCGGGAGGGCGACCAAGTGGTGTTGGACCTGAGCGACAATGGTATCGGCATGACGGAGGAGGTGCGCCGCCGCTGTCTGGAGCCGCACTTTTCCACCAAGCGCGACAATGCCCTGTTCGAGGGGCTAAGCGCGGGGATGGGGCTGGGATTGGCCTTCGTCACGGTGGTGTTGGAACATCACCGGGCAGCGTTGGAGATTGAATCGGAACCCCTACGGGGGGCCACTTTCCGCCTGCGGTTTCCGTCAGCACCGGCGGACGTCTGAGCTGCCTGTCTCGGGACGGGTCGCGGCTAGCCCTTACAGTTTCCCATGAGAATTCGGAAAGAATGCCGAAAAAACCAACGTGCAGGTGGTTGACCGGCAGCGGGCCTATACAATAGCCGCCACGGGAAAGCTGCAAGGGCTCGCGACCCATCCAGCGGCACGCCAGCACTCCAGCTCGAAAGTGAAACCGGAGTAGTGAACATGTCCAAGAAAAAAGAAGGAGAAGCACCCATGCCCGACCCGAAACCGTTGCTCGAAACCCCGACGCCCCCTGTGACGCCGCCCGCGCCGCCTCCCCCGCCGCCGGGGCAATTCAACGTCGACGCCAGCCAGCTGTCCACGGTCTACGCCAACTTCTGCCGCGTGACGGGCACGCCCGAAGAATTAATCCTCGACTTCGGCCTCAACACCCAAATCAGCCCCACCCCGACGGAAACCATCAAGCTGACCCATCGGCTGGTGACCAACTATTACACGGCCAAGCGGCTCCTGGGCGCTTTGAGCCTGGCGATCCAGCAGCACGAGCAGGTTTACGGCATTTTGGAGACGGACATCAACAAGCGAGTGCGCAGCGGTCTGCGGCTGGGCCCGGGCAGCGGGTTCGGCACCTGAGCAAGCCGCCGGCGGGGGCGGGTGCCGCCTTGGGCGGCACCCGCCCCAACGCTCGCCGCCGCAATCCACACCCCCGACTCGCCCCCAATCGGTCCGCGCAGGCTGGTGGAGACGCTTAACTGATGCTGTACGCTTGGGCCGGGGCAGCGCGAACCTTCACGATCGCCGCAGGCTGAGCGGCACCTCCAGCCCGTGCGCTTCCATCAGCTCCCGGTCGGCCAGAATCGTTTGCGCGGGGCCATCGGCCACTATATGCCCCTGATCGATGACCGCCGCCCGCGAGCACGTCTCCAGGATCAACTCCAGGTCGTGGGCCGCAATGATGCGCGTCGCCGGCCACCCCTTGAGGAAGCGAATCAAGTCGCGCCGGCCTCGCGGGTCGAGGTACATCGAGGGTTCGTCAAGCAGGAGGATTTCCGGCCGCATGGCCAGCACACCGGCCAGCGCAACGCGACGTTTTTCACCGCCGGAAAGGTGAAAGGGAACCCGCTGCTCGCAACCCGCCAAGCCCACTTGGCGGAGAGCGTCCTCGACCCGTTGCCGAACCTCGTCCGCCGGAAGGCCGAGATTGAGCGGGCCGAAAGCCACGTCGTCGAAGACCGTGGGCTGGAAAATCTGGTCGTCGCTGTCTTGGAACACGATACCGAGCTTGGCCGGCAGGGAGCGACGCTGGGCCGGGTGTCCGGGATCCAGACCTGCGACACGGATGACACCCGGGGGGACACGCAGTACCCCCGCCAAACAGCGGAACAGGGTTGTCTTGCCAGCGCCGTTGGGCCCGACCAGGCCGAGGCTTTCTCCCGCCGACACCCGCAGGTGGATGTTCGTCAGGGCAGTCGGTCCGCGCGGATAGGTGTAGCTCAGGCCGTGGATGTCGATCTCACTCACGCCCGGTCCCATATCCAAAGCCAAGCCGCCGTCCCGACCAGGGCAGCGAACAGGCCTAGGTCGCTTGCTGAGGTTTGAAAGCAAACGAGGCTGCGAAACCGGCCATCAAAGCCGCGACACCGCATCGCCTGGCCGACACGTTCGGCCCGATCGTGGCTGCGCAACATCAAGATCCCCGCAAGCTGACCGATCACTCGCCAGCTTCGCCACGACCAGTTCGCTCGAAAGCCGCGCACATACAGGGCGATGCGCAACCGGGCCAGTTCGTCGGCCAGGAGGAAGACATAGCGATAGGTCAGGAGGACCAGGTGAACGACGATTCCCGGCACGCGCAGGGCTTGGGCGGCGTGCAGCAGGGACGGCAGCGGCGTCGTGCCTGCCAAGGCGCACCAGAGGAAGGCGAGGGTCGTGGCTTTGAGGGCGAGCAGCAGGGCGAGGTTCAGCCCCGACCAGGACAACCGCACAGCCCCCCAGTGCCAGACCGGCCCGGCGCCGGCCGGGAGCCAGGGCAACAGGAGCACCATGGGGCCGATCAACCAGCCGACGACGGCGAGGCGTTCCCGCAGCCACCAACTCGGCAGGCGGGCAACGGCGACCAGCAGGCTGGCCGCGATCAGCGCGATGCCGGAGGTGAACAGGCGGTGAAGACTGGTCGCGACCACCGCCGCCAACAGCACGCCCGCCAATTTCCAACGGGCATCCCGGCGGCCCAGCCACGAGTCATTATCGGCCAAGTGGACGAATTGCAGAGTCATTCCATCCTCGGGCGCCTCTCTTCGGTCGGCCGCCGCCCCTGGGCAATGAAAAAGCCCCCGCCCGTGGGGCGGGGGCCAAGTGCTTGGCGATGCCTGATCCAGTCCCTCAGCGACGCGGGGTAGTGCCCTGCGACTCGGCACTGCGCTGCATCTCCGCCCGCAGTTCCGCCTCGGCCTCGTACCAGTCCTCTTTGTCCGTGCCCTGCGGTCGGCCTCGTTTCACCCACTTCTCGTAGGCCCGCGCCGCGATCTTCTCGTGGGGAATCTTCGGCGTCGCCGGCAACGGTGACGACGTGGTGGTCGCCTTGGACATCGTCTGTCCCTCCGTGTCGATGTTTCGCTCCGCGCCTGACCGCCAGGCCGGTTGGCATCGGTATTCCATCACAAAGCTGCCCGAAGCGGCAAGTATTTTTTCACGGCGGCTGCCAGCCTGCCATCAGAGCGGCGCGCAGCGTAGGAAACTGTGCCGGCCAGGAGGGCGCGGCGCGTGTCGGCGATCCCCGGCCAGCGCGCATGCCTCAGTCCCCGTGTCCGCGACCCTCGGCGAGCGGCGCGGCGTAAGCCCTTCGTGTCGTCGCATGAGTAGTCTACTCACGGGCGCCAGCACGGCTTCGCTTAGACCTGTTCTGGGGCAGCAACGGTCTGCCCAGCCCCCACTTGGCCCACCAACACGCCGGCCCGGCTCCGCAGCCGGCAGCGAACCCAGTCCAGCCAGTCGTCCGCCGCCGGGCTGTACGGCCGAAACTTCTCCGGTTGGGCCAGGTCTTCGCTGTAGAACAAGGCCCGGTGAGGCCCTAACTTGCTCGCGGCGGGGCTGTCGATCAGGTTGCTGGAATCAGCGACGCCCATCTGGAACAACACCCGCATCTCGAAGTCACGCAGCCCCTGACGATCGAAATACCGGTGAATGTTGTTGAGCGTGTCCCCCCAGACGAACGTGGACACGCCGACATTCGGCCCCTCGTGGAGGATGGTGCCGAGCATCTTCGACGGGCTGGCGACCCGCTCTTCACCCCGGCGGGAAAAGCCGATGAAGTCATCGTCACTCTTGCGGAGGTCGCGGAAGCGGTGCAGGCCGTGGATAAAGAGATACACGGCTGGCCCGACCACGTCATGAGTTTTCTGCCGGCGATCGACTTCGTCGGCGACTTCGCCCAGTGCCCGCGCCAGGTCGCGCCAGCCCACGACGGTGAGCGGATGCGGCACCACGTCGAGCAGCTTGCGCCAGAAGCCGTAGCGCGGGTCGTCCTGCGGGGTACCATCAAGCACGTAGAACCGGGCCTCAGCGGGGCTGTGCTGTGCGGCGAGGCTGAGCAGCGCCGTGGTCAGGATGCCCAAGGCGGCTTCGTCCTGTTGGCCCACCATCAGGAGATTGCCGCCGCGCTGCGGCTCGAAGACGGCGCAGGTCGGTTCCTTGATGGCAATGGCTTCGCCCACCCAAGCACGGAACGAACGCCTCCCTTCGGGCCAGGTGGAAGCGGTCAGCAACTCCGCCAACTCCCGGTTCTTAGTGACGTCGGCCGGCGCATTTCCCTCGAAGACGATCTGCGGCTCGCCTCGGTCCAAGGCCGACCGCTTGGCCCGGTCGTGCAGTTGCCGGAGATACTGTTCGCGTCGCTCGTCGGACAGCCAGACGACCTGGAAGATATTGTTCCCCTCCACCAGGCCGTTGGCGTCGTTGTAAATCGCCTCGCCGGGCCGAGACAGGAGCCGGGCCGCCGGGTTGTCTTTGCTGAGGATGAGGTAGCCATCGGCCTCGGAACACTGGAGGGCGATGCGGACGGCCATTTGATCGATGGTGCTGCGGGCCAGGCTGTAGGCCCCGCCGAGGGTCTGCGAGCCCAGGAGCACGTGCAAACCGAACGCCCGCCCTTGACGGACCAGACGGTCGAACAACAAGGCGGCGTCTTGGGCGATCTTGTCGTCCTCAACGAAAAACTCCTGAAACTCATCGACGATCAGCAGGATGCGCGGGCAGCGGCCACCGCCCGCATCGCGGAAGTCCTGGATGTTCTGCACGCCCAG
>JANWYO010000009.1 GCA_025055215.1 Gemmataceae bacterium
CCTTACCCGGCCGAGGTGGATGGAACGCTCTGGGACTTGGCCCAATCGTTCCGCGGCATCCTCGACGAGTTTCAGGTTTTGGCCCGCGAGTGGACGCCGTGAAGCCCGACCATGCCCGACCGGGAGAGATCATGATGCGTCGCATTCAAATGATGCACTTCTGCCTTCTGGCCGGGTGGCTGCTCAGCCCAGGCTCGATTCAGAGTCATCGCGCTGCCGATGCCGCCGAACCGCGGTGGCTTCAGGACATCAGTGATAGCTGGGAACTCCTGCCGGTTCATGGTTGGGATGCGATCCGGACGCTCAGCGATCCGACTCGCGTGCCGAAGGACGGCTGGCGGCCGGTCGCCATCCCCAACGTCGGCGACGGCCGGGGGTACTTCAGGATCTACGAACATCCCGAGGAGAACGGCGGCTGGTATCGCCGCACCCTCAGCCTCAAGGAGGTGCCGGCCGGCAGACGTGTCCTGCTGCACTTCCGGGCGGCCAGCTACGTCACCCGCGCCTGGGTCAACGGCCGCTTCGTCGGCAGCCACGACTTCCACGCCGCCCCGTTCGAGTTCGACATCACCGCCGCCGTCCGGCCCGGCGACAACGAGCTCCTCGTCTCCTGCGCCCCCAACATCGACCTGAACGTGGACCCCAAGGCCGCCTGGCACACGCGCGAACTCGGCACGCGCGGCTATCAGACGCCGCTGGGCCTCTGGGACCGCGTCGAACTGCGGATCGAGCCCGAGGTCCGCACGACCGACATCTTCGTGCGGCCGAGCTACCGCAACCGCAACCTCTCGGCCACGCTCACCCTGACGAACAGTTCGCCGCACGGCTGGCAGGGCCGGGTGCGAGCGCGGGTCCTCGACGGCGAGAAGACGTGCAAGGATTTTCCGCCCGCCGAGGCGAGCGTCGCGGCCCTGGCGACGGCCCCGGTCGAGCTGCTGGTCGACTGGGCCGCCTTCCGCATGTGGACGCCGCAGGACCCGCACCTGTACCACCTGGAGGTCGAGCTGCTGGACGCCGAGGGGAAGGTCATCGACCGCGCCCGGCAGCGCTTCGGCTTCCGCGAGGTCTGGATCGACAAAAGCAAGCCCGGCCAACCTGAGATCATGATGAACGGCCAGCCGTTGCGCTTCTACGGCTACGGCCTGTGGCCCAACTGGGGACGCCCGAAGGAACACTGGATCGATCAGATTCGCAAATCCAACTGGCGGTTCATGACCGGCTGCCGCACCCACGCGATGGAAGCGCCGGAGAGCTTCTTCGAGGCCTGCGACGAGACTGGTTTCCTTGTCGTCTGCGAGACGGGGCTGTTGCAAGAGGCCCCGTTCTGGCGCGAACAGACCTGGCGGACGGTCTTCCATCAGTACGCCAAGTGGGTCGTCGCGAAGCGCAACCACCCCAGCATCGTCTTGTGGAGTCTCGATAATGAGGCGTGTCACGGCGGTCAGCCGAACCCGCACGTCGCCTCGATGCCGTGGCTGACAAAGCTGTGCGACCAGTACCACGCCCTCGACCCGACCCGCCCGGTCACGGCCAGTAACGACTACGACGCCATCCCGAACCTCGACGTCCACGCCGTCGGCGGCGGACCGCACATCAACACCTACTCCGCGCTGCCCAACGAGTACCGGCTGGTGCTGGAGATGTTCGACGGCCTGCGCGGCCGGCGGCAGGGGAAGCCGGCCATCCTGACCGAGTGGGGCGAGAACCCCAACTGCTTTGACGCCCACGCTTCGGTCGCCGGAGAATCGCTGTTTGAAGGGCCGTTGTGGTTTTTCAATCGTGGCGAGGACGGCTCGGGTAGCTGGTGCCTCAACACGCAGCGCGTGCGCACGGCAGCGCGGCACAGCTTCTGGGGCATCAAGGAGATGCGGCGCGTCGGCATCCCGATCATCTGCAGCTTCGCCGGCGCGGGCGATCACCCGCTGGTCAACACGCCCGCGGACAACGAGTCCAACACCCGGCTCTCCTTCAACGCCTGCGGCGCGCAGGTCGCCTTCAACCACCGCTACGGCCGCAACTTCGTCGCCGGCCGGCCGACGCGGTTCGGCCTGCTGATCAGCAACGACGCCTTCGTGCCGCTGGACGGCGAGGTCCGCCTGACCTTCCGCCGCAAAGGCGAGCCGAAGCCGTACCTCGTCGCCACCAGCGCGGTCAAGCTGGAGCGCGGCTCCCGCGGCGACGTGGCCGTCGAACTGAACTTCCCCCCGGCCAAGGAGCGGCTCGACCTCGACGCCACCACCGAGCTGCGGCAGGGCGACCGCGTCCTGTACGCCGAGGAGTGGACGGCCGCCGTCTATCCGCCGGTCACGGGCTTCGACCGGGTGCCGGCCGTGCGCCTGTTCGATCCAAAGGGGGGCACGGCGGACCTCTTCGGGCGGCTCGGCGTGCATTTCAACCGTCTGGAGAAATGGCAGGACGGCCTGGCCGACACGAAAGAGCCGCTGGTCTTCGGGACCGACGCGGCCGACGGCCTGACGACCGCCGACCAGGACCGCCTCAGCGCGTGGATGCGCGGCGGCGGCCGGCTGCTAGTGCTGCCGCAGGCGCGGCCGCTCTTGTCGCTGGGCGGCGTGTGGTTCACGCGCGGCCTGAAGTACGCCACCGCCTGGGACGCCGTCCGCCCCTACTCCGCGACGATCGCCCATCCGACCAGCCCCGACCACCCGGTGCTGCGCGGCACCGGCGTGGAGGACTTCCGCTTCTGGCGGGCCGACGACCTCCTCGCGCCGGTCTGCCTGATCAAGCCGGACGCCGGCAACTTCCGGCCGATCCTGTCCAGCGGCCGCACTGTGGACCGCTTTTTCAGCATGGTCGATGTCGGCCTGGCCGGCACGCCGCTGGCAGAGGTGTTCAACGGCAAGGGGCTGGCCGTGGTCTGTCAGGCGCTGGTCAGCGAGGCCGAGAACGACCCCTGCGCCGCCACGGTGCTGCGCAACCTGCTGATGTACCTGCACGAGGCGCAGCCGCCGGCGTGGCGGCCGGTCGTCGGGACGATCCCGGAACCGCTCCGGCTGCCGGGCCTGGTGGTCGCGCAACCGCCCGGAGTTGACAGCTCGTCCGTCCGCTTCCTCCTGGCCGCCGGCAACACCGACTTCGCCCGGCAACTCGGCGAGGCTCTGCCAGCGGTGCGCGACGGCGGGACGCTCTACCTGCACCACCTCGACCCGGCCGCGGCTCAGGCCCTGGGCAAGGCGGTCGGCTACACGTTCACGGTCGCCGACAAGTTCGCCTACCCGCGTTACAACGGCTGGGAGCCGGACCCGAAGAAGCGCGAGGCGAACCCAATCGTGCCGGAGCTGGCCCCGATCTACACGGCTTACTGGAAGGTACGCTCCGGTCTGGCCCTGGGGCAGAGCAATAACGACCTGTGGTTCGGCTACTCCGCCCACATGCCGCACTCGGTCACGACCGACGCCCCCGGAGCGATCCATTACTCGCATCCGTGTGTGCTGCTGGAGGTGCCGCTGGGAAAGGGCCGGCTGGTCATCAATCAGGTCCGCTGGGACCAGGCCGAGTCGGCGAAGCCCTACGCCCAGAAGCGGCTGCGGCGTTACGCGGCGATCCTGCTGACCAACCTCGGCGTGGCGATCGACCTGTACCGCCCCGGCAGCCAGGCCCCGCCGGTCGCCGCCGACGCCTACATCCACCTGTCCTTCGACGAGAAGGACGCTCGGCGGCTGTTCGACCGCTCCGGCTGCGGCAGCGACATGCTCGTCCACGGCAAGGTCGAGTTCCCCGACGGCAAGTTCGGCCCGGCGCTGCGCTTCGTCGAGTCGACCGGCTTCGCCGAGTTCGAGGCGCGGCAGGATCTCTACGGCCGCATCCCGCCGCGCTTCAGCATCGACTTCTGGCTGCGTCCAACGGCCCGCGAGGCCGGCCAGGTGTTCACCAACAACCGCTGGTTCCGTGGCGAGCTGGACGCCCAGGGGCACTTCCAGTTCGCGGCCGTCCATCCGCCTTGGCAGACGCTCCGCAGCAAAGCTCCGCTGCCGCTCCACGAGTGGACGCGCGTCAGCCTGACCATCGACACCCAGAAGAACGTGATGCGGCTGTACCTGAACGGTCGGCTGGAGGCGGAAGGCCCGTCGATCGGCCATTATCCGCACGGCTACTGGTCGCTCGGCGCGTCGCCGGGCGGCGAGAAGCGCGCGGCCTTCCGCGGCGAGCTGGACGAGTTCCGCGTCTTCGACGACGTCATCGAGGTCAAGCCGTGAGTCGGCAGGAGGAAAGGCTATGCGTACGCGATCTGTCGTTATGCTGCTAGTGCTGTGGTCTGTCGTCGCCTGGTTGGTCCCATTGCCGCTGACTAGACCGGTCGCGGCACAGCAACCGGCACCGAACTGGGAGGACGGCGGCACTGTGGAGGTGGGCGGGTTGAAGGTGTCGCTATCGCGGCCGCGGCTGGTGCAGCGCAGCAAGGGCTACCTGTGGTTTCCGTCGATGCACCATCGCGGCGGCGACCGCTTGCTCGCCGTCATGTCCACCTATGCCGACGTGGCCCATAATGTCGCCCCCGGCGTCGTCACCTTCTCGGATGATGGCGGGTTGACCTGGTCGAAGCCGGCGGAGGCTCGCTACGCCGAGGTGGCGATCACCCGTTCCAACGGCGACACGCTGTTGCTGCCGTACTACCTCCGCCTGAAGTCTGAAACCTTGGCGACGGGAGCGGCTTACCGGATTCCCAAGGGGGAAAAAACGCTCGAGGAGCTTAAGGATTCGGTCGAGGTGAGCGGCTGGCCGCGGAAGATCGGCTTGTTGCCGTCCGATCTCGGCAGCGCCAAGGAGGAATGGAAGTTGGCGGGGTTCGTGTTCAACGGCCAGTCGGTCCTCATGAAGGACGGTAAAACGCACCTGGCGACGTTGTATGGTCGGTTCACCGGCGCCAAGCGCTACAGCCTCGTCCTGGCCGAATCCGCCGACGGACTGAAGTGGACCATCCGCTCCGTGATCGCCGATGAGGCTTGCAAATTGCCCGGTCAGGAAGGGCCATGCGAATCAGCCCTGGTACGGTTGCAAGACGACCGCCTCTTGTGTGTCTATCGCCTGGATATTGGGTCGATCTACGGTCACAGTTTCAGCAACGATGACGGCAAAACCTGGACCGAGCCGAAACACCTCAAGGGGCCGTATTCCGTCCAGCCGAGTTTGTCGATCTCGAGCAAGGGATTGCTGCTGATGTCGGGAGGACGCCCTGGAGTGTTCCTGTGGTTCAATCTCAAGGGCGACGCCGTTCGTTGGGACCCAATCGACCTGCAGGCGCACCACAACAAGTGGGTCAAGGACGAGCCGATCCTCAAGGCGGTGGCCTCGGGCGACTCCAATTCGTCGTCGTACACCGAGGTCCGCTGGCTGGACGACAACCAGTTCCTGGTCATCTACGACCGGCTGGCCTACGGCTGGGGTGCCATCCCGGCCAACTCAAAAGCCACGAATTCGATCTGGGTTGTGCGCGGTTCGATCAGCTCCTTGTCTTCGCGCTGATCGCCCGGCCGGGTGACGGGACAGCGGATACGCCGATCGCGCTTGCCGGGCAGCGCCCTCACCAGCGCCAATCGAGCCGAGGCGGCGGCAGGTTGGCCGCCTGGCGCTGTTCCAGCCAAAATTGCAGGGCACAGCCGGCGAGCGCGGCCACGTGGGCGCGAAAGGCGATCTTCATGGCGATCCCGGCGGGGTTGCCGAGCGTCTTGAACTGGCAGGCGATGTAATCGCCGACCAGGAACACCAATGTCGCCGCCATGGCCCCGCCCAGCAACAGTAAGCGCCACTGCC
>JANWYO010000029.1 GCA_025055215.1 Gemmataceae bacterium
GGTGGACCGGCTCTCCCGCTCGCTGCTCGACTTCGCCCGACTGATGGAGACCTTCGAGAAGCACCGCGTCTCGTTCGTCTCCGTGACGCAGCAATTCAACACCGCCACGAGCATGGGACGACTCGTCCTCAACGTGCTCCTTTCCTTCGCCCAATTCGAACGGGAGATCATCGGCGAACGGATTCGCGACAAGCTGGCCGCCATGCGTCGCAAAGGGAAATGGGCCGGTGGGCAGCCCGTGCTCGGCTACGACGTGGACCGCTCCAACGGCAGCCCACGGCTGGTGATCAACGCCGCCGAAGCGGCCCGCGTCCGCGACATCTTCCACCTCTATCTGTCACTGGGCTCGCTCTTGCCTGTCGTGGACGAGCTGCCCCGCCGCGGCTGGCAGACCAAGCTCTGGCGAACCAAGAAGGGGAGTACCCAAGGCGGTCGGCCCTTCGACAAAGGGAGCCTCTATGCCCTGCTGACCAACCCGGTCTATCTCGGCAAGGTTCGGCACAAGGGTGAAGTGTACCCCGGAGAGCACGAGCCGATTGTGGACGCAGCGCTCTTCGAGAAAGTCCAGGCCCTGCTGCACCACAACGGCCGCTCGGGCGGCGTCATGGTGCGGAATCGCCACGGGGCGTTGCTCAAGGGGTTGTTGTTCTGCAAGGCCTGCGGTCGGGCCATGACGCACAGCTTCACCACCAAACGCGGGCGGCGGTATCGCTACTACGTCTGCACCCGGGCGATCCACCAGGGGCGTCGATCGTGCCCCAGCCAATCGCTGCCGGCTGGCGAAATCGAGCGGTTCGTCGTCGAGCAAATCCGCAAGATCGCTGAGGATCGCGGTCTGCGGGCTGAGGTGCTCCGGCAAGCCGCAGCGGAGTTCAAGGCCGAGTCGGCAGAGCTGGAGCGGGAACGACGGGGTCTGGAACGGGACCTGGCAGCGCTCCAGGCCGAGTTGCAAAGGTTGGCGACGGACGGAGCGGCGAGTGACCGCCTGGCCGACTGGCACGAACGGGTCGCCCAGGCCGAAACCCGACTGAGGGAAGTGCGTCATCGGCTTGCGGAGCATGAACAGGACCGCGTCGAAGCCGCCGACATCGACGCGGCCTTCGCCGACTTCGACAACGTGTGGAACGCTCTCAACCCGCGAGAGCAGGTCCAGGTGGTGGCTCTGCTGGTGGCCCGGGTCGAGTTCGACGCGACCGACAGCACGGTCGCGGTCTCCTTCCATCCCACGGCGATCAAGACCTTGGCACGTCAGAAGCTCGGAGGTGCGGCATGATTACGGTGAGAAAACAGGTTGTCTTCACCCGCGGCCAGCGTGGCCGACGACGGATCGAGGACGGCCCGCCAGCATCCCACACGGTCCCGCCGGGCCGGGTGCCCCGAGTGTCGCGCGTGCTGGCCCTGGCGATCCAATTCGACCGGCTCCTCCGCGAGGGGGTCGTTGGCAGCACCATTGAACTGGCTCGCCTGGCCAGGGTCACGCAGCCGCGCATCACGCAGATCATGAACCTGCTGAACCTGGCCCCGGACATCCAGGAGGAGATCCTGTCCCTGCCGCTGGTTACCCAGGGCCGCGACCCGATCTGCGAAAAGCACCTGCGGCCAATGTGCCGGGAGATGGATTGGCGGAGGCAACGGCAGAAGTGGGGCATGCTTA
>JANWYO010000096.1 GCA_025055215.1 Gemmataceae bacterium
CGCCGACGGTGTCGGCGGTGGTAGTGACGGTGAAGACCGCGGGGGTGGAGCGCTCTTCCAGCCGCTCCACACCCAACCGGGGGCGGGTTCGCCTCCGAGGGACGCCGGCCCGCCGAGCCTGCCAGTATCGTTGAAACCACCGTCGCCAGATGCGCGCAAACATAGCGAAACCTCTTCAGTCGGGCAAAAGACATCGAATTGGAAACCCTGTCAAAGCCTCGGACCGGAACTGTTCCGACCGACGCGAGTTGGCCACGAACTGCTTTGGCAGTCTGACCAACTTTACCACATTTTTCAGGTTTTTTCCGAAAAAAATTTTTCCAGCTAAAGAATTCGCAAGTCGCGGGTGCGAGGCCCGGGGCCCCGAGGCTGCGCGTTGGGGGCGGGGCGGTCCCTCGGGGTGTCGGCGGGGCGCGGGAGCGGCGCTGGAGAGGGATGGGATCGGTTCGCGCTGGCGCGAGGACGGCAGACGCGTGGTACGCGTGCCGACAGGTTTGTCGCTTCGCGCTCGGAGTGGGCCCAGCGAGAGCGAAACGAGGGGGCAACGCGGGCGGAGTAGAGAAAAACCGTCGCTTGGAGCGCGCAAGCCCCCCACGCCGCCTTGCAGGAACAAGGCGCGCCGACCTATAATTCCCACAGTTTTCCTCTGTCAGCCGCGAGGTGTCGGAGTGGTGTCGCAGCGACCGCGGGTTTTAGTCTTGGAAAGTGCCGCCGGAACGGTCGGCAACATGCTGCGGCAGGGTCGGCCGGAATGGGATGTGGTGTCCGTTCACGATCTTCCGCAAGGATTGGCGGAACTCCGCAATAACCACTTCGATGCCCTGTACGCCGAAAGCCAGGAACGCTCGATCCACGAGCGCATCTGCCATCTCCTCCAAGCTGAAAGCGTCCTTGAAGCGCTCGACGAGGGCGTGGCCTTGGTCGATGCCCAATTGCGCGTGACCTGGTCGAACGCCCGCTTCCTGGCGTGGTGCGGTGGGTCGGCCGTGGGTCGGTCTTTCTACGACGCCCTGGGTTCGCCCGAAACGCTGGGGCCAGATTATTCGCCATTTTACACGGCGTTGGCAGGCCAAGCGGCGACGACGCGGTTGCATTGTTGCGACAACCGCTATTTGGAACTGCGCGTGACTCCGGTGCATGATGGGCAACAGCGCATCACGCAGCTGATCAGCGTCACGCGGGACGTCACCGCCGAGGTGCAACAGCAGCAGAAACTCGACGCCCTTCACCAGGCCGGTCGGGAACTGTCGGCCCTCTCTCCTGACGAGTTGGCGGAGATGAGCGTCGAGGAGCGCATCGAGTTGCTGAAGTCCAACATTCGCCGGTTCATTCACGACCTGCTCCATTACGACGTCATCGAAATCCGGTTGCTCGATCGGACGACGGGGAAATTGGAGCCCCTGCTGTCGGAGGGGATGACCCCGGAGGCGTCGCGGCGTGTGCTGTACGCCAGGGCCGAGGGTAATGGCGTGACCGGGTTTGTGGCAGCAACGGGTAAGAGCTACCTCTGCCCGGATACCGCCGTTGATCCGTTGTATATCGAAGGGGCCCCGGGAGCGCGCAGTTCCTTGACGGTGCCGATCATGTATCAGGACCAGGTCATCGGCACCTTCAACGTCGAAAGTCCCCAGGCCGAGGCCTTTGATCAGACCGACTTGCAGTTTGCCGAGATCTTCAGTCGAGAGATCGCCACGGCCCTGCACACCCTGGAGCTGTTGACCGCCGAGAAGCGGAGCAGCGTCTCGCAATCGGTGGAGGCGGTCCGCCGCGAAGTCGTCATGCCAGTGGACGACATCCTAGCAGCGGCGACGACCCTGCTCGATCGCTACATCGGCCACGACGCGGAGCTGACGGAGAAACTGCGACAAATCCTGGCCAGCGCCCGATCGATCAAGCAATGCATCCAGAAGGTCGGCGAGGACTTGACCCCGACGCGATCGGCCGGTCCCGACCACCAGGCCCACCCCCAACTGCGTGGCATGCGCATCCTGGTGGCCGACAGCGACGAGCGCGTGCGGCGGTCGGCCCACAGCCTGTTGGGGCGGTTCGGCTGTATCGTGGAGACGGCCCGCGATGGCCGCGAAGCCCTGACCATGGCCCGCCTGGGAAGTTATGATGCCATCCTCACCGACATCCGACACCCCGATCTGACGGGCTACGAGGTGTTTCGGCAGCTGCGCGACGTCCAGCCGCACGCCAAGGTCATCTTCATGACCGGGTTCGGCTACGACCCGAACCATTCGATCGTCAAGGCCCGGCAGGAGGGGTTGCAGTTTGTTCTCTATAAGCCGTTCCGGATCGACCAGCTGCTGGATGCCCTGGAGGCCCCTTCGACGGCGGTGACCTCGTGACCGCCGGTCAGCAAAACGCGGACCGTCGGGATCCCAGTCGCGGCGCGGATTGACTCCAGCGCCAGGCCCATCGGCAGGATGCCTGGGATGACTCGGCCAATCGGGATGCCGGAAGCAAGTTTGATCGGGCCGCTGGCGGGTTTTGTCGCCTTCTGGCTGGGGCATGTGGCCATTCTGACGTTCAGCCTCAATCGTTGGTACGCCCGGCCGTACTCCCGTTTGCTGCTGCGGTGGGTGCGTCGGGGCCACGCCTTCCTGGTGGTGGCGGGCCCCGCGGCTGCTTGGTGGTTTGGTGGGCTTGATTTATGGGCGGCGCTCGAGGCCACACCGAATGGAGCCGCTTACGTGCTGGGAGCCATGTACCTCATCGTCTGCTGGCTCGCTGGATTGATGATCCTGCCCGGTCTGACAATTGGTCGACTGGTGCAGAGGCCGCCCTCCGCCCTCCTGAGCAATCACACGCGAACCATCGACGTCTCGGCCGAGCTTGGGTTTGCCCCGTCGGGAAGTGGGGCGTACCGCTGGCTGACGCGCCTGCCCGGCAACGATGTCTTCCGGGTCGATTTCTGCGAGCGGACACTTCGGCTGCCGCGGCTTCCCGCGGCCTGGGACGGACTCACCATCCTCCACGTTAGCGATCTCCACTTCGCTGGTACCCCCGATCGCCATTTTTTTGGTTACGTCTTCGACCGGTGTCGCGACTGGGGTGAGCCCGATCTGCTGGCGATTACCGGGGACATCGTCGATAGCGATCAGCATGATCGCTGGATCGTCCCTCTCGTGGGCCGGCTGCGTTGGCGCGTCGGGGCCTGGGCGATTCTCGGCAATCATGACCGGGAACATGATCCGCAGCGGATTCGCCGGCGGCTGCATCGGGCAGGGATTTCGGTCTTGGGCAATCGCTGGGAGCGTCGGCTGCTGCGGGGCGAGCCGTTGACGGTCATCGGCCACGAGGGGCCGTGGTTCACACCGGGTCCGCGGCTTGACGATTGTCCGGCCGATGGTTTCCGCTTATGCCTGAGCCACACGCCGGACAATTTGCCCTGGGCTCGGCGGCACGGCATTGACTTGATGCTGGCCGGCCATAATCACGGCGGCCAGATTCGTCTGCCGGTCATCGGCGCGATCTTCGTGCCGAGCCGGTACGGCCGGCGGTACGATTGCGGCACGTTTGATGAGCCGCCGACGCTGTTGCACGTCAGCCGCGGTCTGTCGGGCCAGCAACCGGTGCGTTTCCGGTGCCGGCCCGAGGTCACCTGGCTGGTGCTGCGTGCCACCCGCCAAGCCGGCAATCTCGAGGGTCGATCCGTTTAACGAGAGGGCTGGCCTTGACATGCGGCTCGGGCTGCCATACGCTCGCACGCCACGGCGGCACGGTTGCCCCACCCCCAGGCCACGGAGGGAACAGGTCATGAGCGTTACCACCGATCCCGGTGTTCCGCTGTGCGATCTCCAGCAGCAATATCGTGAGCTTCAGGCCGAGATCGAGGCTGCCGTGGGTCGCGTCCTGGCTTCGGGACAATTCATCCTGGGGCCGGACGTGGCGGCCCTTGAGGAGGAGGTGGCGCGGTACTGCGGTGCGGCCTATGGCGTGGGCTGTGGCTCGGGAACCGATGCCCTTCTCTTGGCCCTCAGCGCCTTGGGCGTGGGTCCAGGGGACGAGGTGATTGTCCCCCCGTTTACCTTCTTTGCCACCGTGGGGGCCATTTGTCGGCTCGGCGCCCGTCCCGTGTTCGCCGACATCGATCCGCTGACGTGCAACCTCGACCCCGTGCAGGTCGAGAGCAAGGTCACCCCACGGACCCGGGCCATCATCCCGGTGCACCTATATGGCCAATGCGTGGACATGGAGCCGTTATGGCAAACCGCGGAACGGCGTCATGTGATACTGATCGAGGACGCGGCCCAAGCGATCGGCGCGGAGTACCAGGGAAAGCGCACCGGCACTCTGGGTGCCATGGCGTGCTTTAGCTTTTACCCGAGCAAGAACCTCGGGACCTACGGGGACGCCGGTATGGTCGTCACCAACGACGCCGAGTGGGCCAAGCGGATGGCCTCGTTGCGCGTCCACGGCATGGAGCCGAAGTATTATCACAAGCACATCGGCTGGAACGCGCGCCTGGACACCATCCACGCCGCCATCTTACGCGTCAAGCTGGCGCATTTGGACCATTGGATTGCCCTTCGGCAAGCCGCTGCCGCCCGTTATGATGCCCTCATTGAGCGCTACCACTTGACCGGCTTCCTGCAACGGCCGGTCGTCCGCCCCAAGCGGCGGCACGTCTTCAACCAGTACGTGGTCCGCGTCCCCGCCGGGCAGCGGGATGCTCTGGCGGCCTACTTGAGGTCGCAGCGGATCGGCTGTGAAATCTACTACCCGGTGCCCGTACATTTACAGGAGTGCCTGGCGTACCTGGGACATCGGCCTGGGGACTTCCCCGCAAGCGAGGAGGCGAGCGCCACCGTCTTGGCCTTGCCGATGTTTCCCGAGATCAGCGAGGCGCAACAACGCCGGGTCGTCGAAGCCTGCGCCGCCTTCCTCCGCCAGCGCGCCCGCCTGGTGGCCTGAGCGGGTCGGCGCTTCGGCCAGGTCAGCAGCGTGTCCGAACGCTTTTTTGTTGCGGCCCCGCTGGGGCTGGGCCGCGTGGTGGTCGAGGGGCCGGAAGCCCACCATATGCTCGCCGCATGTCGGCGGCGGCCGGGCGACGTGGTCCGCTTGTTTAACGGGGACGGCCACGAATACGTGGCCACCCTGGTCGCCGGCCAGCGGCGGCGCGTGACCCTCGAGGTGCAGGGGGTCGATTCGCCGGCCCGCGAGTTGCCGTTTCGCATGGCGGTGGCGGCCCCGGTCCCCAAAGGGGACCGGGGCCAGTTCCTCATCGAAAAACTCACCGAGTTGGGGGTTTCGCACTTCGTCCCGTTGCAGACCCAACGCAGCCAGCCCCACGCCGACAGTGTGCGTCCCGATCGGCTCCGTCGCCACGTCATCGAGGCCAGCAAGCAATGCGGGCGCAATGTCTTGATGACCATTGCCCCACCAGCAACCTGGTCACGCTTCGCCCTCCAGGCTGGGCTCCCTGAGCAGCGCCTGGTCGCTCACCTGGGCGGCGGGCACCTCCCCCGGTCAACCGGCCGCGACGTGGTCGTCGCGGTCGGGCCAGAGGGGGGATTTACCGACGAAGAGATCGCCTTAGCGGCCTCGGCCGGCTGGCAGGTCGCCGACCTCGGCCCGCGGACGCTGCGGGTAGAAACCGCCGCCGTGGTCTTGGCAGCCTACTTCAGCTTGTGCCCCGGTTAGGGGCCCCGCCCGTCGGCCGACGCTTATCCCCTGACTCGGAGGGGCCCCGCGGGGGTATTGCTGCCCAACCCCACGCGGTACGCAGGAAGGGAGACAGCGGGCGCCGCCGTGCTGTGAGCAGCGACGCTCCCAAAGCGGAACAGGCTCCGACCCGCCGGTCCTTTCAGAGTCGCATGCTGATGCGCCGCACCCGCCGGCCGAAAATGGGGACGTAAGGTTTCGGCTCGGGTGGGGTCTGTTCCCGTCGACTCCGTGGCGTACACGCCTGGAACCCTTCGATGCGGTCCTCTTCCAACTGCTTGTTGATGAACATTTCGATCTGCGTCAGCTCTTTGCCCTGCTCGGGGGTGACGAAGGCAATGGCGACGCCGTTGGCGCCCATTCGGCCGGTTCGGCCGATGCGGTGGACGTAATTCTCCGGGTCTTCCGGCAAGTCGTAATTGATGATGTGTGAAATCCCCGTGACGTCGATACCTCGCCCCACCAGGTCGGTGGCCACCAGGTAAACGATTCGGCCGTCGCGGAAGACGCGCATGATTTGATTGCGCAGTGACTGCGGCAAGTCGCCGTGCATCACGGCGACGCGCTGCCGCTCGCGGCGGAGGCTGCAAAACAGGTCGTTGGCCGTCCGCTTCCGTTGGCAGAAAATGATGCACTGGCGTGGCTGTTCGCGGTCGATGACCCGCATCAACAAGTCGAACTTTTTATCTTCATCCACGCTGATGTAGGTCTGGCGGATGCTTTCCACCGTCGCCGTCTTCGGCGAGAGGTTGATGTGTAAAGGCTCGGTCATGTAGCGTTCGGCGAGGCGCAGCACCGGAGGCGGCAGGGTTGCCGACAGCAACAGCGTCTGTCGCTGCCGAGGGCAATGGCGGAGGATTTTCTCGATGTCAGGCCGAAAGCCAATGTCGAGCATGCGGTCGGCTTCGTCAAGCACGACATAGCGCACGCGGTCGAGCGTCAACGTGCCCCGGGCCAGGTGGTCGAGGACACGACCCGGGGTGCCGATAGCGATGTGGCATCCTTTTTTCAACTCGGCCAATTGCGGCCGAAACTCTTGTCCCCCGTAAATCGGCACGGGCCGACATCGCTCAGTGGGTCGCAGCTTCCGCGCTTCTTCGCCGACCTGCACCGCCAACTCCCGGGTCGGCGTTAGCACCAGCGCTTGCGGTCCGGGTCCTTCCTCATCGTTCCAGGTGTTCAGAAAAGGGACTAGGAAAGCCGCCGTCTTGCCCGTGCCGGTCTGTGCTTGGCCGATCACGTCTCGGCCAGCGAGCGCCTCGGGAATCAGGGCAGCTTGGATCGGGGTGGGATGGTGATAATTGGCTCGTTGCAGTGCTGCCAACAAGGCAGCGGAGAGATTCATGCCGCGGAAGCCGTCGCCGGCTCCCGCTCGGGTCGCAGTGGTCAAACACACCTCCGAGGCAATGTCGTCTCGTTCATCCGTGCCAGCCCTGCTATTCGCCAACACCCAGTCGGACCTGCCCGCCTGATCATCACTGTCGAGGGCTGGCTCAAGTTCAACCCATCAAGTTCAGCTAACCGATTCTAAGCGGATCAGCCCAGCCTGTCCAGTCCGGGCGGCGTCGGAGTGTTCGGATCCTCTGGATTTCGCCGGGGCGAGGGTGCAGCGGCCGAAAGGGATTGATCGGTTCGCGCTCGGGCCACGACGTGACACGCTCGCTGGGCACACAACGAACGTTCACAATTTTATTGTTTGGCGCTCGCTTAGGTGCTGAGCGAACGTGAACCGAAAAAACACGGGGGCGACATGAGGAATCGGCGGGAGGTGAAAAAAACGCCAGCTCAAGCGCCCCACCCCGCCCCAAACGATAGGTACAGCCCGGCGTCAGCCTGCGGCCTGATCGCCGGTCATTGCCGCAGGTCGAGGCAGATCAGTCGCTTGGGGTCCCGGGCGTAGAGTCGGCCGTTGGCCAAGGCAATTTCCGCGCGGCATGGCGCCGTCAACACCGCGGCCCGGGCTTTCTCCCGGTAGGCCTCCGGACTGGCTTCGACCACCACCAGTTCGCCCAAGTCGTTCAGTGCGTACAGATGACCGGCGGCCAGGATCATGGACGCGCAACTGAAGCGCTCCTTCGTCCAGCGAACTTTGCCCGTCGCCAGTTCCACGCAGCGGAGTTGTGCCGCTCCCCCCTCTTGTCGGCCATCGATGCCGTAAAGGAAACCATCGCGATGGATGCTAGTGTTGTAATGGTTGGAGAGGATGCCGTCGCCCTTCCAGATTTCCTCGATGCCATCGACGCGAATGCGATGGACGATGGCCCCGGTGTGGTATGAAGCGGAGACGAACAGGAGGTCGCCGATGACCAGCGGCGTGGCCGCGTTGACCGAGGCGTTGATCCGCGCCCGCCAGCGCTTGCTGAAGCGCTCCGCCCCCGTCTCCGGGTCAAGCGACAGGATACCGCTGCGCGTGAAGAAAATGACATGCCGGATACCGTGGATGGTCGCCACCGTGGGGGACGAATAACTTGCCTCCTGGTCCGTGGCTCGCCATAGCTCCCGACCCGTCTCCAGGTCCCAGGCGACGACGCCCGCCCCCTTGGCCCCGACGTTCACGAACACTCGGCCGCGTTCCACCAACGGCGACGTTCCCACACCGAAAAAGCCCTTGGGAGGTTGATATTCCTTCGCCAGGTCGCGGTCCCACCGTTTCCGGCCGGTGGTCAAGTCGAGGCAGTGCAGCCGCCCCTCGGCCCCCAGGGTCACGACACGGTCACCCGTCACCGTGGGAGTCGCCCGGGGTCCGGGGTCGAAGCCAAAGTCATCCACATAAGCCGTTGGGTAGCTGAATTTCCACAGCGGCTGGCCGTTGAGTGCGTGCAGACACTCGACCACTTCCTCGTCACCGACGCGGTGGAAAAGAACCAGGCGTTCACCCACCACCACCGGTCCGCTGAATCCCGCCCCCACCGCCCGCTGCCAGACCAGGGGCGGGCCGGCCGATGGCCAGGTGGTCCGTAATCCCGTCTCCGCGGAAATGCCATTCCGCGATGGACCGAGGAATTGCGGCCAATCAGCGCCGCTGAGCAGGAGCACGACGAACAACGCTGGTATCACCGCCGGGGCCTTCACGGGTTGACCTCACTCGGGCGGAACAAACGCAACAGACTCCATCCGCATCGAAACGTGCGCGAGCCTTCAGTGTAACCGCGACCCGTTTCCTCCGCCAGTCGCGGCGGCGCCGACGCTTGCGGGGGTGCATCTATCGATTGGGGCGGGCTTGAGGCTTCAGGCGGCGGTTTTTCCGCCCCCCGATCCCTCGTTTCGCGCTAATGACACATCGGCTTGCGTTCGCTCGGCGCGAAGGGGACGCCAATCGATGACTCGTGAACGTTCGCTATCTGCCCAGCGGGCGTCTGGCGGCGCGAGCGGGAAGCGATCAAATTCGCTTCGCCACTGTACCCTGGCCCCGCCGATTCGCCGTGTCGCGCTGGCGGCGTGCCCAGGCGCCGACGGGACGCCCCCAGACGGCACCAGCGCTTGCGGATGCCCAGTGCGTGTCTATAATGGTGCCCGGACCTATGCGGGGCACCGTCCCGGCCGGTCTGCCGCAGTCGTTTGCTCCCCGCGGCAGAAGGGTTTCTCCGTGATTCAATATCGCCACTTCCGTAATACTGACCCTCCTGCGCTGGTGGACATCTGGAACGAAGCACTCGCGGGACGAGGCTCGGTTCGCCTCCGGCACAGCAGCCCGTTGGAGCGGCACGTCTTCTGCAAACCGTATTTCGATCCGGCGGGCTTGATCGTCGCCGAGGAAGATGGCACTCGCGTGGGGTTCGTCCATGCCGGCTTTGGGCCGGATGCCTCCGAGAGTTGCCTGAGCACCGACGCGGGGGTCATCTGCCTGATCGCGGTTCGCCCCGCCTATCAGAGGCGGGGCGTTGGTTCCGAGCTGTTACGCCGGGCGGAGGACTACCTTTGCTCGCGCGGCGCGCGTAGCATCTATGCTGGGCCGAGGCGGCCCCGGAATCCCTTTTATCTCGGGCTGTACGGGGGGGCCGAGCTTCCGGGCTTTCTCGAAAGCGATCCGGCGGCCGAGCCGTTCTTCAGCCGCCATGGGTACAATCGGGTGGAGACGTCGTTGGTGTTTCAGCGGCGGCTCGACCAGACGGTCAACGTGACCGATGGGCGTTTCGCCGCTCACCGGCGTCGCTTCGAGGTGCGTCTGGTGCCGCGGATTGAGGTCGGCAGTTGGTGGCAGGAATCGGTCTGGGGCCTGATTGAGCCGGTCAAGTTCCGCCTGGAAGAAAAAGGCACCGGGCAACTGGTGGCCCACGCCACGGCCTGGGAAATGGAGGGATTCAGTTGGCGGTGGAACCTGCCGGCCGTCGGCCTTGTGGATCTCTGGGTCAGCGAGAACCTCCGCCGCCAGGGTCTGGGGAAGTTCCTCCTGGCGAACATCCTTCGTTACCTGCAAGAGCAGTTTTTCGGCTTGACCGAAGTGCAGACGACGGAGACAAACATAGCGGCCACTTGTCTGTGCCGATCACTCGGTTTTCAACTGGTGGACCGGGGACACGTCTATCGCAAGGTGTTGTGAGCCGTTCGTTTCGGGTCCGGGCCAACCACCGAGGGCGTAGACGGGCAATCGTCGTTGACTGCCGGGTTTGAGGGCTTGCACTGCGGGACGACCTTCGCCATGGCGTCGGAAGTGGCCGCCCGGCCGCGTGAGCACCCCACTTAGAGCAGGTAGGCATAGTTTAGCAGCCGGTCGCTCAGGGCATCGGCGGCCTGGGCCACCTGGTGGCGGTCGCCCGAGTCCATCGCCCGTCGTACCTGCCGGCACAATTCCTCCAGTTCCTCGCGGTCTTGAGGTCGTTCCAATCGAGGGATGACATCCTGCTCGGTTTTGCGGAGCACTTCCAACGCGTCGCGGTATTCCGGGGTGTTCTCCAATTGGGAGCTGCGGTGGACCAGTTCCTCGTTGATTCGCTTGAGGCGCATCAGCTGCTGAGCGTTGAGCGCGTCGGCCCCTGCGAGATGGATCGGGAACTTTTTCCGCTGGCGGCCGACGAGATCGTGAATCTGCACCGTCAGGATGCCGTCGTCGCCGTACTCGAAGGTGACTTCCAGGCCGCAGTCGCGTTGCGGCCTGGGCGGGTTGAAGTCCCAGGGAATTTCGGCAAGTTTGACGTTGTCGGGACTGTCGGGATCGTCGTAGTCATCCCCCTCATACACCGAAATGACAACGCGCTCGGCAGGATCGGCCACCGGATAGTAGGTCTTGGTAAACGAGCAGGGGATGTCGGCCCCGCGGCGGATGATCGGGTCGAGGTAGGTCTTGCGCTGCTCGTTGACCGGGTTGGTACAAAGGGAATGCTCCAGCTTGACGCTGTAAGCGTAGTTGTCAAGCCCTGGAGCGCCTTGGAGGATGGCGGACACGATCGCCGCCCCCCGGGCCACGCAGGTCATCGGATCGACTTGGGTGAACGGCTCGGGCTCTTTGCCGCCGAGTTGCTCCGCGACGAACTGCCGCACCAGGGGGATCTTGCAGGTGCCGCCGACGAGCAAGACCCGGTCGATGTCGCGTGGCCGCCGGCCGCACCGCTTCAGGGCCTCGTCGATGGCCGTCCCCGATTGCACCACCAGCGGCATGATGGCACGCTCCAGCGTCGTCCGGTCGATCTCCTCTTCCAGGCTTAAGTGCCGCTCTGGCACCAACTCGGCCTGCCGCACCACCGCCGTCGTGGCCGACGACAGTTCGATCTTCGCCTTTTCCACCGCCAGCATAAACGGCTGCCGATACGGCGAATTTAGAATGTCGTAGCCGGTCTTCTGAGCGAACCGCTCGGCCACCACCTGGGCCAGGGCCAGATCGAGATCGTCTCCCCCGAGCTTGCTGATCCCCTTGCTGCTGATTTCCTCAAAGATGCCGTGATGGATCCGCAGGATGGTCACGTCGAGCGTGCCGCCGCCGAAGTCGTAGACCAGGACGGTCTGTTCCTCGCGGGCGTCCAGGCCATAACAGATGGCGGCGGCGGTCGGCTCGTTGATCAGGGTCAGCACCTGCATGCCGGCCGCCCCGGCGCACAGTTTGGTCGCATGCCGCGCCAGGCCCTTGGAATTGGCCGGGATCGTCACCACCACCTTGGTGAATGGCTCGCCCAGATATGCTTCGGTGTCGCGCTTGAGCAGGCTGAAGAGCATGGCCGCGATCTGCTCCGGCCGCAGGTGCTGGCCGATCAACGACACCCGCTCCGTGGTGCCCAGCAGCCGCTTGATTGAGCGGATGGACCGTTGCGGGTCGAAGTTTTCCTTGGCTTCCTGCCCAAAGGCCAAGCTGCCGTCGCGACGCAGGGTGACGACGGACGGCGTCCACTTCAGTCCTTGGTGATTGGGCACGACGTCTGCCTGACCGAATTGAAAGCAGGCGACCACGGAGTTGCTGGTGCCGAAATCGATTCCGATATAGGGCATAGCGATCGACGTTCCTGTTGTGGGGCGTTGGCTGCGTTCGCGATCGCCACGAGCCAATCATTCCGAGACGAGCACTTTGGGCCGGCGCAAGACGAACCCTGGCTGTTGACTCGCCCAGCCGGGCTCGCATTGCTCCGCGATCCGGTCCGGGCCCATTCCCTCGAGGCGGCGAGTGCCCACCCGCTCGTGCAGCGCCGGATTGTAGGCCGTGCCGACGACCGCGTGGTAAGGGACGACGCTGTGGCGGCGAAGGATGTCGGCGACCTTGCGGGCCTCGACGGCTACGGCGTCGGCCCAGCGGTGCCACGCCGCCAGGTCGTCACCGCCCGCCGGTCGAGCCGCCACGATTCGCTCCAGCTCCGTCCCCACGTCCAACAGCTCATTCAGGAGCACCAGGCTGGTTCGCGCCTCGCCCTGAAGCTCCTGCCGCAGTTGCTGATAGGCGCGTTGGGTATCGGCGGCAAAGCTGTGAAAGGCGGCTTGCAGTGCGTCCCGGGTCCGGGCCAGTGCCTGCTCAAACACCCGGTGCTGGCGAGCATTCTGCTCGCGGAGGGCAATGAACTCCTCGCACAGCCGATACATCGACGACGTTCCCAGCGCCGGCGAAACCGACAACGCTGGCTCCGGCACGGGCGACGGCGTGGCATCGTTCATGGTTTCCTCGGCGCTTCAGGCGATGGGTCGGTTTGGTCGCTCCAGACCTGATCGATCGGTTCCCGCAGCAGCTGGGCCAGCACCTCCCCGATGGCCGGTATGTCATCGGGCAGGGGCGGCACCGCTAGGTTGGCCTGCACGTCATCAAGTGATGGCACGGGCATCGGCGGAACAAGATCGGCGGTCACCGGCCCCCACTCGATGGGATCCCACGCCGGTCGGTCGAGATGGTAGCGTTCGGTCAGGTCGCGGAGCACGCCGGCTGCCGTGTCGGCGTTGAAGGTGCCGGCGTCCGCCTCTTGGCGGCGGCCGGCATCGCGGAGGACATCGCGCGCCCAGTGCACGTCCTCCAAAGCAACGCGCCCTTGGTTCCGGCGCGCCCAGATGACACGCTGCGCCCAATGTCTATCGATCTGTTCTGGGCCGGCGTCTTTGCTTAGGCCCAAGAGCAGGTACGGACCGATCTCCTCCCGGGGTGGCGGTGCCAGCTCCAGAACGACCGCTTGCTGGGTCGTTGGCATGGGTTCAACGTTCCTCCCAACGTCGGCATTGTTCGATGCGGCGGTCCAGGTCTCGCAGGAGTGTGTTCAAGGCGTGACCCGTTTCTCGATGGCCGGTGAGCGCCAGGGCGCGCTCCACCATGTCCTTCAGTTGAAGGAACTGCTGCCGCAGACCGCGGGCCACCTCGGCGACAGCGCCCCAATTGACCTGATAGCCTTCCACGTCCTGCACCTGCCGGGCCAATCGGCCCAATTGGGCCGCCCATCGCCCGTCCCATTCACGGAAGAACGAGGCCAAGCCCGCCGCCATGACGGCGGCTCGCTCCCCAAGGCGTGCGTCGTTGGGGTGTTCCTGCACCACGCGGGTGACGTCGGCCAGGTAGCGGGCCGCGGTCCCCAGGTCAGCGATCTCGACGAGGTCCAGGGCATACAAGCGCAGCAAGGCATCGTTCGGCCGAAGCTGTTGCAACCGCCGCAGCACCCGCCGTGCTTCCGGTAAACGCCCCAGACGATGATACAGACCGAAGAGCGTCTCCCAAAGCTCGGCCTGGGTGGGCAGCAGCTGACAGGCCCGCTCCAAACAGGCTGCTGCTTGGACCCAGCGCCGGTGGTTTGACAGGCGTGTCGCCAACCGGCGATACACCGCCGCCGTCAAGCCGCTGACATCGCCGTCCCGGGCGGCGGCAAACGGCGCTCCCGCGGTGAGCAGATCGACGAACTGATGCCAATGCCGTTCCGCCCGGTCCCATTGGCCCAGGCCCTCCAGGGCCAGGGCCAGGTTCTGGTGCAACGCCGGGTCGTCCGCCGCGTGTTGGAGCGCGGCCGCGAAGGCGTGAGCTCCCCCGGCGAAGTTCCAGGCCAGGCACGAGGCCGCCCCCAGCAGGTTGGCCGCCGCCGTCCATAACTCCTTGCTCGGCGCCTCTTGCTGGACAAGAGGCATAAGGCGCTGCTCGGCTGCCAACCACTCGCCGCTGTCGAACAGGTGTTTCGCGTGGAGGAGGACGGCTTCGTAGGCCGCCTCGCGAGCGATGGCGCTTTCCGGCCGAGCCGCGGCCAGCGCGGGCACCAACCTGGCCAGGGTGCCGACTTGGCCCACCTGACGCAGCTGGTCCAATACCTCCCTCTCCTCCTCGGGAGGCATCGACCGCAGGAGCCGCCAGCCGGGGGGCGGCTCCAAGGCGACGCCCGAGTCGTGGCCCGGTCCGTCCCGGCCCGTCAGCAGTGCCTCCAGCCGCCGCCAGCGACGTTGGCTAGCCTCATCAGGCGCCAACGCCGCCGCCCGGGCCACCGGTTCGACGGCCTCCGCCCACCGCCCCAAGGATAGCCGCGTCAGCGCCAGGTTGTGATGGGCCGCGTAATTGGCCGCATCGCTGGCCACTGCCTGGGCGAACTCTTGCTCCGCCTGCCGAAGCTGCTGGTCCCGCAGCGACCAGACCCCCAGCTGCAACCAGTTTTCGACCCGGGGTGATGTCACGCGACGCAACACCTGCCGGGCCTTCCGTCGGTCGCCGCTGCGAGCCAGGGCCTCGGCCAGGAGCGTGGGCAATAGCGGGTCGCTGCCATCGGTCTCAGCCGCTTCCTCGAGGAACGTGACCGCCAGGCGTGCCGATTCGCTTTCGTCCCCGGCGACGGGCGGGTGACCGAGGAAGACCACTTCGGCGGCCTGCTCGGCATCGCTGGTCTGCTCCTCAGCGGGCGGCATTTGCGGAGGAGCAAGCCTGCGCAACGCAGCCTGGATGAGCGCCGACCGCCGCAACGAGGATAGGCGGTCGTCGCGGCAACCGTGGCGCAGGGCCTCGCCCAGCCAGTGGACGGCCTGCTCAAACTGGCCCGCGCGATATGCCTGGGCACCCGCCAGAAAGAGAACCGCCGGATAAGCCGCGTCTAACTGCCACCGATGCCGCTGGGCCTCGGTCAGGGCTGACCACCATCTGGCTGCGGTGGTGTAGTCGTGTTGACGGAGGGCGATCCATCCCAGAACCATCCGGGCATGGCCGCAACTCCGGGCCGCAGGGTCTTCGGCCACGGGCCGCAGCGCCGCCGCGGCAGCCGACAGGTCGCCGCGGCGGACGTGGGCCATCCCCGCCAGATAGGCAGCCTCCGCTGCCCAAGTGGCATCGCCCGCGACTCTCCCGCTGGCAGCCAGTGCCCGATCCGGTTGTCCGGCCGCGAGGTGACACACCCCTGCCAGGTAGTGAAATGCGGCATCAGCCGTCGCAAGGTCGCTCAGGTCCGAAACTTGCCCGGCGAGCCGTTCCCGATCACCAGCCAGCGTCCAGACAGCCAACAGGAAGGTTCGGGCAGCAACGTGCTGCCGATCGGCCGCCAGACAGCTTTCGAGCAAGGCGATCGCCTCATCGCGACGGCCGTCCTCCCAGGCGAGCCGCGCTCCGAGGTAGGCCGTCCGGGCCCGCTCGGCATCGCTGCCGCGCCCGAGCGCCTCCGCCAAGGCGGCACGTTCCCCGTCGCGATGACCTCGTTGATGCTCGACGATGGCCAAACGGACCAGCGGCGCGGGGTCGTCGGGCGAGAGGCGATGCCATTCCCTCAAGTGGTCCGCCGCCCGGTCCAGCTCCTGGCGTCGGTAGTAGAGGTGGGCGAGCCGCCGGTGAGCAGCCACTTGCGTCGGAGCCAGGCGCAGCAAGACCCGAGCGCTGGCCAAGGCCCCGGCGGCGTCGCCGGCCTTCTCCAGGCGCTGCGACCGGCCGACCAGCAGCTGCACTCCTCGGGCCGGATATTCCGGCCCGAGGAGCGGTGGAAAGCCCGCCAGCACGGCGACCTTGGACTCGGCCTGAGTCGCGGCCCAGCGCTCCAAAAACGTGTATTCCACCTCCTCCCAATCCCAGCCGCGTTCCGCGTAAAATCGCCGACCTGCCTCGGGATCCTCGAATGCCCGGGCGAACACCCCAAGCTCACAGTCACCGCGGCAGCCGTGCGCTTGCGCGGCCCGGCACCACAGCCACGCGTGTTCGCGGCGCAGGGAGGAGAAATCCATCAGGGCCAACTGGAGGTACGCCTCGGCGGCCAGCGGGTCGGTAGCATCCACCGAGAGGAGCAGGTCCGCCAGGCGCCGCTGGTCGGCGAGGTCCAGGGTCAGGCCGATGCGCCGCGCCTCGGTGTAGACGCGGCTGTTCAGTTCGGCCCATTCGGGATGCCCGACCAGCTCGAACCGCCGCAGCAGCTGGATCGCCCAGGCGACGTTGGGCTTTTTGTCCTCGGGCCGACTCGGTTGGCCCAAGGCGCCACACAAGGCCAGGTAGCCTGCCGTCCACGGGTCTGGGGTTGGCTGCATCTCGTGGGCAGCCCGGAGGTGTTTGTAGGCTTCGTCGTAGCGCCCCAGCCGGGCCAAGGCCAAGCCGAGGCCCCGAAGGACGGCCTCCGTCGGCGGGGCCTCGTTCAGCACCTCTTCGAACTCCCGAGCGGCCTGCTGGTGGCGACCAAGCCGAGCATAGGTCTGGGCCAACGCCACCTTCCCCTGGCGGACCATGCCGGCCACATCGCGGCCAAACAGCGGACATTGGAAGGGATGCTCGGCCGCCAGACGCGCCAGGTACGAACGCGAAGCATCGGGAAACGCATCGGCCCATAGGCGGTCAGGATGCCGTTGCCACCGCGGTAAGCCGTCCGGGGCCAGGGCACGTTCCAAGGCCCGCACGATCAGGGCGGCGTCGCCCTCGGTGGCGTGCAGAGCCAGGCCCAATTGCCAATGAACCAGGGGACAATCCGGGACCAGACGATGGGCCTCAGCCAGGTACCGCACCGCCTCGGCCGCCAGCCCCTTGCGGTAGAGGAGGGCCCCGAGATACAGCGGCGGGTCCACGAAGGGCGATTCCTGATAGGCGGTCCGCAGGTTGGCCTCGGCCTCGGCCCAGTCGTCATCGTCCAGCCGACACAGCGCCCGCCAAAACGACGCTTCCGGACATGGCGTTTGCAGGGCGAACAGGCGGTCGAGCAGTTTCTGGGCCGCGACCCGATCGACGCTCACCAAGCGGCGGACTTCCGCCACCATGGCGTCGAGCACCCGGCGGCGGACCAGGGCTTCGTCCTGGTTCCACAGCCGATGCCCGGCGACGGCGTGGTGCAGGGCGTGCTCGTAGTCCCCGGCAGCCAGCAGGCGATCCATCGCCTGCCGGCGAATGTCTGCTTCCAGCGCCCGCCAGCCCTCCTCCGAGTCGGCGGGAGCACGTCGTCCGGCTCGTGCGCGTTCCAGATCGGCGAGCGCTCCCGCCCAGTCACCGCGGTCCAGGCGCCGCCGCGCCCGCCGAGCCAAGCGGCGGCCCCGCCACGCATCTCTCCAGCCCCACCAGGCCGCCGCCGTGGCCATCACCACCACCGCCGTTCCGACGGCGGGCCACGGTGTGGAGAAAGCCACGTCCAGTCCGTAATGAAGACCCCAAAGCATCACTTGCTGAGTCCGCCGAGGCCGCGCCCAGGCTACCCCCGGGCCGGATGCACGCTCACGACCACACTACCGCACGCCGCCAGGTGGTTCAATCGAACCGCCGCCGGCCGCCGCCTCCGTTTCATACGGCCAACCACGGGGCGCGAGTCGCTTTCTCCTCACCGGCGGGCATCACCGGGATGCTGCGATCTTCGCAGGACTAGGCCTACGAGCCGCTACAAGTCTCAGCTCGGCGACTTGACGGCGACGATCGGGCGAGCATCGTCGGCGCCTGGTCCTGGCAGGGGCCCGTTCGACGGCCGGCATCCATGAAACCAACGAACTCCGAAGCGGGGACACCGACCGCGAACCACAGACGAGGATTCGGCCTGGGGTGTTCAATAGATCGTCGCTCGATACGAAGTTCTCATGGAGGATCGCCTCCGCCTTTGCAATGACCGCCGGGAGGATTACCGTCGAGCGACGATGCTCTGAAGAAGGGAGGCGCGTGAGCGTGACCGTGCCTGACGAGGAAGCGAACCTTATAGGCCATAGAGGGAACCATGACCCATCCGTTTGACTCTAACCGTGCCTCCGAGTTGCCCCGGGCCGTGCCCGCTTATTACCGTCATCCGCTCGGCCTGCCCGAGGGGAGCATCCGGTCTTTGATGACGTTGATGGTCCTGGGGATTGTCTGGACGCTGTTGCTGCTGCCGAAGGACCGGGACGTGCACATTCCGGTGTATCTCTACTACCTGATGTTCCTGATGTTGGGGCACTACTTCGCGGCCCGTGGCCAGGCTCCCAAGGTGAAGGGGCGCGGCGGAGCGTCGCCTTTGTACCTGCCGCGGGGGACGATCCGCTTCCTGATTGTCCTGGGCTTTGTGGGGGTCTTAGGGTGGGGCTATTACAGCAACCCGAACTTCCTGGAGCGGCTGAAGCCGTTGCCCGAAGAGATCGCGGAGCAGCCGTTGCTCCCCATCGTGTTGCTGGGGGCGTTTTTCCTGGGTGTGATCGTGGAGAGGGCGGCCCAGGTCCTGCTGCACGGGCCGCAGGGAATGCCGGGCTGGTACCAGGACGTCAAAGCGTGGCTGTCGCTGCTGGCGATCATGGGGTTGGCGGCTGAGGTCATCATTCAGCTGGTGTTGGCCCCCACCGTCGATTGGGCGGCCGGCTGGAACCTGCCCCATTGGCAAATGATCCTCACCGGGGTGGTGGCCTTTTACTTCGGCACGCGTTCCTGAGCCGTGAGCGGCTCCCTATCTCCGCGGGGGAGTGGACAGGTCCACGTCGGTTTCCTGGAGAAAAGCCGCGGCCTGCTCCGGGGGCACCGGGTTGATGTAAAACCCGGTGCCCCATTCAAAGCCGGCGACGCGCGTCAGCCGCGGGATGATCTCCATGTGCCAGTGGTAATGCGGCAGCGCCTGGGTATCGAAGGGCGATGTGTGGATGATGTAGTTGTACGCCGGCTTGTCGAGGGCCACTTCCAGCTTGAGCAGGATGGTTTTCAGGAGGGTACCGAGTTCGTCCACTTCGGTCTTCTGGATGTTCTCGAAGTGGCTGGTGTGGTTTTTCGGCAGGATCCAGGTCTCGAACGGGAAGCGGCTGGCATAGGGGGCGATGCTGAGGAAATTAGGAGTATCGAGGACGATCCGCTTCTCGGAAGCCAGCTCCTGGTGGATGATGTCGCAGAAGATGCAGCGGCCGCGGTAGCTGAAGAACTCCATGGCCCCGTTCATTTCTTCCAGGACGTTGATGGGGACGATGGGCGTGACGATGAGCTGCGAATGGCTGTGTTCCAGGGAGGCGCCGGCCGCCGCCCCGACGTTATTGAAGAGC
>JANWYO010000118.1 GCA_025055215.1 Gemmataceae bacterium
GTTCGCGTCCAGGAATTGCACCTCGCGTTGCCCCATCCTCCGAAGCCGGTTGCCAAGTACAAGACAGCGGTCTTGGCAGGCAACATGCTCTATGTCTCGGGCCACGGCCCCCTGAAGGCCGACGGCACGATGATCACCGGCAAGGTCGGCGCCGACCTGACGTTAGAGCAGGGAAAGGAAGCTGCCCGCGTGGTCGGGCTGGCCATCCTCAGCACTATGCGGGCCACCCTGGCGGCTCATGGCAAGAGTCTCAACGACGTCAAGCGCCTGGTCAAGACGCTGGGCATGGTCTATGCCACGCCGGAGTTCAAGGACCATCCGCAGGTCATCAACGGCTTCTCGGAATTGATGGCGGAGGTCTTCGGCGACGACGCCGGCGTCGGGGCGCGCAGCGCCGTGGGCATGGGCTCCTTGCCGGGTAACATCCCGGTCGAGATTGAGTGCATTTTCGAGATCGCCTGAAGCGAAGCACTAGCAGGAGCGGGCGGGGGGCTGGCGCCGCTGGCACTCAGGGCGCCATCGACCGGGCCGCCCAGGCCCGGTCGATGGCCTCCAGTCGGGGCAGCAGTCCTTGGGCGTTGGCGATCTGAATCGCCAAGCCCGGCCGGGCATTGGCCTCCAGCAGCATCGGCCCCCGTTGGGCATCGATGACGATGTCCACGCCGACGTATCCCAGCCCCACCGCTGCCGCCACCCGCCGCGACATGGCCAGGACTTCCCCCCAGCAGGGAATGGTGACACCCACCAGCGAGACCCCAGTATCGGGATGAGCATCAACGAACCGATTGTGCTGGACCGCATGGTGGGTCCGTCCCGTCTCGATTTCCACGCCGACTCCGATGCCTCCCTGGTGGAGGTTGGCCCGGCCGTTGGAGGCGCGGGTCGGCAGGCGAAGCATCGCCATCGCCGGTTCGTTGCGATAAAGGATGACCCGCACGTCGGGGATTCCCTTGAAGGCCAATGGCTCGAAGATCGGATGCAGCTGCACCCGATACTGCACCAGCGCCTGGTCCGGCCTGCCGCCCAGGGAGTAGAGGCCGGAAAGAATGTCCGCCAAGTGTTGGCGGATGTCCTCCAGGCGTAGCGCCTCCCCGTTGTGGCGAATGAACCGATCACCCGCGCGGTCGAGGACGACCAGAATGCCGCGGCCGGCCGAGCCGCGGCTCGGCTTGAGCACGAAATCCCGCCGGCCCGCCAAGAGCTCCGGCAAACGCCCGAGCATCGACGGCCGGGAAATCACGGCGTAAATGTCCGGCGTGGGCACGCCGATGGTGGCGCACAGTTCGCGCAGGCGCAGCTTGTCGTCCACCAGGGGAAAGCGCGACCGCGGATTGTGGTCGAGGATGTATGCGGCATTCCGGCGATTCATGCCCAGAATGCCTAGTTCGCGCAGGCGGCGAGCAGCGAACAGCCAACGCATGAAGAGCCTCCTGGCGAGCGGAGATGACGTCGGTGGCGGGGCCGGCCAAGCCGCCGGCCCGCCGCGGTCTCACGCCGCCCGCCGAACCTCGTGCCCGACCGGCCGGGCGACCGCAACCTCCGCCGACGGCCGCAAAAAGTCGCGGAACCGATACAACTCCAGCAGCCGATAGCCGGTATACCGCCCCAGCAATAGCTGCCCTGCCATGATCAGGCCGAGGCTTTCCGGGTAGCGATATAACACCCGCGGCACCGCCGACCAGCCAAGCACCAGGCTGACACTGGCGGCCATCACCACCGTACTCAGCAGCGTGCGAAACGAACTGGCGGTGCCGTCTTCCGCCTCCAGTGTCCAGAAGCGTTCAATCATCCCCGTGAGGATAATCAGGGGGAAGAGGGAAATGTAACGCGTGGGCGGCAAATTGTAGTAGCTAGCCGCGACGATGGCCACCAACAACACGGCAACTACCAGACTGAGCAGCACCGCCGAGCGCGGCACTTGGAGTAGGTGGTAGCGATCGAGCAGGCGGCGGAAGCCCCAGCCCACGAGAATCAGAGCCACAAAGATGCCAATGCCGGGCAGGCTGCCGAGGTCGCGAAAAGCCAGGCCGAGCAGCGCCGGGGCGAAGGTACCGAAGCTCTGGAGACCGACGACATTGCGATACACACAGACGATTAACGCCGCCAGAGGCAGCAGCAGCAAAAACTCCACCAGCCGTCGCTCCGCTGGCGGCAACGCATGAAACGACAACACGGCGAAAAACTGACGGGACCACGTCGCCGGCTGGTTTCCCGCCTGGGCGGCGTCCGCCAAGTGCTCCACGAGAAACCCATAATGGCAGTGCCGCACATCGCGCGCCCGAACGATGGGCTCGTCGCCATGAGCGAACACAAGGTAGGTCCGAGGCACCCGGCCGAAGTGGTGAAAAAACGGACACATCGGCAGCCATTGGTTGCGCAGCCATGCTTCGACCCAGACGTGCGCGGACTGCTCATGACCGCGGGTCAACACAAGACCCGTCACCAGGCGGGCCGGAATCCCGCGATTGCGAAGCAGGGCAGCCAGGAGCCGGCTCTTGCCGCCGCAATCGCCGCTTTGATAGTGGAAACATTCCGAAGCGCTCATCGGCGGCCCGGCCAGCGTCGGCTCATTGCCGATTTCTTGAGCCACGAACTGGAACAGCGCTTCGGCCTGGTCCTGGGGCCGATCGATCCCTGCTGTCAGGCGACGGGCCAACTCCGCCAACTCAGCCTCGTCAACTCCGATGCCGCGCTCGCTGCGCAAGTGCTCCCCCGGTCCTGGCGGCGCCGACAGCTGTCGGGCAAGCTCGGTCATCGGGGCCGTCGGTCGGCTGACGTTGACGCTACAGTAAAACTCGCACCGTGCCCGGAACGAACCGTCCGCCGAGTTTACCCGCGGCGTCCAGACGACTTGAGAACGTCCCGGGTGTCGTCCGTCCATCGGCTTGGGCAGCAGTTCGTCGCTATGATATGTCTCCCGCCAGAGGTGTTGGCGTCCGAAATCAAGAGGCACCAGGGTGGTCAGGCGGCTGCGGTCCGTGCCCTTGCCCTGAATCAAGAGCGTGATTTTCCAGGAGCCGGGGCCACCCGGAACCTCGACCTGATCGCCGAGAAGAGCATGGCGCCCTGCCATCAGCCCCAGAGAGAGGATGGCCAGGAGGGCCGCCGTGAGAACGCAGAGGGTCGTCCGTGACATGGGGATGTCCTGACGCGAAGTTTCCATGCGACGCTGCCTGATCGGCCGCCAAGGAGCCAGCCGGTCACCCATCCGCCGCGTTTACCACCCAGGCGACGCGAAAGCGCAGCTCTCGGGGATCGCCGGCGCGGGGCAGGGCCAATAAATACCCGACCCGCCGGCGGTTGTCCCAGGAAAAAACCCAACGAGACGACGGGAGCGAGCTGCGCAGCCGGGGGATTCGGCCAGGCGGCGCTTGAGGCCAGACCACTTCCGCAAACAACAGCGGTGCCAGCTGGCCGCCCTGGTCGTCCGGGTCGCGGACCACCAACCCAGCCAGGCGGCCATTCGGCGGGATTGCCGCTGTGTAGCGGTCCGTGCTTAGGATCTGGTACGTCACCTCGGGTTTGGTCACGACCAGGGTTTCTCCCTCCAAGCGGTGATTGGCTGGGAGCAGGGCGGTTGCGGGGCGGGCGGGCGCCGGCAAGCGGAGCGTCGGATCGCCCCAGAGCGTGAAGGCCCAGGCGGAGCGCAGGTTGGCGCCAAGCAGGCGGGCATCCCCTCTCAGGCGCTTTTCCTTCAACAAGGCATAGACCATGAGGAAGTTCTTGGCCTGACGCAGCGCCCCGCCGAGCGATTGCCCGTCGTAAAGGATGGCATCGAAGTAGGCCAGGGAGAAGGCCCCGCCGGTGGCTGAGTAGATGCGAGTTGAGCTGCCGACCACACCCAAGCAGCCCCGCTGCCACAGCGCTTGCACCTTCGCTTCCGTCAGGGCGAGGCAACTTTGGAGGAAGACGAAAGCCGGCCGCATCGGCTCGTCCCATGACGGAAACTCATAGTCGCGGATCAGGGTGTTGTGGTGTCCTTCCCAGAGGAAAATGTCGAACTTCGGCAATTGGCGGCGGAGTTCGCCGGGAGTCACGTCATGGCCAAAAAACGCGCTCGTCTCGTAGCCACAGTTGCGCAGCTCGCAGGTCGTAGCGCGGGAGAAGAGTTCCAGCAGCGGCAAGCCGCCGCCTGGGTTGCTCGCCACCAGGGCGGTGCGTCTGCTGCCGCCGGGCGGCAGCAGACGCTGCCGGGCGAAAACCAGCAGCGCCAGCCCAGGTTCCTGATTAAACAACCGTCCCGTGGCAAATGTCACTGGCTCGACGGACGGCGGCGTCAAAGGCTCCATGTCAATGAAAGCGTCCTTCCCGGGGACGGGATTGGGGCGTTGTTCCATCGGGATCGCTTGCAAATCGGCGACCAAAAAGAGCGAATCGACCTTGCTCAAGGAGGGCTGGCCTACCGCTCGCTGGACCCGTGCGGCGCAGTCGCTCCCGTCGTCATCCGTCAACACCAGGGCGGCACGCCGCTGCAAGGCAATCCACGGGGCGAGGCTGGCCATCGCGGCGTGGCCGTGCCGGCTATCGGCGGGATTAGCCACGACCAAGGTGCTGATTGGACCCTGACCCGCCAGCTGCCGCCGATGGGCTTGGGCGACGGCCTCGTCATCGGCGAGCCGATGCACCACCACCCCGGGCAGGGAGGGGACATCAATCGGCCCCACGACCCAAACCGCCCGCGGCCGCCAGCAAGCGACCGACTCAGTGCACGCTGTCTCGGTCGCTGCGGGTCCGTCCAGGGTCAGCAGGGGTGCCCGCAAGGCCCCGGCCAGGCAGGCGGCCTGAAGCAGCAGCCGACTTGGTGTCACCGGGCTGACGACGACATGATCGGCTTGGCGAAGGAGCGTTCGAGCCAGCGCCTGGGATGTGGCTGTCTCCCAGGCGATGCTTTGCGTGGGGGCGACCCCCAGCCTCTGTGCCAGCCGCGGATCGGGCGCGGAACACCGGCTTACCCGAACCAGCCGGCGCGGTTGGAAAGCCGTGAGGAAAGCGCGGTTGGCCTCGGCGACCGCCGGCCGGTCGAGAAGCAGCACGGCGGTCGGGTCGGCCGCGAACGCCAGGGCCGACAGCACGATCAGTTGCTCTTCGGAAAGGTCGTGGGCCAGGAAGACGGAGCGTTCTTCCGGGGCGGCGGCTGGCACGCTCCTCCCCGGTTGCGCCAGCAGTCCCGCGACGCATGCTGCGGCCCAAGCCAGCAGCAAGAGGCAGCAACGATGAAGAACATGCAGCATGGTTGGGGCCTCGTGCCGGGGAGGTGACCGGCCCGCCGGCTCCGTCGGCGGGCCGGCATTATGGCACACATCCTGCCGCCGATGCCATGCCATTTCGCCGGCGCCCACCCGACCGCGGCGCGGCAGCGGGCCGCGCACCTTGGCTCGGCCGTGGAAGCCCCCTATGCTGACCCTGCTGGTTCGGTCATCTACCCGCTGGGAGACCCTGCCCATGAAAGTGCGTTGCGCTTCGGTCTGCCTGCTAGTCCTGGCTGCCTTGCCGGCTCAGGCCCACTTTATCTGGATCGTCCCTAATACTAATGGGAACCAAGCCCAGGTCCTTTTCAGCGACACGCTGCAACCTGACGACCCTGCCTTGTTGCCGAAGATTGCCCACACGCGCTGGTATGCCCGCACGGTGGAGGGCAAGACCGTGGATTTGAAGTGGTCGGAGAAAGGCGCCGAGCGGTGGTTGGAAGCGCCGACGGGGGCCGCGATGTGGGGCGGCGTGTGCGTGTACGGCGTGGTCCAGCGGGGCAGCGGCGACCCGTTTTTGCTGAAGTATTGCGCCGCCGCGCCGGTGGGACCGCCATCGACGACTAACCCCCTCGCCGCGGCCAGCGCCGCATGGGACGTGTTGCCCATGCAGGTGGTCGCGACCACGGACGACCCGCGGCGCTTCCGGGTCCTGTTCGCCGGCAAACCGCTGGCCGGGAGCGAGATCACGGTGTTCGGCCCGGCAGTCACTGCTCCAGTGGAGCTTAAATCCGACGACCAGGGGCACGTGCGGCTTCCCCAAAACCTCGTCGGCCGCATTGGCATTCGGGCACGCTTCGTTGAGAAGTCGGCCGGCGAACACGGGGGCAAAAAGTACCAGGAGGTTCGCCACTATAGCACCTTGGTACTCGACCTCCCGGGCAAGACCGGGGCGGCGGCGCCGCGCGACGCCGTCGAAGACCCGGTTGCGACTCGGCTGCTGGCCGAGGCCCGCGCCGCTCGGGCCCATTGGACCAACTTTCCCGGATTCCGCGCCCGCATCGAGGTCAACCTGGATGGCACCCTCCACCATGGCCTGGTCACCGTCGAGCCGACCGGCAAGGTGGTCGCCAGCGGCCTGGATCAAGCCGCCGCCAGCTGGGCGCGGGCCACACTCGCGTCGGTGGTCGGCCACCGCACCGACGACAGCGCGAGCCGTAACACCCCCTGCGCCTTCGCAGATGACGACCTCCACCATCCCCTGGGCCGGAAGGTCCGCGTCCTGAATGACGAACTCCACTCCAGCTATCGCATCAAAGATCAGCAGATCATGGTGGTGAATCGGACGACCGGGCCGACGCGCTTCACCATCACCGTGCAGGAAAACCGGACCAACGCAGACGGGAAGTATCTGCCGGCCAGCTATGTTGTCCACACCTGGGACGCCAAGACGGGGGCCTTGCTCCGCAGCGATGCCCACACGCAGGCGTGGACGCGCCTGGGGGCCTTCGACTTGCCGACGCTGGTGCGCGTCGTCACGGCCCGGCCCGCAGGCCAGGCGGGACAGCAGGAATTGTCGGTGCGGAGCATGACGTTGACCGAGCATCAGCTGCTCGACACGAAGTAACAGCCGGCTCGATCGCTGGGGCCCTGTCCGGGGCCTTGGCCCCGGACAGGGCGGGTGTCCTGGGGTTTCCGCTGCCATGTCCGACCTTAGCCATTTCGACGATTCGGGCGCCAGTCGCATGGTCGATGTCAGCGCCAAGCTGGAAACCGTGCGCTGCGCCCGGGCCAGCGCCGAGGTGCGGATGGGGCCAGCCACCTGGACAAGGATTCGGGACAAATCGGTGGCCAAAGGCGACGTCTGCGAGGTCGCGCGCCTGGCGGGGATCATGGCCGCCAAGCGAACCAGCGAGTTGATCCCGCTATGCCATCCCCTGCCCCTGACCGCGGTAGCGCTCGACTTCTCATTCCCCGAGGAGGGACGGCTGCACATCGAAGCCACGGCCCAGGTGGTCGGCCGAACCGGCGTCGAAATGGAGGCGCTGACCGCCGTCAGCATCGCGGCCCTCACGGTCTATGACATGTGCAAGTCGCTCGATCGCGGCATGGTGATCGAGCGGGTTCGGCTGGAAGAGAAGAGCGGTGGCCGCAGTGGCCATTATGTGCGCGGTGATTGACGCGGCACTTGGGGCGCGATAATGTTCAATAATGATTGAAACTTCAAAACTTCCTGGCACGCCCCAAGCCGCCGGCCGGAGACTCGCGCGATGAACCCGCTGCCGCCGCCCGTTGAGCCGCCGCCCGCGGTGGAGGTGCCGTTTTTCGGCCTCATCGCCGCCGACTTGGCCGAGGTCGAACGCCTGCTGCACCGCACCCTGGCCAGCTCGCGAGGGCACACCCGGCGGCTGCTGAACCATTTGCGGCACTATCGGGGGAAGCGGCTGCGGCCGGCCCTGCTATTGCTCGCCGCTCACGCCTCTGGCGGCATCCGCCCCGTCCACCACGTCCTGGCGGCCGTGGTGGAAATGATCCACACCGCCACCCTGGTCCACGACGATGTCCTCGACCATGCCGCCGTCCGCCGGCACGCGGCCACCGTCAACGCGGCCTGGGGCAATCACGCCAGCATCCTCCTCGGCGATTACCTCTTCACGCACGCCTTCCACTTGGCAAGCACGGTCGATGCCCGTGCCTGCTCGCTGATCGGCCAAGCCACCAACCGCGTGTGCGAAGGCGAGTTGCATCAGATCGGCGAACGTGGCAACCTGGAGCTGACCGAGGAGGAATACCTGGAGATCATCGACGGCAAGACCGCCGAGCTGACCGCTTGTTGCGGTCGGCTCGGGGCGTTGTACGCTGATGCTCCCGATGACTTCGTCACCGCCTTGGGCCATTACGGCCGCTGGCTCGGGTTGGCCTTTCAGATCGCTGACGACCTGCTCGACCTCGTCGGCAGCGAAGAGAGGACCGGTAAGTCCCTCGGCACTGACCTCGAGCAGAACAAACTCACCCTTCCGGTCATCCACCTCTTGCGCGAATCTCCCCCGGCAACGGCCACGGTCGTCCGCCAGCTGCTCTCCAGCCCCGGGAACCACAAGCGGACGGCACTCAGTCCGTATCTGTCGGAACATGGCTCCCTCGACTATGCGCGACGCCGGGCCGAAGGCTTCGCCACCCTGGCCCGGGAGGAGTTGGCCTCCCTCCCTCCGTCTCCCGGCCGGGCAGTCCTGGAACTCTTGACAGAGCGAGTTGTTCATCGCCAATCGTGAATCGGGCACTCCCCGGGTGCCGGCGAGTAACCCGGCGCTTTCTGGTGGCTTCTGTCCCACGTGCGGTCTAAGCTATAGTTCGGGCCGATGGGCGGGCCTTCCCCCCCAGCACCATCCCGAGCAAGCCATCCGACCGTCGGTCAAGAGCCACGAGGCGCCAGCCATGCTTGCCGAACGCCGCCGTTGTCCGCAGTGTCAGACTCGTTTGAAGGTGCCGGTCACATCGCGGCGGCTGAAGTGTCCCAAGTGTGGTGCCAAGTTTCGGACCGGTGTCACGGTGGCGCCGGCGGAAGGTGTCGATGCCCCTGATGCAGAGGCCGCCGTTCCGGTTGCCGTCGTAGTGTCATCGGTCGAGGAAAAAGCGGAACCGGGGCCGACGCCCCCGGACCCTCGCGCCCGGCGGCGACGCCTGCTCCGCATCATCGGCGTGGCCTTGGTCCTCTATCTCAGCACCGGGTTGGCCTTGGCGGTCTGGGTCTTCCTCCCCTCGGATCGTTCGACCGAACCTGCCGGGAACGTGCCCGACGTGGCGTCCCGCGATCACCTGACTCCTGATCCCCCGCCGGACGACGAGGGCCCACCGCAGCCCAGGCCCAACACCCTGTCTCCGGAGCAGAAGGCCAAAGTAGATGCCGCCATCGCCAAAGGGGTTGCCTACCTGAAAACCGGGAACGACCCCCGGTTGCGGATCAGTGACCGGGATTACGTGGTCGTCACCGATTCCTACCGCCGGGAGTTCGGCGCGGTGGCCCTCGTGGGGTTGTCACTGCTGGAGTGCGACGTGCCGGCCAGCGACCCGGCGGTCGCTGCCATCGTGCGGCAGGTGCGCGAGCATGCCCCGTCGTTGGGCCCGCGCAAACACGATACCTACGGCATCAGCATCGCCCTGATGTTCCTCGACAAACTCGGCGACCCGCGTGACCGGGAACTGATCCGCACTCTGACGCTCCGCCTGATCGCGGGCCAGGACCGCTTGGGCGGCTGGACGTATACCTGCCCGCTGTTAAGTCGCACCGAGGAAGACCAGCTGGAAGCGTATCTCCAGAGCCTGCCGACGGTGGCCGGCAAGCTGGCCCCTGATGCGGATGGCAAGCTGACGCCATTGCCCGAGGCGCCGGTGGCGATTCGCCGCTTTCCGGTGGTCGGGTTCCAGCCGGGCGACCGTCTGGTCGGCCCCGCCCGCAGTGACAATTCCAACACTCAGTTCGCCATCCTGGCGGTGTGGGCGGCGCAGAAGCACGGCTTACCCGTGGAGCGCACCTTGGCGATGGCGGCGACACGCTTTCGGCCGACGCAAGGCCCCGATGGCAGCTGGGTCTACAACTATCTGGGGCGCTTCGGCGACCCAAGCCAGGATTTCCCCTGGTCGATGACCTGCGCTGGTCTATTGGGCTTGGCGGTCGGCCGTGGCGTGGGGCTGGATGTCCCCGCCGACTACGAAAAGCTCATCCGCGAGGGTAATCCTCAGCGCTTGCCACGGCCGGTGGGCGTTGATCTGCTCAACGACCCGCAGGTGAAAAAGGCCCTCCGTTACCTTGGTCAATATATCGGCACGTCGCCGAGCGAGACTGCCGGGCCGGAGCGCTATGGCCGCAACCGCCTGATCCAAGCCGGCGCCCTCAGTGACCTTTACTTCCTCTGGTCGCTGATGCGCGTGGCGGTCGTTTACGACCTGACGTTGATCGAGGGCAAGGATTGGTATCGCTGGGGGTGCGATCTGATAGTCGCCAGCCCGAACGCCGACGGCAGCTGGACCGAGAGCTTTGGCGGTCCGGTCGATACTTGCTTTGCCCTGTTGTTTCTCAAACAAGCCAACGTGGCCAAAGACCTGACGGCCAAGCTCAAGCTGTATCGGGAGGATTGACCTTGTTCCACGAGTCCGGGTCGGGCGGCCTTAGCC
>JANWYO010000122.1 GCA_025055215.1 Gemmataceae bacterium
TAGCGCGCGGCCGAGGCGTACCAGCGCACGCCCCGTTCCCAGAGGTCGCGGAATTCGGTCTCGTAGCCGCATTCGATGAACTCGTCGGCGTAACGCTCGAAGATGATGATGTCCTTGGGTCGGACGCCGGCGCTCTCCAGGCCGCGGACGATCTCCCGCACGACGGCCGGGCTGGAGATTGAGGGGATGTCGCGAGGGGAGCGTTTACGTCCGACGGGGTTGACCTTGATGCCGACGACATCGCCTTTTTGGAAGAAGCGTCGCCAGGCTTCGGTGGGGTGGTCGGCGCCGGTCAGCTCGCACATGCCCCGGGCCACCATTACCTGGACCGCGTCGGGGTCGATGACATGATCATCGGACACAGAACCGGGATGATGGACTTCGACGACTCGGCCGGGATAAGGCCCGGGCATGGCCAGGGGTGGGTTTTTGACCTCGACGGTTCGGCCCCCATAAGCGTCGCTGGGGCGGTACAGATGCTCGTAGCCGCGCAGCCCAAGCCAAGTCAGCGGCCCGCCGGCCAACAGGCCGGCCCCCGCGCCGAGGAGGAAGCCCCGCCGGGTGAGCGGGCCCTGGCAGATTTCGCGATGTCCCATGATGTCACTCCGGAGGCAAGTCAGGTAGGTTCGGCTCCATCTTACCGCCGGTGTGTCGCTGTTTCCAGCGACGGCCGCGGAAGGGCCCATGGCCGACCATCGGCTACCGGGGGCGATTCTCCGCCCCGGGGAGCCAGCCGCGGGCGCCTCCCGAAAAAAGAGCGACAACTGGCGAGGTGCTCCACGGGGTCGGCGATTGCCGACACGGCAGCTCTGCGACGTTTGGCCGCCGCGGGAATCGCGCCAGGGACTTCGTTGACGCTTCCCTCCCGGCACCCTAGCCTGTCTCGGTGGCCCATCCAGGAGCGGATAGTGATGAAACATTCGAGCGGCGAGTCGTTCCTCCGTCGCATCAGCCAACAGCGCATCGACCCGGCCCCGGTTACGGGCCAGACGACCTTGCCGCAGCTGATCGAGGGCGCCTTCCTGTCGTACAACGCTGGCCGCTTACGAGAGGCGTGCCGGCTGTTCACCACCAAAATGCTCGCCGACGACACGCTCGTTGGCCTGTCCTTGAGCGGCGCCTTGACCCCGGCCGGCTTGGGCGCCTCGTGCCTCGTGCCCCTGATCGAGGCTGGTTTCATCGACTGGATCGTCAGCACCGGCGCCAACATCTACCACGACACGCATTTCGCCTTGGGCATGGACCTGCATCAGTCCCGTCCCGGGCTTGATGACCACGAATTGCGGCAGCACCAGGTCATCCGCATTTACGACATCGTCTTCGATTACCAAAACCTCCTCGGCACCGATCGCTTCTACCGTACGCTCTGCCGCAGCGAGCCGTTCCAGCGAACCCTCGGCACGGCGGAGTTTCATCATTTGGCCGGCAAATACCTGGCCGCCCGCGAGGAAGAATCCGGACGGCAAGGCCGCAGCTTTCTGGCGGCCGCGTACCGCTGCGGCGTCCCCGTTTTCACGTCGTCTCCCGGAGACAGCTCCATCGGCATGAACCTGGCGGCGTTGCAGTTGGAGGGTTCCCAGCTGCGGATCGATCCCCTCCGCGACGTCAACCAAACGGCGGCGATCGTCTGGGACGCCAAAAAGTGCGGGCGCAGTGCCGTGTTCATCCTCGGCGGTGGCTCCCCGAAGAATTTCATGCTCCAGACCGAGCCGCAGATTCAAGAAGTCCTCGGCCTGGAGGAGAGCGGCCACGACTACTTCCTGCAAGTCACCGACGCCCGCCCTGACACGGGCGGCCTTTCGGGGGCAACGCCGCAGGAAGCCATGACCTGGGGCAAGGTTGATCCCCAACAACTGCCGGACACCGTCACCTGCTACGTCGATTCGACGATCTTTCTCCCGCTGCTGACGGCCTATGCCCTGGCCACGCATCCGCCCCGGCGGCATAAGCGCCTGGTGGATCGCCTGGAGGGGCTGACGGCCCAGCTGCGGCAGGAGTATCTCGCCCGGCGAAATCGGGATGGCTGATGATCGTCGCGGCTGGGCGTGGTCAGGGAGTACCCCGTCACCTGGGACGGGGTTGACCACTCCAAGCGGCGGTTTTTCCCCGCCCCGCCGATTCCTCGGTTCGCACTCAAGATTGATCGGTTCGCGGTTGCGATTCGGCCTTCCGAGCCTGCTACGCTTCTCGCGTGCGTCTCCCATCCTCGCGCCAGTGCGAACCGAAAAATCTTCTTCCCGCTTCAACCCCCACCGCGCCAATTCATTGTATCGCGCTCGTTCCGCCCGCTCCGGCACACCGGGACTCGGATCAAGGAACACAGGAAGACCCGCGTCGGTTTCCCCGTGACAGGGTGTTTTGCGGTGGTCATAATACCAATGCTCCCGGCGATGGTAGAGGCCATCGACCGGGAGCTGGAACGAACTTGGCGCCGGTGAATCGGCGCTGCCCGGAGCCGTGATGATGACAACTCGCCGACAGTTCTTGGCTGCTGCGGGCGGGGCCTTGCTAAGTGCCGGACACCTCGTGGCCGACACGGCGCGGTCACGCCTGCCGGATGGCAGCGCCGCCAAGGGAATGATCACACCCGCCACGCAACGGGCCATCGATCAGGGCCTGGCGTATTTGGCCGAGCGGCAACATGCGGATGGCTCATTCGGCGAGCGGCAATACCACGGGAACGTGGCCATCACCAGCTTGGCGGCGCTGGCATTCATGGCCGGCGGCAGCCAGCCGGGCCGCGGACCTCGCGGCCGGCTGGTCCTCGATGCCCTGCGGTTTGTCCTCCGCCAGGAAGAGCGCAACCGCCGCGGATTTCTCCACAATCCCCAAGGATCGACCCACGGCCCGATGTACAGCCACGGCTTCGGCACCCTCTTCCTCGGGGAAGTCCACGGCATGGTCGCCGACCGCGAGCTTCGCCAACAGGTACGTGACACCCTCGACCGGGCCGTCAAACTCATCGTGGCCACTCAAAACAGCGAAGGAGGCTGGCGCTACCAGCCCGAACGCCGCGACGCCGACATTTCCGTGACCATTTGCCAGATCATGGCGTTACGCTCGGCCCGCAACGCGGGCCTGTACGTTCCCAAGGCTACGGTGGACGAGTGCATCAAGTACGTCAAGGCGTGCCAGACGAGCGACGGGGGGTTTCGTTACATGAAGCAGGGGGGCCCGCCGGCGTTCGCCCGCACGGCCGCCGGCGTCGTGGCGCTCTACAGCGCAGGCGTTTATGAGGGACCGGAAATCGAGCGCGGCCTCAACTTCCTCATGCGCTACAAACCGAGCCAAGGAATGCAGCGCGAAATCGTGCCGGACCTGCACTACTTTTACGGCCATTACTACGCGGCTCAGGCCATGTGGACGGCCGGCGGCGACTACTGGTCGGAATGGTACCCGGCCATTCGCGAGGAGCTGGTGCAGCGGGCCGGCCGCCACCGCGCCGACGGGGCCTGGTTCGACTCCATCTGTAGCCATTACGCGACTGCCATGGCGTGCATCATCTTGCAGATTCCGAACAACTACCTCCCCATCTTGCAGAAATGATCCCTATGCGACATCCCACAAGCCCCGAGCGACGAAATCGATCTGTCCGGCGTTCGCCGGCGCTGATGGCCTTGATGCTGCCGCTGGCGCTGTTGGTTCCCTGGGGCGTCGGTCCACGTAGCGCCGCGCGTGACGTGGCCATCCCGATGTATGCCGTTAGCCGAGCGGACGGTCCGGTGCTGTTGGACGCGATCAGAGAGATTAAGGCCGATGGCACCGTCGTCCTGGGGAAACCGCCGGACTTCTCAAGTGACCAGGTCATCTCACTTCGCCGACTGGGACCAGCGCGCCCGGCGTTTCCCTCGGGCCCGCACGTCATCCTCGTCAACGGCGACCGCCTCACCGGCTACGTCACCGGATTGACTGGAGAACGCCTTGAGCTGCACCAGCCAAGGTTTAGGAACAAGAGGCCGTTCACGATTCCGTTGTCGGCTGTCGCCCTCCTGTGGTTCCATGATCCGGCTGGCTTGGAAGAACCGGAGCGTCTACGTCGCCAAGTCCTTGCCCAAAGACGCACCCGCGACGTCCTTTGGCTGCGCAACGGGGACCGCATCGAAGGAACCCTGGAAAGCATCGACGGCGCCACCGGCACCGTGATGGTTTCGTCCGAGTCGGGCACCGTCCGTCTCGACCGCGACCAAGTCGCATTCATCGCCCTCAACAGCGAGCTTGCTCAAAACCTGCGGCCCGACAAGCCGTATTGGCTCGCTGTCCTCGCGGACGGCAGCCGGGTTTCCTTCGCATCGCTTCGCTCGGACGAGGGCCAAGCACTCGTCGGCGGAGACCAATCACTCGTCGGCCAAACTCTCACGGGCTCGGCCGTCGAAGTTCCCGTTAGCACGTTGTTGGCTCTGGAACGCTACAACGGACGAGCGGTCTTCCTCTCGGACCTTCAGCCTCGGGCGTACGAATTTCGTCCCTTCAACGACGGCGGTCCTAGCTGGCCCCTGGTCCGCGATGGCAGTGTGGGCGGGCGGGAGCTGCGTCTGGGGGGCAGCGTTTATGAAAAGGGGCTTGGGCTGCATTCGCAGTCGCGCGTGACCTACGACCTGAATGGAACCTACCGCTTTTTTGAGGCCGTGGTCGGGCTGGACGAACAGACCGGTCGCGGGGGTTGTGCTCGTATTCAGGTGTTGGTTGATGGCCAGCCGCGGGACCTTGGTTTTGATGGGACCATAGGACACGAAGACACCCCGCGGCCGATCCAGGTTCGAGTCGCCGGCGCTCGGGAACTGACCCTGGTGGTGGATTTTGGGGTCCGGGGTCGGTTTCTGTGGGACGCCCACAACCACGTCAATTGGGCCGACGCTCGGCTGATCCGCTGAGGGGCGTAGCCGGTCGCAGCCACGCTCCTCAGTCGCTGGCCGTCGGCAGAGTACCGGCCGAAGACCGTCGGTGGGCCAGTTGCGCCAGCTCGTCGCGCAGGCGAATGAAAACATCGCGCCACTGACCGAGTCGGGACTGGCGGAAAAGACGCGCCGTCGGATACCAGGGGCTGTCGTCCCGGCCGCGGAGCCAGCGCCAATCCGGCGCCGCCGACAGCGCCAACCACGTCGGCCGACCCATGCCGCCGGCCAAGTGGGCCAATGCGGTGTCGGACGTGATGACCAGATCGAGGCTGTGCAGCACCGCAGCTGTATCCATGAACGCGCCCCCGTCCTCGTCCAACCGCCGACCTAGATCGACGACCGGAAAGGAGACCGACAGCAACTGCTCCGATCCGGGTCCTTTTTGAAGGCTGAAAAGGCGAACGCCGAGGACTTCCGCCAACGGGGCGAATTCGGCTAAAGGGATGGAGCGTTCGTGGTCGCGCTGCACGCGGGGATTTCCTTGCCAAGCGATGCCGACGCGAAGGCCCGACTCCGCCGACAGGGCGTTCCGCCACCGGGCGACGAGCGTCGGATCAGCGAAAAGGTACGGGACCTCCGCGGGGATGTCGGCCAACGTGATGCCGAGCAGCCCCGGCACACTGAGGAGCGGGGCGTGGACGTCGAAGGGCGGTAAGGGCGACCCGGCGGCGATCCACCGATCGACGCCGGCACAGCGCGACAGCAGCGGCAGGAGCCTCGCCGGCCCCTCAAAAAGGACCGTCGCACCTTGCCGCTGGAGAAGCGGCGCGAAGCGGATGAACTGGAGCGTATCGCCCAGTCCTTGCTCGGCATGCAGGAGGATCGTCTTGCCGGCCAACGTGGAACCGTCCCAGGGTGGCTGGGCGAAGACGCGCGGCACCGCCCCGGGCTGCCGCCAACGCCACTCATACGCGGGCCAACCGCGACGCCAATCGCCCAAGGCGAGCCAGGCAACCGCCCGCCCGTAGTGAGCGTCGGCAAAATCGGGCACGAGGCGAATCGCTTCCTCGTAACAGGCGATGGCCTGCTGCAGGTTGCCCTGCAACGCCAGGAGCGCTCCCAGGTTGTAGTGGGCCTGGGCGAAGCCGGGCTTCAGACGAATGGCCGCCTCGTAGTGGGATTGGGCCTCATCCAGACGACGGAGATCTTTCAGGGCGATGCCCAGGTTGTAGTGAGCGTCGGCAAAATCAGGATGATGGCGGATCGCCTCGCGAAGGCTGCGGATCGCCTCCAGCACGCGTCCCTGCTTCAGGTGGGCCGTGCCCAAGGTGTTATGGGCGTCGGCGAAGTCGGGCTTGAAACGCAGGGCGGTTTCTAATGGTGCGATCGCCTCGTCGAACCGACCCAAGCGAACCAGCGCCAGACCGACGTTGTACCAGGCGGTCGGCCAATTGGGCCGCAGCCGCAGGGTTTGTTGCCAAGCCGCGATGGCCGCTTCCAGGTCGCCGCGCTGGGCGTCGAGGAGGCCGAGCTGGAAGTGAGCTTCGGGGTTGGTCGGTTGCAGGTGGACAAGCCGTTGTTGGCAGTGGCGGGCCAGGTCGAGCCGACCGGTCTGCTGGGCCAGGAGGCCCAGCAGCTGCCAGGCCGTCGCGTGGGCCGGGTCCGCTTCCAGGACTTGGCGATATAACGCCTCGGCCAACTGCCATTGACGCGCCTGATGGTGCTCCCAGGCGCGCTCCAGTGCGTTCGCAACTACCGACATGGCACGCCAGGTAATTCCTACTTTGCCTTCCTTTCGCAGGCTGCCGGCCCAAGTCGGCGGAACGACAAGTCGATCGACCTTGTAACCATCCGAGCCAGGGGCACAATGGAGAACCGGTTATGCTGACAAGCCGCGCCGTTGGCGGCGAGTCTCCTGGGATTCCCGGTAATGCTGCTTCCTTTCTCCCCCACAATCGAGGCACCAGGCAACCCAAAGCGGGAATGGGCCCCACGCATCTGGATGGGATGCGACGCCGCCGCCTGGTGGCAGCTACTTTCCGCCAACCAGTTCGCCGTGGACTGGACGCACGCCTATATTGCCCTCTTTGACACGGCCGTCAGCGTCATCAACTCCGCGCTGTGGATTTTATCCGAGTTGGTCCACGGTTCCCGTGCCGCGCGGACGGAGATGGTCCAAGCCCCCCTGTTCATCCTCGGCCACTGGCGGACGGGGACGACGCTGCTGCATGAACTCTTGGTCCTGGACCCGCGCCATTCCTACCCTACGACTTATCAATGCTTGGCCCCAAGCCATTTCCTCCTGACCGACGGCTGGATGCCGCGCCTGCTGTTTTTCCTGATGCCGCGGCGCCGGCCGATGGACAACATGGCGGCTGGGTGGGAGCGGCCCCAGGAAGACGAGTTCGCCTTGTGCATTCTCGGGGCTGGCTCCCCTTATCGGACCATCGCCTTCCCCAATCACCCGCCCCAGGGACAGGAGTACCTCGACCTGGAAGCGCTGTCGCCGGCAAAGCGGACCCGATGGAAGAAGACCTTCCTGTGGTTCCTGCGCCGCCTGACTCTGCGCGATCCCCGCCGGCTAGTGCTCAAGTCGCCGACGCATACGGCCCGCATCAAGACCCTTCTGGAACTCTTTCCCGACGCCCGATTTGCCCATATCGTGCGCGATCCGTACGTCGTCTTCGCTTCCACGATGAAGCTGTGGAAAACCCTGTACGAGACGCACGGCCTCCAGCGGCCGCGCTGCGAGGGCCTGGAGGAACACGTTTTTTCGACGTTTCTGCGCCTGGAGGCGAAGCTTGAGGAAGGACGCCGCCTCGTGCCGCCGGGTCAGTTTTACCAGCTGCGATACGAGGACCTGATTCGCGACCCGGTGGGCCAGCTTCGGCAGCTGTATGCGGCGCTTCACCTCGGAGATTTTGAAGTGGTGCGGGGGCGTTTGGAAAAGTACCTGGCCGAGAACGCGGGCTACGAGCCGAATCGCCACGAACTGACGCCGGAGCTGCGGGCGAAGGTTCGCCAACGTTGGGGCGACGTGATTCGGCGCTACGGTTACGAAGGGTGAGACGCCCGAAAAAACATCCGCCGCCGGGCAACCGAGGTTGCCCGGCGGCGGACCGGGGATGTCAGAAAAGCCGGCGATAACCTACTCTCGCGCCGACAGGCACTACCATCGGCCCTGGATGCTTAACGGCCGTGTTCGGAATGGGAACGGGTGTGGCCATCCAGGTATAGTCACCGGCCAGTATGCATGGCGGCTCACCTGGGAGGGATGAGCCGACGGAGATCGACAGGCAGCGGCAAGAGGGACCTGCATGAGGGAGTCGTCCGGAGCCAAGGAGGGCTTTTGGACGGAAGGGAGGATCAATGCGGTCAAGCGATTGGCTGTTAGTACTGGTTAGCTGAGACGATTGCTCGCCTTACACACCCAGCCTATCAACCTGGTGGTCTTCCAGGAGCCTACAGTCCCGAAGGACAAGGAGACCTATTCTTGAAGGGGGCTTCACGCTTATATGCCTTCAGCGTTTATCCTTTCCGTACATAGCTACCCAGCGGTGCCGCGAGCGCGACAACTGGCACACCAGAGGTACGTCCCTCCCAGTCCTCTCGTACTAGGGAGGAAGCTTCGCAAGTCTCCTGCGCCCGCAACAGATAGGGACCGACCTGTCTCACGACGGTCTAAACCCAGCTCACGTACCGCTTTCATTGGCGAACAGCCAAACCCTTGGGACCTTCTCCAGCCCCAGGATGCGATGAGCCGACATCGAGGTGCCAAACCTCCTCGCCGCTGTGAACGCTCAGAGGAGATAAGCCTGTTATCCCCGGAGTACCTTTTATCTGTTGAGCGACGGCCTTTCCATCCAGCACCGCCGGATCACTAA
>JANWYO010000195.1 GCA_025055215.1 Gemmataceae bacterium
GGCGGCGACGTGACGGCCCGTGGGGCTTATCTGCTGCTGCAAGACCACGGCGACCCGGTGTGGTATCGGAGCATTAAGCTGCGGGTGGTCCGCCCGGATGAAAAGCTCGACCGCACGCCGGTGACGCCTGCGGAAATCCCGCCCGAAGCCCTGAAACACGAGCAGGAAATCCTGGCGCGGATCAAGAAAGCGCAGGAGCAAAAGAAGAAATAGCTGCCGACGGGCGGGCGGCGGCGCGTCCAGGGCACGTGCCGCCGCCCGGCGGGCTGCTCAGCCCGGCGGCCAGCGCATGTCGCGGCCGCCCAACAGGTGGAAGTGCAGGTGCGGCACCGTCTGGCCGGCGCGCTCCCTGCAGTTGATGACGATGCGATAGCCGTCGTCGATCCCCAATTGCCTAGCCACCTTGGCCGCCGTCAGGTGCAGATGCCCGAGCAATTCCTTGTCGGACTCGGTGATGTCGGCGTGCGTGGGGATGACTTTGGCCTTGGGGATGACCAGCACGTGCACCGGCGCCTGCGGGTTGATGTCGCGTAACGCCAGGCAGTGGTCGTCTTCGTAGACGATCTGGGCGGGGAGCTGCCGGTCGATGATCTTTTGGAAGATGTTGTCGCGCATCATGGTCGGCCTTCCTCTCACCGGCACGGGGCTGAGGCAACGGACGTTCGTAGGATAGCGGCGGGTCGGCATGGGAGCAACCATCGCCCGGCGGGGACCGAAGACGATGGCGTGGCTGGTGGGCATCGACGAGGCGGGCTACGGGCCGAACCTGGGGCCGCTGGTGATGACGGCGGCAGCCTGCCGGCTGCCGCCGGAGTACGCCACCGCGGACCTGTGGGAACTGCTGCGGCAGGGGGCACGACGGCAGCATGAGGCGGACGACGGCCGGCTGGTGGTGGATGATTCCAAGCGGGTCTATGCCGGGGCGCGAGGGCTGAGCCGGCTGGAAGCGACGTTGTTGGGGGGGGTGGTGCCGGCCGAGGCCGGCCGCGATCTGCGGCGGCTGCTGCGCTGGGCCAGTCCGCGGGCCTGGACGCAGCTGCGGCGGGAGCCGTGGTTTGGCGGCGGCCGGCGGCTGCCGGCCGCCGCCGAGCCCTCCCCGTCCGCCGCCCATCGGTGGCACGCCGCCTGCCGCCAAGCGGGCATCGACTGGTTGCCCCTCCGCTCCGTCGTCGTCGGCACCAGCCGTTTCAACGCCCTCCTCGACCGCTGGCGGTCGAAAGCTGTCGTCCTCGCCGATGCCTTAACCGACCTGCTCCACGCCTTGGCCGACCTCGCCGACGAGCCGGTGACCGTCATCGTCGATAAACATGGTGGCCGACATCAGTACACCGCCATGCTCCAGCACGCCTTGCCGGCCGGCCGCGTTCTGCCCCTGCGTGAAACCCCAGCGCGGAGTGAATACCGCATCGCCGGCCTGCGGCAACCCTGGCGGATCATCTTCCAACCCGGCGCCGACGCAGCCCATCTCCCCGTCGCCTTGGCATCCATGTTCAGCAAGTATCTCCGCGAGCTGCTCATGGACGAGTTCAACCGCTTCTGGCAGGATCAACTCCCGGGCTTGAGGCCCACGGCTGGCTATCCCGCGGATGCCGTCCGATTTCTGGAAGACATCCGGCCGGTGTTGCGTCGCCTGGGGATTGCGGAGGAGACGATTTGGCGGAAGCGATGACTTGGCAGCCCCCCAGCGAGGAATGGACCTTGCCGACTCGACACGTCGGCCAGCGGGTGCTGGTCTACGACCGGCTGGAGAGCACCAACGACCTGGCGGCGGCCTTGGCCGGGCAGCCGGCCCACGCCGGCTGGGCAGTGCTGGCGCGGGAGCAGACCGCCGGGCGCGGACAGCACGGCCGACGCTGGCTCTGCGGGCCGGGGATGGGCGTCTTGCTCTCGGTGCTGCTTTTCCCGCCGCCGCCGCTGCGTCGGCCGGCCATCCTCACCGCCTGGGCCGCCGTCGCCGTCTGCCGCACCGTCCATCACTTGATCCGCCAACCGGCTCGCATCAAATGGCCCAACGATGTCGTCGTTGGCGGGCGGAAAGTCTGCGGCATCCTCATTGAGCAACGGCTTGGCACGGTGGTCGGCATCGGCCTCAACGTTAACCAGTCAGCAGACGACTTCGCCCAGGCCGGCTTGCCCTTGGCCGCCTCCCTCGCCACTCTCACCGGTCAAGCTCGCGATTGTGACCAGGTGGCTCGGCTGCTCTTGGGCCGGCTCGATGCGGCGTATGGCCGACTCCTGGAAGGGGACCTGAGCACGCTGGAAGCCGCGTGGCGCCGCCGTCTGGGTTTGCGCGGTCGGCGCGTGGTGGTCGAAACTGGTGAAGGCACCCAGCTTTGCCGACTCCGAGAAATCTCCTGGCAAGGACTGGAGCTGGAGTCGGCCGGTCGCCGCTACCGCCTGCCGCCCGAGGCGGTGCGGCACATCTGGCCGGAGTAGTCAACGCTGCTCCCAGATGGCCCGCAACTCATCCGACGTCAGCGGCACGAAGGCCCCCTGGTAATCGAGGGTCGCCACCCCAAGCAACTGGGCCTCGCGGCAGATTGCCGCCAGAGGGCGGTCGTCCCGGTCCAGCTCCCATAGCCGCACGGTCCCGTCCCCGCCCGCGGTGGCGACCCAGCGGCCGTCTGGGCTGAACGTGGCCCAGGCGATGTGGCTGCCCTGGTGCCGCAGGGGCGGCGTGATGGCGGTGCCCGTCGCCGCGTCCCAAACCCGGGCACTGTTGTCCTCACTGGCGGTGACGATCAGGCGGCCATCGGCGCTCAATTCCGCCCGGTGAACGGTCCCATGATGTTGCAACGGCCGAATCCGCCCCCGGGCCTCGGCCCTCCTCCAATCCCAGAGCCGGGCCGTATTGTCGCCCCCGCTTGTCAGGACCCAGGTCCCCGTCGGATCGAAAGCCGCCATTTTCACGGCACTGGCGTGTTTCATCGTGCCGCCGGCGCGGCTGCCGTCGGCCACGTTCCAGACCTGGGCGGTCTGGTCCTCACTGGCGGTGACCACGTAGCGCCCGGTGGGATCGAAGGCGACCGAGTTAACGACGTGTTGGTGGGTCAGCTTGGGAGCGGCCAAGCGGCTGGTGTTCACGTCCCAGATCCGGGCCGCCTCATCGACCGAGGCCGTGGCCAAGAGCCGACCATCGGGACTGAACGCCAGGGCGGTCACGGCTTGGGGGTGTTTGACGGCCGGGCCGCGAGCCGTGCCGTCGCGGCCATCCCAGAGGCGCACCTGGCCGTCGGTGCAGGCGGTCGCCAGCAGTCGGCCATCGAGACTGAAAGCCACCGCCACCACCGGGCTGTCGTGGACCAGCAGAGGACCGAGCCGTTGCCCGCTCCGCGCGTCCCACAGTCCCGCCTTGTGGTCGCGGCTGGCGGTGGCCAGCCGCTGACCATCCGGGCTGAACGTCGCGGCCAGGACCTCGTCATCGTGCTCCATGACCCGGCCGACGCTGGCCCCGGTGCCGGGATCCCAGAGCCGGGCCTGCCGTCGGCTGCACGTCAAGACCAGCCGACCATCGGGGCTGAAGTGCACTTGGCGAACGGGTCCGTCGTGCCGCGGTCGGGGTGTCTGGTCGGCCGCACAGCGGATTGCCCAGACCGTGGCGGTGTTGTCGTCGCTGGCCAAGGCCACGTGTGCTGCCGAGATGTCGATGGCGACCCGCACCACCGACCCATTATGAGGCAGGATCGGCGTCACCGGCTGGCTGCTCGCCACGTCCCAGACCCGGGCGGAGTTATCGTCGCTGGCCGTCGCCAGCAACCGACTGTCGGGACTGAAGCAGACATGATTGATGGTGCTGGCGTGCCGGAGCGGCTCGCCGTGTAGCTGGCCGGTGGCGGCGTCCCAAATCCGGGCCGCGACGTCGTCGCTGGCCGTTGCCAGCCAGCGACCGTCGGGGCTGAAGACCACGCCCCGCACCGGTTGCTCGTGCGGCAACGGCGGCGTGATGGCCAGGGTCGTCCTCACGTCCCAGACCCTTGCCGTGCGATCAACACTGGCCGAGGCCAGGCGTCGGCTATCCGGCGCAAACGCGACCCCGCGAACCGCCCCGGCGTGCTCCACCTGGCCGACCAGCCGCGGCCCGCCCGAAACGTCCCAAATCCGCACCTTCCCGTCGTCGCCGCCGACCGCCAACCAGCGCCGGTCGCCGCTAAGCGCCACCTGACCGATCGAGCTGCCCACGGCAACCGCCGGGTAGACCAGCTGCGCCAGGGCCACGTCCCACAGATACACACGCTGGTCATCGGCGGCCGTCACCAGCCAGCGGCCGTCCTGACTGAACAGGGCCTGCCGCACTGGCCCACCGTGCGGCAGTGGTGGGGAGATCGGTCGGCCCGTCCGAGCGTCCCAGAGCCGGACCGTGCGGTCGTCGCTGACGGTCACCACCCGGCTTCCATCGGGGCTGAACGACGCCTGATTTACGACATCGCCGTGCTCCATCGGTGCGCCCAGGGGTTGGCTCCGGCCCCAATCCCAGATGCGGGCGGTCCAGTCGCTGCTGGCGGTGACGAGGCGTTGGCCATCCGGGCTGAATTCCACCCACTGCACCTCATTGGCGTGGAAGACCATCGACTTCCGCGGCGGGATCTGCCGCAGGATGGCCGCGATGCGCATGCGGTGCAGCGCCTCCCGCTCCGGGTCGCCCGCCTCGAGGCGGAGCGCCTCGGCGTAAAAAACCAGCGATGCGGCCAGGTTGCCCTCATCGACCAGCTTCCGACCGCTGGCGATGTTCAGCTGCACAACCCGGCGTTCGGTATCGGCATGGGCCAACTGGAGGGTGCGGTACGACCAGGCCCCCATCGCCAACAGCGCCAGCGCGGCGGCCAACAGGGTGGCCGCCAGGCTCGCCTTGGTCGGGTTCCGCTTCACCCATTTCCAGCCTCGTTCCCACATCGGCGTCGGCCGGGCGCGGATCGGTTCGCCGCGGCGGAAGCGGCATAAGTCCTCCGCCAGCTCCTCGGCAGTGGCGTACCGTTTGCGTGGGTCTTTCTCCAGGCATTTCAAGCAGATCGTTTCCAGGTCCACCGGCAGCTTCCGCTGCAAGCGACGCGGCGGCAGCGGGTCTTGCGTCCGTACCAGCTCCAACGTCTCCAAGACCGACGCGGCTTGGAACGGCGGCCGACCCGTCAGCAGGTCGTAAAGAATGGTCCCCAGGGCGTAAATGTCGGTCCAGGGACCGATCTCCCTGACCCGGCCGGCGGCCTGCTCGGGGGCCATGTACTGCGGGGTTCCCAGGATGTCGCCTGTTCGGGTGGCCCCAAATGGGCTGTCGAGCCTCTTGGCCAAGCCGAAGTCGGTAATCTTCGGCGCCCCGTCGCTCGTCAGCAGGATGTTGCCCGGCTTGAGGTCCCGGTGGATGATGCCGCGGCGATGGGCCGTGGCCACAGCCCCGGCCAACGCCTCCACCAACTCCGCCGCCTTGGCCGGCGGCTGCGGCCGGCCCCCAAGCCGCTCTTCCAGACTGCCACCGTCTATAAATTCGAGCGAATAATACGGCCGACCGTCCTGCTCGCCGACCTCGTACAGCTGCACGATGTTCGGGTGCTGCAACTGGGCCACGGCCTCGGCTTCGATGCGAAATCGCGATCGCTCCTCCGGCCCGGCGTGGGCCCCGCTCAGGATCATTTTCAAGGCCACCAACCGCCCCAGGCTGACCTGCCGTGCCTTGTACACCACCCCCATGCCACCCCGGCCCAACTCGGCTAGGATTTCGTAGCCGGCGATCGTCGGCCACGGGAGGCTGCCACTTTCCCCAGCGCCAGCACCGCCTGGCGCTCCTCCCGGCGGAGGAGACGCCAGCGTCTGGACCCACCACTCCGAATGCCGCGACTTCGGATACAAGGCCCGGTGCAGCTCAAACTGCTGCCGCAGCTGGTCGGCCAAGTGGGGGAAGCGGTCCAAGTATTCGGTTAGCTCCGGGGTCTCGCCCCGCTCTTCCCGCAGCCACAGCTCGCGTGCAACCAGATCAAGCACCGCCTCGGCATCGTCACGCAAAGTAGGCTCAGCTTGCAGATACGTTTCAACGCGATGGCACTCACCCCGCTGCCAATCCTCCCGCTGCCGGGCGCGGACCCGCGACAGGACTTCGTTATGGTTGAGGGCAGTGCCCGGAGGCGGTGTCGCCTGGCCTGCGGCGGGGTCTTCGCGGCGGTCGTGCGGCGGCTCGCGCTCATTGACCCTGGCAAACGGATCAGGAGCATGCGGATCGTGCATCAGCTTGGCCTCGCACGGCGTCCGGGCTGGGGCGTTCAAGATGGTTATAGCAGCAAGGGAGAGTTACCCCAATCACTTTTGGGGCGGACATCGACGGGGCCAGCCAGCAAGCGGCTGCGGGGTCGACCTGAAAGCCGATCGGCGGCCAGTTAGCTCAGCGACGCCAAGGTGAGATACAGCCGGCCGAGGTGGTGCCACGGATCGGTGTCGGGAACCAGTTCGACCGCCCGGCCGAGGGCGGCGCGAGCGGCGGCCTTCCGGCCGACGAACAGTTCCGCCATGCCGCGGTTGAACAGGACCGGCGCACTGTCGGGTTGGGCACGCCAAGAAGCCAAGGCCGCCTTCCTTTCCCCGCGGTGCCAACGCAGGGCGGCTTGCTCGTTGGCCACGAGCGGGTGATGCTGGTCGGCCGCCGCCAGCATGGCGGCGGCGTGGTCGTAGTGCCGAGCCAATCGCAACACTCCGGCTGCCAAGCAGCGCGGCACCAGCGCCAGGTCCGCCGACCGTCCGTTGCACCAATCGAGCAGTTGCGGGACGGCTAACGGCCGGCCCGCTCCCTCGGCCTCTCCTTGTCCCGCCTTCGAGTCGAGGACCCACGCCAGGCTGCGCACCAATTGCGGATAGTTGCCCAAACAAAAGGCCACCGCCCGCTGGGGTTCTTGGGCGGCGACCAAGGCCGGCCAGTCTGGCGGTGGGGTCGCCGGCTCGCCGGCTTCCGCCGCTGCAAGGTAGTGCGCCGCCCCCTGGGCGCTCTGCCACGCTTCAGCCGGCACAATCGGCCGAATCGACACCCCTTCGTGCGGCAGCACCTCGGCCACCGCGGCGGGGGCCAGCCCCGCCACCTCCCAGCTTTTCCGGGTCTCCAGGTAGTGCCGAAACAACTCCGTCAGCGTCAGGCGTTCACGGTCCATAGCGGTATCCTGTTCGCCAGCCAGCGAGCCTTCTCCAGGAAAAGAACGTGCCGCACGGCTCAGCTTGCGCGCGGCAGGGCGGGTCCGCCGCCATCCGGGGCGATGGCCCGCCGCCAACGTCGGCCGGCGCCGGGGTGCTCCACCAAGCGAAATCCCTGCCGCCAGTGCCACAAAACGCTGGCTTCATTGCCGCTCATGAAGGTGGAGAGCAGCTGGCTGTAGCCCCGGCGACGCAAGGCATCCCGGACCGCCGCCAACAGGCTGGTCGCCACCCCCCGACGACTCAGGTCTGGAACCACGAAGACCCATGTCAGATGCGGCTGCCCCAAGCGGCGTTCGAGGCAGTCCGGCGGTGGCGGTTCCATCCACAGGTAGCTGTCGCGGTCGGCTGGATCACCCCCCGGGACAAGCGTGACGAGCATGGCGCCGACGAGGCGGGGGCGGGACAAGGCCGGCCCCTCCTGCCAGGCAGCAAAACTCGCGTCGGCGATCCACGGGCCGTCGCCGCCGGCGAAGGTCCGGTCCAGCACCTGTCGGGCGGCTTCCCGGCGGCGGGCTTCATCCAAGCCGGCAAAGGGTTGCGCCTGGTCAAAGGCCGAGGCGAACGCCACCACCAGCTCCGCCCGGTCGGCACGGCCGACCGCGCGGAGGACCACGTCGCTGCGTGGCGGCAGGTCTGGGGGGAGGGAGGCGTTCAGGTCGAGGATCGCATGGAAGGTGCGGGGCCGCGGGCTGAGGTATGCGATGCCGTTGAGGTATTCGTAAAGATATGCCGGATGCCGCGGCAGCTGGCGGAATTGCTCCGGGGTCACGCCGAGTTGCAGGGCCGGCATCCATTCATCCCACATGATGGCGCTCTCCGGCCTGGGCGCGATACAACCCCTGACTCGGCTCTTGGGCCGCGGAACCGCCGTGCTCCTCGCCCCGGCAAACAGCCGAGCAACCGTCAGCACGGGCAAGGGACAGCCGGCTGCGTCCCTTGGAGCAGGTCGTCGAGATAGGCTTTGATCAGCTCCAGCTGGAACGCCTGCCCGGCCTTGGTCTGGAAACGCTGCCGGGCGGGACGCACGAGCAACGCCCAGCTGGAACAGTCGGGGGCCAACCCGAAGCCCAGCTCTTCGAGATTGGCGTCACGCAGCTGCTGCCGAACTTTCTCCACCTCGCGGCGGGTATTGCGGTCGGCGGCGTAGTTATCGTTGCCGAAGACCCCAACCACCATAGAACCGTCGCCGGTGCAGTGGATGACCAGGGAGCCCCGATGGATGTTACTCAGTTTCTTGCGCGCGTAAGCAGCCAGGTCCGATGCCGACATTCTCCAGTTGGGAGGCAACATGACGGACCAACCCTTCCAGGAAAGATGAAGGCATAGAGGGATATCGCATCTGCATTCTAACTCGCTGACTGGGAGCGGACAAGCAGGCGTCGACTGTGGGCTGCGTCTGGAGTTGCGCGGGGCGAGGGTGCAGCGGCGGAAAGGGATTAATCGCTTGTTGCTCGCGCGAGGAGGCGACACGCTCGCTCGGCACGCAGCAAGCGCGAAAACGATAAATGGTAAGGTCGGACCAAGGAACCGGCAGCGGGGGCGATAAACCGCTGCCTGGAGCAGGCAACCCCGCCTTCGATGCTATCGATACACCCTCAGCTCAACCCGTGACGACGGTTCGGCCATTCCGCTGGCGAAGGATGCGCAGCGCGACCATCTGATAAGGCACCAGCATCGGCAGCATCGCCGCAGCGAACAGGGCGACGGCATCGCCGGGCCGAAGGTCCACGGCCACGACGAGCACCGCCGCGATCGCGTAGGCGATCTCCGCCAGCATGACGACCACGTCCGTGGCCGAGCCTTCGTGTCTTGGGCCACCCTCTTGCCAGCTGAGGTATTGCCAGGGGAGGAAGGCGACGCCGAGCGAGCCAAGTAGTCGGGGGATTCGGGTGGTAAGGCTGGCGGCCTGAGCCGCCAACCAGAGGAGGCCGCCGCACCAGGCGGTCAAGGTAGCCAGGACGTAGACGCTTCCCAGGCCGCTGAAAAAAGCCAATCCAAGCCGTCGCTCCGATTCGGCGTAGTACGCCGCGGGAGCGGTTAGGAACATCGCCGGCAGTAGGGCGGGGCTGAGGACGAAGACCGACAATAACAGGATCGCAAGGCCTAGGCCCAGGGCCGACCAATCGCCCAAGAGGCAGAGCCAGAGGCTGGCGGCTCCGGCGGCCAGGACGTTCGCCCAGGCCAACAGGCGTGTCCCGGCGGCGACGCTGACCGGGACGAGGTGGGACGTGGCCGGGCGAGTCGTGGTCATGGCTTCCCTCCCCGCCGCGAGGTCGCACCGCGGCACCAACGCCGCCAGATGCCACGTATGGCGGCCAGCCAATCCCGGGCGAAGGCGGCCCCATCGCACAAAGGGGAGTCGGCCACGCGCTGCCGCAGGCCAGCCCGCAGGTCGGCCAGCCTCGCCCAGTCGCGGGCGAGTTCGACCGCCCGGTGCACATAATCCGCGGGATCGTGGGCAATGGTCTCGGTGAGGCCGACATTGCTCAGATGGCTGAAGGCATGGCGGCTGGCGAACGTGTCGCCCGGGCAGGTAATCACCGGCACTCCCATCCACAACGCCTCGCAGGTCGTCAAGCCGCCGGAGTAGGGGAACGGATCGAGCGCTACATCGACCCGCTGGTAAGTCGCCAGGAGGTCGGGGCGGCCCGACCAGCCGAGGAGTTCCACCCGTGCCGGATCGATGCCGGCGGCGCCAAACAGGGTGCCAAAGCGCCGTCGGGCCGCGGGGTCGTCCAGGCCGTTGTATTTCAGCAGCAGGCGCGCGCCCGCCACGCGGCGGAGGATGTCGCCCCATAACGCCACCACCGCTGGCGAGAGCTTGGCGGCGTAATTGAAGCTGCCGAAGGTGACGTGGCCCGCCTCCCGGGCGGGCAACGGCCCGACCGGCGGCGCGTCGGTCGGCCGATCATAACAGACGTAGCCGTGCGGCAGGCGGATCACTTCCTCGGCGTATACCCGCTCGGCGCCCACAGGGACGTGGAAGCGATCGGCCAGCAGGTAGTCGATGGCCTTAAGGCCGGTCGTGCCGACGTAGCCGATCCAGGTCAACTGCACCGGCGCGGGCTTGAGGGCACAAACCAGCAACCGATTGTGAGCGGTGTGGCCCGCCAGGTCGAAGAGCAGGTCGATGCCGTCGGCACGGATGAGGTCAGCAACCGCCTCGTGCGACCAGCCGCGGATCTGCCGCCAAGCTCCGGCCGCACGCATCAGGCGCTCGGTCAGGTCGTCGCCGACCACGCGGTCGGAATAGCAGACGGTGTGGACCTGGTGCCGATCGACATGTTCCAGAAGTTGGACGAGGAAATAACCCACTGGATGGCGGGCAAAATCGCCGGAGAGAAAACCGACGTTCAACGGACGCTCCGGATCAGGCGGGCGGTCATGCACTCGCCAGCGGGCCCGCAGGGGTTCGGCGTGGACGGTGTTCCACTCGGCATGGACGCGGGCCAGGTCGGCGGGGCTGACTCCCGGACGGTACTGGTCGCACAAGAGCAGGTTGCTGTGTGCCGGCACCAGCGCCGGTTGACAGACAACCGCCCGGCGAAAATGGCGGCGGGCTTCGTCGATCCGGCCCTGGGCGCGCAGCAAGAGTCCAAGGTTGTTGTGAGCGCCGGCCAGGTCCGGGTGTCGAGCCAGCAGCGCGCGGAGCACCTCCTCCGCCTCCTGCCAACGGCCGAGGAGTTCGAGGGCGTGGCCGAGATTGTTGGCAGCCAGGGGGTGGTGGGGGTCGAGGGCAAGCGCCTGACGATAGGCCGCGACCGCCTCTTCCAGCCGACCCAGTTGTTGCCAGCTGGCGCCGATGCCGTTGGCGGCATCGGCGCTGGGTTGCCGCTCGGCGGAGCACTGGAAGGCGGCGGCGGCGGCCTCGTAGTTCGCGCCGTCCCACAAGGCCAAACCGAGGTTGAGCCAGGCGGCGGCGTTGTCCGGCTCGAGCTTGAGGGCGTGCTGTGCAGCTTCGACGGCCGCCGGCCAGTCTCCCTGCTGCCGGAGGAGGAAGCTCAGTTCGTTGTGATGCACGGCGACGTGCGGCTGCAAGAGAACGGCGTGCCGCATCAGGGCCGTCGCCTGTTCGAGGTTTCCGGCCCGGGCGGCGATGCAGGCCAACAGGCGATGCACGCCGCCGTCCCAGGGGGCGGCGGCCTGCACGGCCCGAGCGAGCTGTTCCGCCTGGGCAAGCCGCCCGGCGCGCCACTCCTGCCATGCCGCATCGAGGGTCCGCGCCAACGACTGCGAAATCATGCCGCCGTTACCTCACCCGTCGCTCCTCGGGCGGACGCCGTCGCAGCCGCTCGGCACGCTCCTGCATCCGTCGCATCCGCTCCGCCAGCTCCCGCAGCACGTCCTCCCGCGGCAACCGGAGGAGTGACTCCGGGGAAATGGGCGGGCCGACGGCCACCGCCAGCGCTCCGCGCCTCGCCGGCAGGAAAAGGGGGGCCAGGCTCGGCCACCGTGCCTGCCGCGGCCAAGCCTCGAACGCCCCCGCCAACCCCACCGGCACCACCGGCACCCGGGCCCGCCGGATCAGAAGTTCGATGCCCGGCCGCAAAGGCTGCATGGCGCCATCGCTGGTACGGTGCCCTTCCGGGAAGAGGAGGACCGCCCGCCCCTCCTTCAGCAGCTCCAGGACCGTTTTCAACCCCTCCTTGCCGATCCCCTCCTGGTCGATCGGCACAGCGTGAAAGGCCCGGATCAGGGCAGCGAACCACGGATGGCGAAACAGCGTGCTCCGAGCCAAATAATAGAGATGGCGGCGGACCGACGCCCCGATGACGAGCGGATCGAGGAAGCTCTGGTGGTTGGCGGCCAACAACACCGGCCCGGAGGGGGGCACGCGATGGCCCCCCTCTGCACGCAGGCTATAGGCGAGCGTCAAGGCCGGCAGGCACAGCCATTGAGCCAATTCGTAGCCGATTTCGCTCCAGAGTGGCGACATGATTTCAGGCCCTGGCGCCGCTATCTTGCGCTGGCCCCTTGGCCCCGGTGCGGGCCGCGACCTCCTGGACCAGCCGATCGACCACCTCCTCCAGGGTGAGATGGGTGGTGTCGATGACCACGGCATCGGCCGCCGGCATCATGGGGGCCAAGTCGCGCTCCGCGTCCCGGCGATCGCGCTCGTTTTGGGCCTGAAGCACCTCCTCGAGGCTGAGCGTCTTGCCGCGCTGGGCCAACTCCCGCTGCCGCCGCCGTGCCCGTTCGGTCGGGTCGGCTTGGAGGAAAAATTTACACGCGGCATCGGGAAAGACCACGGTCCCCTGATCGCGCCCTTCGCAGACGAGGTTCCGCCCTTGCCCCAAGGCCCGCTGCTGCTCGGCCAGATACCGGCGGACCAAGCCGATGACCGCCAACTCGGAGGCCCGTGCCGTCACGTCGGGCGCGCGGATCAGGGAGGAGACGTCTTCGCCGTCGAGGATGACCCGACCGGGTCCGATTTCCAGGCGAAGGTGCCTGAGCAGGCGTTCGAGGCCGGTGAGATCGTCGGGTGCGACACCAGCCCGAAGGCTGGCCAGGGCGACAGCTCGGTACATGGCGCCGGTATCGAGGTAGTCAAAGCCAAGGCGTTGGGCCAATGCCCGGGCGGCGCTGCTTTTGCCCGAACCGGCGGGGCCGTCGATGGTGATGATCATGCTTGGTCTGGGGGCCAGGCGGCTTCAGACGGGGCGGCGGGGGGGGCCCCCCCCCGCCCCCCCCCCCCCCCCCCACCCCCAAAACCCCCCCAACCCAGACCCCCCCC
>JANWYO010000269.1 GCA_025055215.1 Gemmataceae bacterium
GGAGAGGGCGACATTACGGCGCCGCGCATCGGCACGATGATTGTGCGAGGCGACTCGGCTCGAGGCATCGCAGCGGAGTTGGCGGCCAACCTGACCTTGACCGGCGCGGGGAACCCAGGCGGCGAGGCCTTGGGCAAGTTGCTGGTCCACGGCACCGTGAGGAACATGACCGCCCGCATCCAAGGCGACGTGGGCAGCGCAATCGTCCGCCAATTGGTGAACAGCCAGTTTTTTGTAGGGTTCACACCGACCGACCCGGCGCAACCGTTGCTCGGCGGTGTCTTTACAAGCCAAAGCCGCGTAGGTTCTTTGCTCGTCACCGGTCTGCCCCGCAATGGCAATCCCGCTTGGGAGGCCAGCACCGTGGTTGCAGCCCACGTGGGGTCGAGCACCATTGCCTCCGTGGCTACGAACAACGGAGGTATCCCGTTTGGCATTTTGGGGGAGCAAACAGTTGGGCTGGTGCGGGTGAATCAGCCCCCGTTCATCTTTAATCCGGGCGCTCAGACGCCGCAGGGAATAGGCGATTTCCAGATTCGGCGCGGCAACGGCGTGGTTCCGCCGAGACCTGTGACGGTGGAAGCCGGGCTGGCCAACGACACCGCCCGCGACGGCCTGACCAACACCGACGGCATCACCAGGGATCCGGCCTTGGTCGGTACGGTGACCAACGTCGCCAACCTGCGACAGCTGCGGCTCCGCTTCAGCGACCGGCCCGACCAGTTCTTCGACGTGACCGCCGACGTGGAGGCCAACGGCCGCTTTCACCTGAACCGCGCCCGCTTGGAAGTTTTGCGCGGTGGTCCCTTGCCGGACGGGGCCTACACCGCGTCGTTCCAAGCGGTGGATCAGGGTGGGAATGTTTCGGCCTTGGTGCCGGTATCGTTCGTACTGGACACGACGCCTCCCGGGCCGCCCGCCAATTTGCGGTTGACGGCTACCAGCGACACCGGCTTCAGCTCCGCCGACGGCATCACCTCAGTCGCGACGCCGACGTTGACGGCCCAAGCCGAGGCGCAGGCCCTGGTGCGGCTCTTCCGGGCTGGGCAGCTAGTGGGCGAAGCGACGGCGAACAACACGGTGCAAATCACCGTCACCGGGGCGTTGGCTGATGGCCAACATGAATTCACCGCCACGGCGACGGACGTGGCCGGCAATGAAAGCACGGCGGCCACGGTGCAGATCACTGTCGATACGCAGGGGCCAACCCTGGAGCTGGAAAGCCCGGTCAACGGCGGCGAGTACAGCGGCACGCTCCGCGTCAGCGGCGACAGCGACGATAGCGGGAGCGGCATGCACCAAGTCCGCATCCTGTTGAATGGGAACGAGTCGGCTGTGGCCACGCCCGACGGCTCGGGGCAGTTCGACGTCCGCGCCTCCCGTCAGGCGATTGCGCCTGGATCGTATCAAATCGTCGTGCAGGCCATCGACCGGGCCGGCAACGTCCGCCAGGTGCAGCGGACCGTGACGGTGTCGAACGCCTTTTTCATCGGGGCGGCGGGCACCGACGGCTGGGGATCGCGTGTCCACGACGTGGTGCGGCTGGAGGAGCGGGACAGCCTGGTGGTGCAGACCAGCCAACTGGTGACGGTGGGGCCTGGGAGCCGACGGCTGCTGCACTTCGACGTGCAAGCGCAATTCGACACCAGCGATGCCACCCTGCTGGAAGACCAGCTGCTGATTTACCTGGTGGACCCGAGCAACCCGGGACGGACGCTGCTGGACCGCGGCGAGCCGGGGACGGCGCTGTTGTCGATCGGGCCGAACGGGCGGGTGGAAACGGCAGCGGGGCTGGTGACGGTGACGGATGGGCACGTGACCATCGACGTCACGGGCCTGCCGCCGGGGCAGGGGCGGCTGCTGATGCAGTTGCTCGGGGGCGACCGCGACACGGGGAGCGTGGTAGAAATCCGCAATCTCCGCACGGAGGTCGACGAGGAGGCCGAAGCGACGGCGCCGCCGACGTTCCCGCCGGGGCCGACCAGCCGGTCGGCCACGGGCGTCGATCTGACGGGCCTGGAGCCGGCACCGGCCGTGCAGCCGCGGTTGAGCAACGTGCGGCTGGACCCGGCGACGGGGCAGTTGCGGGCAGACCTGACGGTGGCCAGCCCAACGGGCACGCCGGGGCGGCAGGTGGCGGTCGTCTTTTCGGGGCTGCCGGCGGGGGTGCAACTTGAGACCGTCTCCGGGTTCACGCCGGGCGGGGACCCGTTCGTCCACCTGCGGAACGCCATTCCCGCGGGCGGGCTGGCGCCGCAGCAGCCCTCGCGGGTGGTGACGCTGCTGTTCGACAACGACAACCTGCTGCGTCTGCCGCTGACGGCCCAGGTGCTCGTCGGGCCGGCGAATCGTCCGCCGACTTTCGCGCCGCTGGGTCCGTTGACCGTCACCCCCGGGGACGTGTTGCGGGTCCCGTTGCAAGCCATCGATCCCGATGGCGACTTGGTGGCGTTTTCCCTGCGACCACACGGTCCGTTGCCCACGCTGGCCCTGGAGGGCAACCACCAATTGGTTGTTCGCCCCACCCATGTGGAGTTGGGCACCTATCAATTCGACGTGATTGCCACCGACGGCTCAGTGGACGTGGTCCAGACGCTGACACTCACCGTGGCACCCGATCCGCTAGGTCGGACCCGGCTCTCGGGCGTGGTTCTGGATACGTCCGGTCGGCCGGTGGCCAATCTGCCGGTATCGCTGGGCCAGGTGCAGGGGCTGACCGCTGCCGATGGCACGTTTACCCTCACGCTATCGAACCTGGCGATGCCGACGGATGAGTTCGACATCCCGGTGCCGGCGGGGGACCCCTTCTTTGATCCGTTCAACACTGGGCGGCAGATCATCGACTTCAACCGGGCCCGCTTCGACCCGCTGACCGGGACGAGCACGGCCAATCCGCGGCGGCATCCGAACCTGGTGACGTCGTTTATCGACGCCAGTCCGGTCTATGGGTCGACGCAACCGCGAGCCGACGCCCTGCGGGCCGGCAACGGGACGGGCCGTCTCAAGTCCAGCCCCGGCGAATTGCCGCCGTTGAACAACACCACCTACTTCCCCAACGGGCCGCTCGACAACATCAATGCGGGCATCGGCGACCCGAGCCAGCTTTTCGTGACCGGGGACATCCGGGCCAACGAGAACATCGGCCTGGCCGCCTTGCACGCCGTCTTCGCCCGCGAGCACAACCGCCTGGCCGACGAGATCCGACAAGCCAACCCGACCCTCACCGACGAAGAGATCTACCAGCGGGCGCGGCGGCTGCTGGGGGCGATGTTGCAGCACATCACTTACCACGAGTACCTGCCGCTCGTGCTCGGACCCAACGCCCTGGCACCGTACACCGGTTACAAGCCGAACGTGCAACCGGACGCTGGAATCTTCTTTGCCACGGCGGCCTTCCGCTTCCCGCACACGCAGACGTTCCCGAACTTCCCTCTGCTCGACGCCCAAGGGAACCCACTGCCCGGCACGCCGCTGTCGCTCCGGCGGGCCAGCTTCACCACGGCCCCCATCCGGCAACACGGGTTGGATCCAATCCTGCGCGGCTTGGCTGCCACCCCGGCTCACACGGCGGGGCTGAAGGTGATCGACGAAGTACGCAACCTGCTCTTCGGACCGCCCGGCTCCGGCGGCATCGACCTGATTGCCACCGACATTCAGCGCGGCCGCGACCTCGGCCTGCCCAGCTACAACCGCGCCCGCCAGGATTACGGCCTGCCCCCGGTCACCAGCTTCGCCCAGATCAGTTCCGATCCCGCAGTCCAGGCTGCCCTGCAAACCGCCTACGGCACCGTCGACAAAATCGACGCCTTCATCGGCGGCCTGGCCGAAGACCGGGTGCCGGGTGCGATGGTCGGTCCGCTCTTCTTCCGCGTGCTCAAGGACCAGTTCGAACGGATTCGCGACGGCGACCGGTTCTGGTACGAGAATGGCCAGTTTACAGCCGAGGAATTGGCCCTGATCCGCAACACCAAGCTGTCGGACATCATCCGTCGCAACACCGGCATCACCAATCTGCCCGACCATGTCCTGACTCTCGGCACGCCGCCCACGGGGCCAGCACCGGCCGGTACCGCTGCCCCGGCGTTCCCCGGCGAGTTCCGCACCATCGACGGCTCAGGCAACAATCTGGCCAACCCGAACTGGGGCCGGACCAATAACCATCTGCGCCTGGACATGACGTTGTCGTACGGCGACGGCATCTCGACCCCGGCGGGCAATGATCGGCCCGGCGCCCGCGAGATTTCCAACGCGGTCTCGGCCACCACGGGGTTCACGCCCGAACCCGCCGGCCTGTCGGCCTTGGGGCTGATCTTCAGCCAGTTCCTGACCCACGACCTGAGCCTGACGCCGCCCGGCACTCCCGACACACTGAAAATTCACGGCACGCATTTGAACGGGCCGCCTCACTTCCCCTTCATCGCCGAGAAGGTGGACTTGCTGTTGGAACGCCCCTTCTTGCCCGGCGTCAACAATCGCATCGAACGGCCGATCTTTTTGCCGCCCATCGACGTCGCTAACGGAGCCACCATCGACCCCACGCGAACCATGGTGGTGACCACGCCGGCCATCCCCGGTGCGTCGGTGACGGTGGCCGCGGGCACGCTTCTGGACCGCGGTGGTCGGCCGTTCGACCAGGTACTGTCCATCACCGAAGTGCCACCCGAGCTGACTCCCGCCGCCTTGCCGACCAACTTGCGG
>JANWYO010000226.1 GCA_025055215.1 Gemmataceae bacterium
GTTGACCGACGTCGTGAAGATCGGCCCGATATAGCCCCCCGCCCAACTTCCATCCGGATGTTGCGTGCGGACAAACTGATCGGCCATGATGTTTCGGTAGCGCGACCAGGTCAGGCGTTCCTCGGGACGTGATTCGGGGAACAGTCGGCCGTAGCCTTCGTCGCCGAGGATATACAGCGCCTGGGCGAAGTAGTAGTGGGTGTATTCGTCGTGGCCGATGCGGCCTTGGCCGATGGGGATGGCGCTCTGGCAGAATTTCAGCCATTTTTTGGCCAGGGGTGAGTTGTACTCGCCGGCACTGAAGGCACAGGCGATGGCGGCGGCGGTGAGGGCGGGGCGCTCGCCGCCGTTGACCGCTCGGCCGTGGGCCAGGCTGTAAATGACGCCGCCGCGCTCGGTGGTGCAGTTCTCCAGGTATTTCGTGGCCTTGTCGATGATCGATTTCGGGACGACGATCCCGGCGTTGCGGGCGGCGCGGAGGGCCTGCATTTGGGTGATGGTCACTGAACCTTCATCAAAGCCGCCACCGTCGGCGCTGGAGACATAGCCCCAGCCGCCCCGGTCGGTTTGCGCCTTGCCGGTGAACTGCACCCCGCGGGTCAGCACCTCCTCAAGCCGGCGGCGGCGGTCGCCATCTTCCTCTTCGCCGTAGACCGACGCCAAGAACAACATGCCGAAACCGTGGCCGTACATGTATCGAGCCGATTCGCTCGGATTGTTGGGATTGCCGATCAGGCCGTTGCGCTGGCTGCGCTCCAGGAACCAATCGACGGCCCGACGGATGTTGTCGGCGTACTTGCCGTCGCGGAGGGTGCTCCCTTCCATGAGGAGAGCCATACCGGCCACGCCGGTCATGGCGGACGGGTATTGGCCGCCGTTGGCTTCCCAGTGGCCGTCTCGGTGCTGCGTCCGCGCTACCCAGGCCAAACCTTTATCGATAGCTTGCTGCACCGCCGGCGTCGGTTCCTCGGCCGGTGACGCCGAGACACCTGCCAACAAGGCCAACACACTGCCCATCGAGAAACACGCTTTTTTCATGGGAGGGAAACTCCGCAAACGAAGACAACTCAATCGGCCGACCATCCCGCAGTGAGGATCCACGCCCCCTTAGGGCGCGGATTCACTGTTCCTTCCGTGCCGCGGTATCGCCGACGTTTTCCAACGTGTGCCGGATTTTGAGGTTAAAGCTGATGAGGTCGATGATCCCGGAGCGCACGTCCACATTCAGGGCGTGGAAGGGTTGATACCCGGTATTCGTCCAGCGCTCGTTCAGCAACAGCTTGCCTGAGCGCTTATCCACGCTCTTGACGAGCACGACCTGTTGAGCACCGAACCGGTTAGGCCCATTGTTGATCAGTTCCTGATACCGAACGGAGAACAGGGCGATGGGCAGCTCTTTGAACTGATCGACGATGAGCATCTGGTTCGTGAGGTCGTCTCGGATCCAGTTGAGTTGGCCACTGCCGCGGTCGAAGGCATAGACCGCTCCATTGACCGGGATGGTCCGCAGCCCGAAGTTGACGTTGGCCCACGGCCCACCCCCGCCGCGAACGCCGGCATTCTGGTCCGGCGCCCGGTTCAGTGCGACGTAGACCTGGTCGGGGTCGGTCAGCAGATGACCTTCGTGGATTTTTTCCACGTGCTCCTTGCGGAGGTCGGCGGAAAGGACTTCCTTCAAGCCGCGCAGGTCGAAGACCAGCACCTTGCGCGTGCCATCTGCGTCTGTGGCGGGCTCCACGAACCCCACCAGATCGGGATCCTCCGAGCGCAGAATGATGGTGCCGGGAGGCAGTTCACGCCTCCAAAGGTCTTGGCCGGCCACGATGTCGTAGAGCCGAAGCCGCGTTTTGCCGTTCCCCGCGTTCTCGTGGGTCAGGAGCCTCCGCCCCAGGACGCTGAGTCGGCTTTGGTACAATTCGAAGAACGGGGCAGCGGGTACCGACACGCCGTCGGATGCCCGCACGACGCGACTGCCGATCGCCCGGTCCTCGGCCGACATTTCGACGAGGAAGAGGTACTGGTCGTCGCCGAAGACGTGGGTGCGTGGGGAGACGTCGGACTTTTTCCACAACACGGTGCCGCGAACCGGATCGAGCGTGACCAAGCCATTGCGGGTCAGCAGGCTGACGTGCGACGCCTCCAAGGGGCCGGGCCGGCCGATACGCTGGATCCACCCGTCCTGGTACACGATCTTGAGCACGCCATCGCGGTCGACCGCGACGCGGGCCTGCTGCGGGATCAGGGCACTGTGGGGACCAAAGAGGTTATACCGCCACAGCTCTTTCCGCTGCACCACGTCGAACGCGTAGACCATGTAGGCCAGGTTGATGAGGACAATATTCCCCTTCACCTGGCACACGTGTCGCACGTTGTAGTTGCTGTACAGGTACTGACCTGGGTGAAAGCCGTTCTGGTTGGTCCACAAACGGTCGCTCCGCCAGACTTCCCGGCCAGAGGTGCGGTCAATGACCCGCAACTGGAAGTTGCTCATGTCGAGGACCAGCCGATGTTGTTGGAAGAACGGGAGGATTTCTCCTTCCGGTTCCAGGGCGAACGATGATTGCTGCGCCGGGAACTGACCGGGGATGGCCGTCGCCTTGAGACGGCCGTTCCACGATTGGCGGGAGTCCTCGAGGTAAGGGAGGAAGCGTTTGTCGGTCGTCAGTTCGCTGAAAAAGTCGGCGCCGGTCTTGCCGTCGCGGATGGGCACAGTGGCGAAGTCGCGCCCCAATTCTCGATAGTAGAAGGCGGCTTCCTGCATCAGTCCCTTGCGGAGCATGAGGCGGGCCAGGGTTTCGACCGCCTGCCCCGCCACGGTGGGATCGCTCCGCTGTTCGCGCAATTGGAGCAGGTGCAACTCGGCATCGCGCAGGTCGTCTTCCCGAGCCTGATCCATGAGACGTTCCGCCAGCTCCAGGCGGGCTTGCCGACCGACCCGGCTGGTGGAGCCGAACAACGTGACGAACTGGCGAATCTGCGTGGGATCGCTTCCGTCGCGGATGCTCTGCCACCGCTGGGCGATCTTTTCCTCCAGCGGTTGCCGCTGCTCAGGCGTGGCCCGTTCGAGCAGCGCCTGGAGACGCCCTCGGGCCCAGACATCGGGTCGGGAGCGGGTCGTTGGCTCGTCCACGACGCTGATCAGCTCCTGGTGGTTGCCAAGGGTGCCAAACTCCAGGTATGCCTCGAAGGCATCGGCCACTCGGCCCTGTTGTTCCCGTCCCTTGGCCAGCAGGCAGAGGAAGTTGGCTTGGCGACGGGCCTGCTCCTCCTCCAGCTTACGGCGGGTAATCGGGTCGGTGCCGGCGGGAATGTCAACTTTGCACAAGGCCCGGTACTCGTCGAGGAAGCGTTCGTTGGCCGAGAAATCGCTCTGCACCAGTTCGGTGAAGGCCTCGAAGAGTTTGGCCCGGGCCTTGGGCAGGAGGTCGGGGGGCGGGTTATTGGACAAGGCGCGGCGGAGGTCGTCGACGGCCCCAAGCCGATCCCCTTTGTCCAGGCGCAGCTCGCCGCGGGCCAGTAGGCCGGCGGGGTCGTTCGGGTTGGCCTTCAGCTGCTGCTCGATCTCCGCCAGCATGATCTGAAGCTGCGGATAAGCGCTGATGCTGGTGGCGGTTTGCGATAGCACCTCGCCGTCATAGAAGATGAGGTTCCCCGGTACTTCCTCCTTCCGCCGAGCCAGGGTCTTGGACTTGATGACACCCCGCTCCACATCGATGCCATAAACCCCAGGGCCTTTTTCCGGGGTGTCGGTGGTGGTCCGCAGCGGCAGGTAGTAGACGTTGCCGCTGGCCACCCCCTGGCCCGAAGGGATGCCGGTGTTGTCGATGCGCCACACCTGTCGGCCATCGGCCAGGGAAAGGGCACGGCAGTAATTCTTGCCGACGATCAGGACCTTCCCGGCGAAGATGCCGGCCATGTAGAGGTCGTCATTATGGCGTCGTTCCTTCCAGAGAGGTTCGCCGTCGCGCAGTCGCAGGCACTGGATCGTAGAGCCGTCGGGGGCGGTGAAGACGGTCTTGCCCTCGGCGATCGCCGGGGCCGACACTTTCCATTCGCTGTGGATCTGGGTGGGCTGACCCATGTCGGGGCCGAAGGGGATCCGCCGGCGGTTATTCCGGACGGCGTCCGCATCCTGGCTGGCTTCGCGGTAGGACCGGGCCCAGACAAGGCTGTGGGTCAGGAGATCGACCCCGATGACGGCCCCGGCGTTCGTGGGGCAGACGAGGATGCCGTCGCCGTAGGCCAAGTTGACCGCGTGGACACGGCGGATGACGTCCCCGGGGAGGCGTTCCCGCGCTGCGGCCAATGCTTGCGTCCAGACGACGGTCGGCGGCGAGCGGTCGTCGCTGGGCGGCGCCAGGCAGACCAGGCGCAACTCGCCATTCTTTTCTATCGGCAGATAGAGCTTGCCGCCCAGTGGCAGGGGCGGGGCCAGGAAGAATGTTTCCTCAAACTCATCGGTTGCCTTGCCCTTACCCGACGGTGGCAGCTGCCAGACCAACTTGCCGGTTGCCACGTCGAACGCCAGAAGTTTGCTCTGTTTGAACTGGGCCTGGAACGTCCCGAGGTTCGGGCCGCCGACGTTAGCAGCGATGTTGTTGAAATTCGCCATGGTCTGCGGATGCGGCGGGATCGCCAAGTCGTCCACGACGTACACTCGCGACCCGTCGGTGCTCAGGCAGCCGATCGTCGAGTTCTCGAAAAAGATGCTTTGCGGACCGTAGGAGAAGTAATGACCCAGCCAAGCGGAGCTTTGCAGGAAGTTCCGACGATTGGCGTCTGCTCCCATGCCGTGCAAGCCGCCGTCGAGCGGAGACATCCAATCTAGATCCCCCGGGGCGACGTGGCGGGGCTGGCCGTCTTCAATCACGACCCCGGCCTTCAGGTGCCGGGCGTAGATACCGTCGTGGCTCCGATAGATCAGCTTGTTACCGACGGCCAAGGGGAAGAACGCGGGCAAGGCCGGTTGTTGCCGGCTTTCGAGGTGGGCCATGGCCTGAGCGAGGATGGCTTCTTCGATCCAGCGGCGGCGGAGTTCGGCCTCGCTGCGGTCGGCGTCGTCCTTGTCGGCGAGCACCAGCGGGTCGATGGCGGTCGTCGATTTGCTCCAGCGGGGTTCGAGGAACGGCGGGCCGCCGTGGCCTTGGACCGTCCGAGAGGGGCCGCCTCGGTACTCGGGCCAGTCGAAAATGCTGGCGACCTCAGTGGTGGCAGCCTTTTCGAACTCCGCCCGCAGCCGTTCCAGGGAAAGCGTCTGGTCGCCGAGCGCCAAACCGTCCCGGACCACCTTGGTCCTGAGTTGCCGCCAGACCTGTTCCGCCTTTTGGCTGTCGCCGGTCCGCTGGAACGCCACGGCTGCTTTCCAGAGCGTTCGAGCCGACAGCTGATCCAGCCCCCGCCGTTCCAGCAGGCGCTCGAAGCAGATGGCGGCCATCAAGTACCGCCCGCGGTCGAGATGATAGGTCCCCAGCAGCGCCGTCGCTTCGGTACCAGCCTCGGTGTGGAGATAACGCTGCGCGACCTCGGCCAGGATTTCCGGGTCCCCCTTGGCCTTGGCCTCCGCCAAGCGAGCCTTGGCTGGCGGTCCGTATTGCAACTCGTAAAACTGGAGACCCTCCGCCGGCATCAGCCCGATGAGACGGTTCGCCTCCGCTCGCACACTCACCCAGTGCACCGACTCCTTACCGCTCTTGTCGGTGCGCTTCACCTGGAGGAACGCATCCTCCTTGGTGTCCAAAAGGGACTGCAAGGCTCGGACGGCTTCGCTCCAGGATCCTTCCTTGATCAGGTCCTCGGCCGCCGCAATTCGCTTGGGGGCATCGGTACTCTTGGGAAGGGTGATGGCGTCGGTGAACTCCACGGGCGCGGGTGGCTCTTTGTCGTCCACGGCCGGCAGTTGGATGACCTTTTGAGCCCAGAGTTGCGGCGCGAGTGTCAGGCCGCCCGCCAAGCCCACTCCCAGCAGCACCAGACTCAACCGACGCATGGCACTCGACGTCATGGGTCCGTGTCCCCCTGATCTTCCAAAGTGCAGCTAACCCCCAAGACCATGCCCCTGCATTTTCGCACACGCGGCTTGCGGCGGGCAAGGACATTCGCTTGCAAGGCGCTCAGTCCCCCAAAAGAGACGAGCGACGCTTGGCTTGCTAACGGGACAGTGCTAGACTGGCACGAACGGCGTCGCCAACCACCCGGCCCGCAGGACGACCGTGCATGAAGGTCCCATCCC
>JANWYO010000143.1 GCA_025055215.1 Gemmataceae bacterium
CGAAGCAACAGGCCCAGGCTGCCGCCGGTCTCGGCGGCCAGCTGCAAGCGCCGGGCGTCGAGGGGAGGAAGCGGCTCGCCGTCGCCAACCACCGCCCCCACCGCCGGACAACGCAGCGCCTGCTGCCATGCCCAGAGCCGATCGCGCCGCCCCCGGGGCCGAACGACCATCAGCCGTTCCAGGTCGATGCCCCAGCGGGCCACGGCGGGCGGATAAAAGCCACGCCGTTCATCGACCACCACCAGTACCTTCGCCTCGCCGCAGACCGGCCAAGCCAGGGCCACGGCCAGGGACCAGGCCCCGGCCCCCTCCGCGCTCGAAAGCAGCTCCACCAGCACCCCGGCCGCTCCGCGCCCTTCCGGCAGCAAAGCGTCCAGCGGCTCGATCCCCCATCCCCGGGCCGGCGGCCAAGCCGCCGACCCGGACCCTTCGATGGCCCGGATGCGTTCGGCCAACTCGTGGACGATGGTGGAGCGCGACGGATGCATGGCCGACCTCTGTTCCAGCTGCGTGGAAGCGATTCAGGGAGCGATTGATCTGTACGCATATACACTTCCTGAGGAGCAGGAGTCAAGAGGGGAACTTGAGGGATGTACCTATCCTTTAGGGTGGGGTTGAGCGCTCCGGGCGGCGGTTTTCCCCCACCCCACCGATTCCTCGGTTCACGCTCGCGACGTGCCCAGTGAGCCTCCGACGTCATCGGCGCCAGCGCGAACCGATCAATCGATCCTCCGGCTTCAGTCTTGCCGCGCCGCCAGCGGCGCCTGCCGCCAGGGGTTTGCTCTTGCCAGCCCGGGAAAATCGCCGACTATAATGGTCGGCGCCCCGACCGGAACCTCCGCTTCCCGCTCCGGCGTGGCATCCCGCCATGCCGGATGCCGGCCCACGGCGCGAGCTAGGGAGAGGTTGTCTCGTGAGCACTGTCATCGAACCGCTCAGCCCCACCCCCCCGCCGACGCATCCGTCTCACTTTCCTGGGACGGCCCCGGAGCCGGCGCGGCCGAACATCCCTGGTCGGCTTGGCCCGGAGTGGCTCAATCGCCTCAAAGTCGCCATCGGCTTACCGAGCCAGCGACGGCTGGCGCGGGCCGCCCTCCTGGTGCCCGTCATCCGCCATTGGGAGAAAGAGTTCAGCCGGCTCAGCGATGAGGAACTGCGGAAGCGCGGCTTGCAGCTGCGCGGCCGGGCACGGGCGGGTCAATCGCTCGACTCCCTCCTCCCGGAAGCCTTCGGCCTGGTGTGCGTGGCGGCTCAGCGGACGATCGGCCTGCGTCCCTTCGATGTGCAGCTGGCTGGCGCCGTGGTCCTGCACCACGGCGCCCTGGCGGAGCTGGCCACCGGCGAGGGCAAGACCCTCACCGCCGCCCTCCCCGCCTTCCTTAATGCCCTCCCCGGCCGCGGCGTCCACATCACGACCGTCAACGACTACCTCGCCAAACGCGACGCCGAGTGGATCGGTCCGATCTACAACGCTCTGGGCCTGACGGTCGGCGTGCTGCAAATGAAAATGCCCGAGCACGAACGCTACCAGGCCTACCGCTGCGACATCACTTACGGCACGGCCTCGGAATTCGGCTTCGACTTCCTCCGCGACCGCATCAAAGTCGCCGGGGAAAAAGGCCAAGCCAGCCCCTTTTGGATGCCCTGGGACGCCAACGGCTATAGCCGACCGCTCGATCCCCGGGTCCAACGGGAGCACTACTTCGCCCTGGTGGATGAGGCGGACTGCATTTTCATCGACGAGGCCAGCACGCCCCTGATCATCGGCGAGCCGACGCGCTGGCTCAAGGAGGAGGAGCAGGTCGTCTATCTGTGGGCCGACCGGGTCGCCCGGTCTCTGGTGCGCGACGAGCATTTTATCCTCGATGAGAAAAAGCAGAAGATCGAGCTGACAGACGCTGGTAAGCACAAGGTCCGCTGGTCGAACCCCCCTGCCGGTCCGCACTCCCACGCGATGGACAAGCTCCACGAACACGTGGAGCGGGCCTTGCACGCTCATCACCGTTTCCGCCGCGACCAGCACTACATGGTGGAATTTGACGACGTCTTCCAGAAACACAAGGTCTGTATCATCGACGAATACACCGGCCGGAAAATGCCCGACCGCCACTGGCAGGACGGCCTGCACCAGGCGGTCGAGGCCAAAGAGGGAGTGCCGATCACCAAGGCGACGGAACACGCGGCCCAAATCACGTATCAGACTTATTTCAGGCTTTACAAGAAGCTGTCGGGCATGACCGGCACCGCATACCAGAACTGGTGGGAGATTCGCCGGGTCTACAAGATCTGGGTGGTATGCGTGCCGACGAATCGGCCGGTCATCCGCGAGCACTGGCCGGAGAAAATCTTCCCCACCGAAGACGCCAAGTTTGCCGCCATCACCGAGGACGTGGCCAAGCTTCAGGCGGCGGGGCGTCCGGTCCTGGTCGGCACCCGGTCGGTCGAGAAATCGGAGAAGTTGAGCGAGCTGTTTCGGCAGCGGGGCATCGTCCATCAGATGCTCAACGGCAAGCAGCCGGAACCAGAGGCGCTGGTGGTGGATCGGGCCGGCGAGCGGGGACGAGTGACCATCGCCACCAACATGGCCGGCCGGGGCACCGACATCAAACTCGGCCCCGGGGTGCGCGAGCTGGGCGGCCTGCACGTCATCGGCACGGAAATCCACTCCGCCCGCCGCATCGACCGGCAGCTGGCCGGTCGGGCGGCGCGTCAAGGCGATCCGGGAAGTTGCCAGTTTTACCTCTCCCTGGAAGACGAAATCCTGGAGGCCCTCGGCGAAGACAAGCAGCGGCAACTCCTTCAGCTGGCCCGCAGCGGGGCCAACCTCGATTGGCAGAAATTTCGCCCTCTTTTTTTCAAGGCCCAACGCCGCAGCGAACGCCGCCTCCGCCGGCAGCGGGTCGATCTGATGCTGTACGAGCGGCATCGGCAGGAAATCCTCAAGGATCTCGGGGCGGATCCTTACGTCGATTGAAGCCGACAGCGGCCCCCCGCGTGGTCGCGGCGCGACCGAAGAGTCTGCGGTGGGAAGCGTGGCACAGACAGTCAGACCTCACAGGCCAGCATCATGGGTGTGTTGGAGCGGTTTCGCCTCGACGGCAAGCGGGCCTTAATTACGGGAGGAAGCCGGGGGCTGGGGCTGGCGATGGCCTCGGCCTTGGCCGAGGCCGGTGCCGACTTGGTTCTTGTCGGCCGCGAGGTCCAGGCCCTTCAGGCCAGCGGCCAGCAGCTGGAGCGCTTCGGCCGACGGGTCGATCTCCTCCCCGCTGACCTGGAGACGCCGGAAGGCACCGAGCGCATGTGTCAGGAAGCGCTGGCGCGCTTCTCCCCCATCCACATCCTGATCAACAACGTCGGCGGCCGACGCATCAACATCCCGACCGAGCAGATGCCGCTCGCCGAATGGCAGCGCATCCTCAACCTCAACCTCACCAGCGCATTTTTGTGTTGCAAGCTGATCGGCGGCGCCATGCTGCCGCGCCGCTCCGGCCGGATCATCAACGTCGCCTCGATCTCCGGCATGATCGTCAATAAGGGGATCCACGGCCGGTCGTATGAAACCGCCAAGGCGGGGCTGATCGGCTTCACCAAGGCGTTGGCCGTCGATTGGGTACCGTACAACGTCACGGTCAACGCGATCGCGGCCGGCGGGTTCATGACCGATCCCAACCGGCGGTGGTTTCAGCAGATGCCGGAGTTGAAGACGACCTTCGAGAGCATGGTGCCGATGGGCCGGCTCGGCGAGCCGGAGGAAATCGGGCCGTTGGCGTTGTATCTGGCCAGCGACGCCTCGAGCTACATGACCGGGGCCGCCGTCGTCATCGACGGCGGCTATACGCTTTGGTGAGGGACCGAGCCGGCATCACCAGACGAGCGGATATTCACGAAATTCCGTAAGAGCTTCGGGCCCTCCAGGGTGAGGAAACTCTCCGGATGGAACTGCACGCCGTGCAGCGGCCAAGTCCGGTGCCGCACCCCCATGATCTCCCCCTCGTCCGTCCAGGCGCTGATGACCAAATCCGGGTGGCTAAATGTCTCCCGGCGAATGACCAGGCTGTGGTAGCGGGTCGCCTCGAATGGCTGCGCCAGACCGTGGAAGACCCCCTGGTTGTCATGATGGATCAGGGACGTCTTGCCGTGCATGACGCGGTAGTTCCGCACGATTTCGCCCCCAAAGACCTGACCGATGCACTGGTGCCCCAGGCAGACGCCCAGGATGGGGATGCTTGACGCGAAGCGGCGGATCACATCGTTAGAGATGCCGGCCTCGTTAGGGGTGCACGGGCCGGGTGAGATGATGATGTGGCTGGGACGTAGCGCGGCGATGTCCTCGACGCTGATTTGGTCGTTGCGCACCACCCGCAGGTCGATGGTCGGGTCCATCTCGCCAAGGCGCTGGACCAGGTTGTAGGTGAACGAGTCGTAGTTGTCGATCAGCAGGATCATGGGAATGGCGGCGACGCGGTGCCCCCGCGCCGGGCTGCGGCCCGGCCGCGGCTTTAGCTCTGGCGTTCGGGGATCGGCTGCGCACTATTGACGTTTTTGTATTTGGCCCGGCCCTCGGCTGGGTCGATTTTGATGAGGAACTCGGGTGAGGCGGTGATGTCGTACCAGCCGCCGTCCTGGAAATCGACCAGGGCTTTGTTGTTGTAGTTGACGGTGACGACGCGGCCGACGATGCCCTGAAAGCGCTTCAACTCGGGACGATTGGGGTTCACCACGACGAATTGGTCGGTCCATTCACGCTTGAGGGCTTCATGGCTGGCTTGGCTCATGGCGAAGAGTCTCCCACGGTAAGGGACCGCGGCCCCGGCCGGCCTTAGGCTTCGCGGAAAGCACGGTCGCTCCCAGGCCGCGCCGCCGGCTCAAAGTCGAGGCGTTTGACGAACCGACACGCTTCTTCGGCGCCAAAGTCGCGGTTCATCCCCGGATCGCGCCACTCTACCGACAATGGGCCGTCGTAACCGATCTCGTTCAAGCCGCGGATGATGGCTTCCCAGTCAATCCCACCCCGGCCCGGTGAACGAACGTCCCAACCCCGTCGCGGATCCCCCGACGGCAGGTAGGAGCCGAGCAGGCCATTGCGGCCGTTCAGGTTCAGGATCACGTCCTTGATGTGCACATGATAAATGCGCTGGGGAAAGCGGCGGAGGAATTCGACGGGATCGATCCCCTGCCAATGGAAGTGGCTGGGATCGAAGAGGAAGCCGAACTCCTCGCGGCCATCGAGGGCATCCAGGGCCCGTTCGGCGCTGTACAGGTCGAAGGCGATCTGACCGGGATGGACTTCGAAGGCAAAGCGGACGCCGCAGTCGCGGCAAACGTCGAGGATCGGGTGCCAGCGACGGGCGAAGTCGGCGAAGCCGGCTGCCACCACATCGGCGGACGGGGCCGGGTAGCCGACGACATAGGACCACAGCGGCGAGCCGGTGAAGCCCGCGACCACGCCGACCCCCATCTGCTGAGCGACGCGGATGGTGGCCATCATTTCCTCGGCCGCCCGCTGGCGAACCCCCTCGGGTTGGCCGTCCCCCCACACATAGTCTGGCAAAAGCGCCTGGTGGCGGTCGTCGATGGGGTCGGCCACCGCTTGGCCGACCCGGTGGTTGCTGAGGACCGGCACGGTGAGGTCGTAGCGAGCGAGGAGGTCGAGTTTCCGTTGGCAGTAATCTTTGTCGCTTAAGGCCCGCTGGACCTCCAGGTGGTCGCCCCAGCAGCAGAGTTCCAGCCCTTGGTAGCCCCAATCGCTAGCCCGGTTGGCGACCTCCTCCAGGGGGAGGTCGGCCCAGGGACCGGTGAACAGGAGCACGCTCCGCGGCATGGCGGGATCCCCAGGGTCGGCCGCTGGCGTCGGCGGAAGCCGACGCCAGCGGGGTCACTCAGCTGGGCCGATTGGCGTCGCCATCGCCCGCCGTCGGCACCGTCTCGGAGCGCGGCGGGGTGCTCGTGGCGCGCAGCGTCGGCGCCTCCACCATCTGCGTGACCCCCGTGCCCTCGCCAGCCGGCGGCGCCGCAGTGCCTGGTGCCGGCGTCGTGGTGCTGTAGGGCGGCTGCTCCTCGTCATCCTCCTCCCGGTAGACTTCGTCCATGTCGGTGTCATCGACCTTGCGGCGCATCAGGAAGTAGATGATGGTACTCGCTCCCCAGAAGTAGCTGTAGCCGAAGCCCAGCACCAGCAGGAAGAAGAGGTACGTCCACACCGCCACCAGGAAGGCGCCGATCTTGTTCACCACGCTCAGGGAGTTGTAGTACTTCTCGAACAGTTCCGGCACGATCTGCCCGTTGACGACCACGCTGTTCCCGTCAACCGTCGCCCCCTGGACCAGCAAGTCACGCCAGCCAAACGAGGTCGGGGCATAGACAAACAAATACGACGGCTCGCGCGGGGCCCACAATCCCTGGCCTCGGGCCACGCCCCATTTCGCCAGATAGACCACCAACGACCCCATGAACCCAACAAAAAAGACGACTACCGCTCCGTAGGCGACGGCCACCAGGCAGTACCAGATGTAGCTCCAGGCGCCTTGAAAGACGTAGGTGTAGGAGCGGCTGATGGCGTCGAAGCTGTCGCTTCCCTCGGCGCTGATGGTGGCGTTCATCATCGGCCAGCCGACGAGGCCCACGAGGACGACCGCCATGACGAGGCCGCCGAGCAAGGGGATCGGCCACAGGAGGCCGTCAAGCACGATGTCGCCCAAGCCGGGGATGATGGCGACGATGCCGAAGAGCATCAGGCCCACGACAACCGCGGCCACCAAACCGAGGGGCAAAAGGGGCGCCGACAAGTACGACAGGTAACGGGATCCGACGAAGCGGATGGCCTCTCCCATGCCGATTTTCTCGTTGCAGGCAAGTTCGACCGCTGCCATGCGGGTGATCGCCCCGCCGAAAAAGGCCCAAGTGGCCAGGGTCCACAGGATGACCAGGAGAAAGTAGAACCGGTTCACGAAGCCGGCGTTGGGAGAGAGGAAAAAGACCACCGGACGGAAAAACTTGACCAGTGGTTCAATGAGGACCGGGAACTGTCGCGTGACCAGCCACTCGCCGGCGTGCCCTGCCTCCCAAGGGATGCCGGTTTGACCAGTCACTAACAGGTAGGGGTTGGGGCCGCGGTCCTCAAAAAACGGCCACATCCGCAGTTGACCATACGGCTTCGGGCGACTGTCCAGCCATTTGCGCGGGGCTTCCTTACGCTTCCCGAGCAGAATTTCCTCGCGGATCTGGGCCCGAGTCTTCGAACCATCGGCGATTTCGGCGTTAATATTAGCAAACTGCGGGGCAAGCTGTTCGTATTCATCGGGTCCATCGGCAAGGTCGCCGGCGTCGAGGTACTCAACCTCTTTTTCGCTGGTCGGGGCGCTGCCGGCAGCCTGGTAGCGGAGGTTCCAGATGCGGCGGTCTTCCTTAAAATGTTGCCAGGCGAGTTGCCGGCCCAAGGACCTGCGCTTTTCCTCAGCGAGCTGGCTGTCGGTCGGTTCATACGCGCGAGTGTTGGCGAGGTAGTCCTCGGGTTGCGGTTTTTTGCTCGAGGCGATGAAGATGACGGCCAACAGCCACCAGCCGAAGGACATGACCAAGATTCCGGCGGCGGCCAAGAGTAGCTTCCGGGGATCCAAAGCGACGGCGAACCCGCGGAACAACTCCGTCCAAGGCAGCCATTGTCGGAAGTTCCCACTGCGCAGATCGACGTTTCCCTCGGCCATGCCACGCTCCTTCCTTTGAAACCGGCTGTCGGTCGGCATCAAAGCGGGATTATAGAACTTGGCCAAGCAAAGGGAAACGTCCCGCAAAGGGGAGGGGGCTGCCGGATTTCGATGGGGCGAGGGAGCAGCGGGGGAAAGCGATCGATCGATTCGCCTTCGCGCCAGGATGGGCAAACGCCTGCCCGCACGCAGGGAGCGCGAAACGTTCCGTCGTGGGAAAAGATGAATTGGCGGGGAGTGGGGAAAATCCGCCGCCTGGAGCGCGCAATACCGCCCTGAAAGACAGGCGCACCGCAAGAGAGGCACCCGCCCGCTGTCTCGGGCGGGGCCTGCACGGCAACCAATTCCGCGGCCGGAAGGACGCTCGCACGCCGCGTCAGAAGATGAAGCCGATGCCGGCGCTCAAGCCGTCGAAAATGCGGAATTGCCGTTCCCACTGCGGGTCGGGGAAGCCGTAGTTGAAGGATACCGGCCGCGGCGACGCCACGGTGTTGAAGTAGGTCAGCAGGTCGTAGCCGACGTTCAACTGCACCCCTTCGATCGGATACCACCAGATTTTGGCGAACAGATCGAGTTCCGGCACGAGGGTCATTTCGTTACGGGAGCGTTTGCTGGAGATGTAGCGGTCGGCGCGTTCATACTTGGCCCGTTCCTTGACGAAGTTGGCCAGCAGCGAGAAGCGGAAGTCGAGGCTGAAGGAAAAGCCCCAACCGAGATACCATTCGCTGCCGCAACCGATCGTCGGACCCCAGAGTTGGTTGGAGACCACGTTGCTGTAGATGGCGGTCCATTCAGGGTTGGCGACGCCGCCGGTCCCGGGGATGATCGTTCCCAGGTTCTCGGCAGTGAACGCCCCTCCGGGAATGTTCTGAAGGCCGGTGTTCGGCGTGGCGCCGACCGGCGGGAAGAGGATGACAAAAGAGTTGGGCGGAAAACTCACTCCGGGCGCTCCGATCGCCTGGGCGTTGGGGCTGGCGACCACTTGGATCTGGTATTCCGCCACGGGCTGACTGCGGGCGGTGGTGACCGCCGTCGTCCGCCAAGTGTACCGCTCCCAGATCGACGCATGTCGCGGCCCCACCAGGCCATAAACCCGGGCGTTGTCGCTCTGGTAAACGGGGATTCGCACCATCGCCTGGTACTCATCGTAGCGCTGGACGAACTGATGCGACATCGCCGAGGCACCATTCCAGATACCGGGGGCGGCCCCGCGGACGATCAGGCCACCTTCGAGGTTGGGCGTAACCGCCGTGAACGGCCCGTAGTTCACAATCGTGAAGGGGCCAACCACGGCCCCCAAGCCGGTCGGATTCTGGATGGCAAACAGGTCGGTGTTGCGGATGACGATCTGCGGATTGCCGAAGTTACGGGCGGCGGCAGTGTCCCCGAAGACGGCGATTTTTTCCGACGGCCCGAGGAACTCATTCGGGAAATTCACGACCGGCGAATAGAGGAACGTGTCGAACGGTGACCGGTTGAAGCCGAAATTGGGGGGCAGCACCCCGGCTGACGCGGCGTACTTGGTTTGCGTGAGGTGCTTCCAGGCGAAATCAATGGTGATGCCTTCGCCGGCGAAGCGCCAGCCGAGATGGACGCCGATGCCGGGCTGAAACGAGTGGCCGCCCAGCTGGGCAGTGTCCAGCGCGGGCAGGCCGGTGCCGAAGAAGACGCCGGTGAAGGCCCGATTTTCGAAGCTGCCATTCAGGAGGGCCAAGGCGTCTTGAACGTCGCCGTTGGTGTCTTGGAAGCCGCGGAAGGCGACGGTTTGCTGTTTGAGCGGGTTGGTCTGGCGATAATACAGGAACTCGACGGCGGCGTAGAATCCACCAGTTTCGGGGCGGTCGTGGTATAGCGGTAAGGGCCAAACGGGATCGGGGCGGCCGAGGTTAGGCCCGATGTCGCCTTGGGCCTGTGCCGCCGCCGGCACCAGGGCCAGGCCCGTGGTTAGCAGCCATGCCAGCCAAGCGGTCCGTGTACGCATATGCCCCGTCTCCTTCATTGCGAGATCCCGTTGCGCGTCGCCGGCCCGGGGAGTCCCCCTTCCCGCGGGCGGCGATCCCCCGTGGCGCGCGGTCACGCCGCGGCGCGTCCGCACGTGCGTGTTGCGTTGCCTGCCAGAAATTGAAGGCGGCGGACCATACCGCGCCCACGGCCAAGGTCAAGAGGAAATTCTTGAACGCCCCTCTGTTTTTCGGCGGGGCGGCGGTGCAGCCGCGGAGCGCGGCTCCTCGGTTCGCGCTGGGGCGAGGATGGGAGGCACGTGCCGAGCACGCAGGGAGGTTTCACGATTGATCACACCTCGCGCTGGCTGCGTCCCGAGCGAACGCCAGCCAATGAATCGTTGCGGCGGGGAGTGGGGATGTGACTCGGTGGCGCGAGCGGCACCGAACGGGCTGGGGCCAGCAATTGGGCTTCCCAGCTGGTTTCCGGGGCGCGCTGGGGTACACCGGCCCGTATGGCCCCAGCCCAGGCAGAAGCCGGGGGTTGCTCGGCGCTTTCCGGCTTCAGCCGGAAAGCGCCGGCGGCTCATGGGGCGCTCGCGGCCTGCCGCTTAAGCCAGCGTTGCCAGGTCTGCCGCGCTTCCTGCGTCAGCCGAGAGTCCGGATTGCCTTGCGCCAAGAGTTCGAGGATGCGGCCGGCCTCGGGGGTATCCATTTGCTCCAAGGCCTCCAGGCAGCGTAAGGCTCGCAATTGCGTGGGCGACGGCACCGCCCGTTCCAAGGCGTCGAGGAGTCGGCCGATGCGCAAGGCCACTTCCAGCGAGGGTTCGCTGAGGAGGGTTTGCCGGAGGGCTTCTTCCGCCAGTTCGTCCATCTGCCGCAGCTGGGCCTGGGCCCGCTGCCGCACCATGAAACTTTCGTCATCCAGCTCGGCGATCAGCTTGGCGAGGCGGCGGCGGTCGATGGGCGGAACGGGCTTGAGGCGATCCTTGACATACGCAGAGGCCTGCTCCGGGTGGGCAGCCAAGGCCCAGATCGCCTGATGCGCTCGAAAGGCATCGAGATGAGCCAAGTCGGCCCAGAGCTGGTCGAGGTCCGGGGTGGGCACCGGCCCAACCGGGCCGGCGCCCGGCCGGGCAGGGCCCATCAGGTTCCAGACGACGACTTGGGTGTCCGAACTCCCCGAGACCAGCCGCTTGCCATCCGGGGCAAAGGCCACCGCCATGACGGCGTTCTGGTGGCCGGCGAAAAGACTTCGTTCCCGCCCCGTGGCGATTTCCCACAACCGAACGCTGCGATCTTCGCCGGCGGTCGCCACCGTTCGGCCATTGGGGGAGACGGCGAGGTACTTGGCCCCGCCCGGGTGCTGGATGTGGCGTCGTTCCCGGCCGGTGGCCAGTTCCCACATCTTCACGCTTCGGTCCTGCCACCCCCCGGAGAGCAGCGACTTGCCATCGGGGGAGAAAACCACGGGCCAGATGGCCCCTTGGTGGGCGTCGATGCGGCGCAGCTCGCGGCCGGTCGCTACCTCCCAGACGCGGATAGTGCCATCTTTGCCGCCCGAGGCGAGGAGCTTACCGTCGGGGGAGAACGCCACGGGCCAGACGCCACCGTGATGTCCCAAAAATTGCCGAATCTCTTGGCCCGCCTCCACGTCCCAGAGTCGAACCGTTCCGTCTTCGCTCGCCGAGGCCACGAATCGGCCGTCCGGCGAGAAGGCGACGGCCCAAACCGGTCCTTGGTGGCCCACCAGCTGACGAAGTTCTTTCCCCGTGGCCGGATCCCAGATGTGAATTGCCCGCGCCTCGCTGACCGATGCCAGCAGTCGGCCATCGGGGGAAAAGCACACGCTCCAGACCTGGCCCGGAGCGCCGTCCAATGCCGCCAGTAGCTTCCCGGAAGTGACGTCCCAGAGGCGGATCGTCCTGCCCTGGCCAGCGCTGGCGACGCTTCGCCCGTCTGGGGCGAAGGCCACGGCCAAGACCTGTTCGCCATGGTGGAACCGAGCCAATTCCAGGCTCGGTTCCGGTTTTTCCCCGGGTTGGGCCCCTCCTCGATTGGCCAGCAGGACGACCAGACACGCGGCCAGAAATCCCTTTCGGCACTGCCAAGACATGGGCCACCTCCATTTGGCCAAGTCAGCGCGTGGGAAGCGATGGGTCATGGCTTCTTCTCCGTTCCGAGGCCCCGCCTTGTCCGTAAGAGCGGAGCACTTTCCCGATTCTACCGAATTTCCTACCCCCTTGAATATGCCGATTTTGCCCTCAACCCCGGCCACTCAATTGACAGTACGCGGCCAATCCCCTAAATTTCATACGTTCGACCGAAACTCAGACCGGGCACGGCCGGTCGGCCTGCCCGGCCGGCGGGGAGTTGTCTTCGGAGCCGACGGTGACCGCGTTGCGGGCCCTGTTGCCGATCGCCATTACCGCGGCGCAGGGAGTGCGCCGGACCCAACTCGGGAGCATCGACTAGCGCGGCTTCAGGGACAATCTCCCGCTGGATGACGAGTGACAAAACCCAACCCTGGAGCGTGCAGGCTCCAGGGTTTTTTTGTTGGGCGCGACGACACAGCCAAAGGCCGGACGACCATGGCACGCATCCGCATCTACGACACCACCCTGCGCGACGGCAGCCAAGGCGAGGGGGTCAATTTCTCCTTGCAGGACAAGCTCCTCATCACCCGCCGGCTCGATGAGCTGGGCTTTGACTACATCGAGGGGGGCTATCCGCTATCGAATCCCAAGGATTTTGAGTATTTCCAGCAGGTCCGCAGCCTCCCTCTCAAGCACGCCCAGATCGCCGCCTTCGGCATGACCCGCCGCAAAGGCACCCGGCCGGAGGACGACGCTTGCCTGAAAGCCCTCCTCGACTCCCAGGCGCCCGTCGTCACCCTGGTGGGTAAGAGCTGGGACCTGCACGTCCGCGAGGTCCTCGGCACGACCCTGGAAGAGAACCTGCGGATGATCGCCGAATCGGTCGCCTATTGCCGACAGGCTGGCCGGCAGGTCTTCTACGATGCCGAACATTTCTTCGACGGCTTCCGACACAATCCGGAATACGCCCTCCAAACCCTTCGGGCTGCCCAAGGGGCGGGGGCCTCGGTCATCATCCTCTGCGACACCAACGGCGGAACGCTGTGTGAGGAGATCGCCACCGCCGTTGACCAGGCCCGCAAAGCGCTCCAGGTCGAAATTGGCATCCATTGCCACAACGACTGCGACGTCGCCGTCGCCAACAGCCTGGCAGCGGTCGCCCACGGCGCCACCCAGGTGCAGGGAACCATCAACGGCATCGGCGAACGCTGCGGCAACGCCGACCTGGTGTCGATCATCGCCAACTTAGCGTTGAAGCGCGGCCACGACGTGCTGCGACCGGGGAGTCTGGTGCGGCTTACCGAACTGTCACGCTACGTCTACGAAATCGCCAACATGAATTTCCGCCCCAACCAACCTTTCGTCGGCTCCAGCGCCTTCGCCCACAAAGGAGGCATGCACGCCCACGGCATCAGCAAAACCACCGCCAGCTACGAGCACATCGACCCCGCCGCCGTTGGCAACGAACGCCGCATCCTCATCAGCGAACTCTCCGGCCAGTCCAGCATCCTGGCAAAAACGACCAAATATGCCATCAATCACGACAAGGCCCTGATGCTGAAAATCCTCAACCTCGTCCAAGACCTGGAAAACGCCGGCTATGAGTTCGAGGCGGCCGAGGCGTCCTTCGACCTGCTGGTCAAGAAGGCGGCCGGCCTGTATACACCGAAATTCGAGCGGCTGTCCTACCGGGTCAACAGCGAGGCGGGGCCGGACGGCCGTCCGGTCACGGAGGCGACGGTCAAGGTCCGTGTCGGTCAGCTGACGCAGCACACCGCCAGCGAGGGGGATGGTCCCGTCAATGCCCTCGACGGTGCCCTGCGCAAGGCCCTGCAAGTGTTTTTTCCCCGGCTGGCGGAGATGCACTTGGTCGATTATAAGGTCCGGGTCGTGAACGCCCGGGCCGGCACCGCCGCCCGCGTGCGGGTCGTCATCGAGTCGCAAGATGGCCGCGACGTCTGGGGCACTGTCGGCGTCAGCGAAAACATCATCGAAGCCAGCTGGCTCGCGCTGGTCGATTCCATCGAATACAAGCTCTTCAAGGACGAGGAGAGCCAGCGATAGCCGACGGAAGCTCAGCCCCCAAGGCCGTCCCCGCTCGGCAAACGCCCCCACGCTTCGGCGATGGAACAGAAGGCGGGTCCGGCCCCTCCGCGGGAAGTCGGGGCCCGATTGACGCCAAACTGACCGCGGATGCGCGCCGGCGGCCCGCCCGGGCAGCCCGGCCGAAGGGCCGGGCTGCCGGCCTGACTGCCGTCGCCGGCGAGACACCGCCCGTGACGGATGCGAACCGCGTCGTCTCGCATCGTCGCCTGTCCGGGGTGGTGTCCCGTTTCAGTGCCCCGTGGTCGAGGCGGATGGGATGGGCGTAACTTTCGGCGGCAGCAGGTAGTACAGCACCGGCAGGACGAAAAGGGTCAGCATCAGGGCACTGGACAGGCCCCAGACAATGACCGTAGCCAGCGGGCGTTGCACGTCGGAACCCAGCCCCGTGGCCAGCGAAGCCGGGAGCAGGCCGAAGATGGCCACGATGGCGGTCATCAGGATCGGCCGCAAGCGCTGTTGGGCGCCGGTCAGGATGGCCTCCTCCAGCTCCAGGCCCCCCTCCCGCAGCACGTTGATGCCACGAACCATCAGCACCCCGTCCATGATGGCAATGCCGAACAGGGCGCAGAACCCCACGCCCGTCGAGACGTTGATGTGCATGCCCCGAACGTCGAGGGCGAGCAACGCTCCAATGCACGCGAAGGGGATACCGGCCACCACCAGCACCGCCGCCCGGATCGATCCGAACGTTACGACTAGCAGCCCCAGAACCAGGAGGGCGGTGATCGGGATCAGGAAGCCGAAATGGCGGCGGGCGCGATCCAGGTTCTCGAACATGCCCAGCCAAGCGACGCGATAGCCGGCCGGGAGGTCCGGGCGGACCTCGGCGTCGAACCGTTGCTGTGCTTCCTTGACGAAGCCGCCCTGGTCGCGGCCGACGATGTCGCAGCGGACGGTAATGCGGCGGCGGCCCCCTTCCCGGGCGATGATCGTTTGGCCATCGACCAGATCAATCCGGGCAACCTGGCCCAGCGGCACCGGTTGCCCGTCGGTCGAATGGACGGGCAGCCGCCCGACGGCCACAGGGGAGTTGACCACCTCTCGATCAACTTTGACGGCGATCTCGAACCGGCGCTCTCCCTCGTAAAGGGTGCCTACCGATTGCCCCCCCAAGGCCACGTTGATCAACTCGGTGACGTCTTCGATGCGAACGTTGTGCCGGGCACACCGTTGGCGATCGGGGATGATGACCAGTTGCGGCTGAGGCCCCTCCTGCTCGATGTTCACGTCCTGGGCGCCGGGAATCTCGCGGAGCAGGTCCACGGTTCGTCGGGCCAGGGCGAGGAGCACGTCGGAATCAGCTCCGGAGAATTCGATCGCCAGGTTGGCCGACGTCCCGTTGGTGTCTTCGGTCACGCTGTCGATGATGGGCTGGGTGAAGTTGAAGCGGGTGGTGGGGAATTCCTCCCGCAAGCGTTTTCCGATGGCCGCCACCAGGTCGTGCTTAGTGCGGAACTGGGTCCACTGCTGTTTGGGCCGCGGGCCGATCATGATCTCCAGCCGGCTGGGCGGGAAAGGGTCGGTGCCGGAGTCGTTGCGGCCGGCCTGCACGGAGATGAAGCGCACGTCCGGGAACTCAAGCACCACTTCGCGGATTCGCCGACCATACTCGCTCGACTGGCGCAGGGACGTCCCCTCGGGAAAGTTGGCCCTTACCCAGATGACCCCCTCGTCGAGGTAGGGCAGGAACTCGACACCCAGCCGGGGAAGGAGGCGGAAGACCACTGCCGCCACGGCACAGCAGACGACGGCCAGTGTCAGCCAACGGCCGGCGATCAGCACGCGCAGCCACCAGCTGTAAGCGGGCCGCGCCAGAGCCAAGAGCGGGTTTTCCCACTCGGTATAGCCGCGGCGGAAAATGACGGTAGCCAAGACCGGCACCACAAACAGGGCGAACAGCAGCGACCCGAGCAAGGCGAAGACCATGGTCAGGGCCATCGGCCGAAACAGCAGCCCCTCGATGCTCGTCAAGGACAACAACGGCAGGTAGGCCACCATGATGATGAGGACCGAAAAGAAGACCGGCCGCTCGATTTCTTGAGCGGCCGACAGCACCACCGCCGCCACGGGTCGGGGATCGCCGTGTTGCCGGGCTTCTCCCAGGCGGCGAGCGATGTGTTCGGCCATGATCACTGCCCCGTCTACGATGATGCCAAAGTCGATCGCCCCCACCGAGAGCAAGCCGATGGGGATGTCGCTGACGAACATCAGGATCAGGGCGAACAGCAGCGCGAAGGGGATGGTGAGGGCGACCAGGGCGGCCATCGCCGGCCGCCCTAGGAACAGCAGCAGCACCAGGACCACCAGGGTGATGCCCAACAAAACACTGTGGGCCACGGTGTGCAGCGTGGCGTCTACCAGGTGTTGGCGATCATAAAACGGGGCCACGCGGACGCCTGACGGCAGCACCGAGGCGTTCAGCTCTTCCACGGCCGCCGAGATCCCCGCCAGCACCCGCGACGGGTTCTCCCCCTTGCGCAGCAGCACGATCCCTTCGACCCCCTCGTCGCGATAGTCCTTGCTGAAGATCCCGGAGGGGGTCAGGTAGTCGAGGTCCACGGCGGCGACATCCCGCAGATAGACGGGCGTGCCACCCACCGACTTGACGTACGTGTTCTCGATGTCCCGCAGGGTCTGGATCGAGCCACTGCCGCGGATGACGAACGACATGCTGCCGCGGGGAAGGACACTGCCGCCCGCCGAGGCATTGTTCGACTGGATGGCCTCGATGACGTCTTTGAGGGTCAGTCCAAAGCGGTCGAGATCGACGGGCCGAAAGGTGATGGCGAACTGTTTCTCCAGGCCGCCGAAGTTGGATACCTCCGCCACGCCCGGGACCCGCAGGAGCCGGGGGATCACCACCCAATCGTTCAGCTCCCGGAGATCCATCAGGTTGTAAGTGCCGTCGGACACCAGTTCGTAGCGATAAACTTCGCCGTAGGCGGTGGCCAGCGGCCCGAGTTCGGCCGTGGCCCCTTCCGGCAACTCGACGGCAGCCAGGTTCTCCTGCACGCGAGCCCGGGCCCAGTAGCTTTCCGTCCCCTCCTCGAAGATCAGTTGCACCACCGACAGGCCGAAAATCGTCCGCGAGCGGATCGTCTCCACCCGGGGCACGGTCCGCATCGCCGTTTCGATGGGGATGGTGACTTGGCGCTCGACTTCCTCCGGCGCCCGGCCGGGGTAGACGGTGATCACCTGCACCATCTGCGCGGAGATGTCCGGGTAAGCGTCGATCGGCTGGCGGCGGAAGGCGTAAATGCCGGCCCCGCAGACGACCGCTACCAGCACCAGAACGAGCCACCGCAGCCGCAAGGCCGCCTCAATTGCCGGGCCGGTCATCGGCTGGCCTCCAGTTGCAGCAGCGACCGCACCACCAACGGCTTGAACAGGATCGCCCCTTTGCCGATCACCCGATCGCCCGACGCCAGCCCCTCGAGAATTTGGACGTCGCTATGGAACGGCTCGCCGACCTGGACTTCGTCGACCCGCCAAGTATGGTCGCCGGCCGCCACCAGCACGTAATCTGCCCGGCCGATGTGCAACACGGCATCGGCCGGAACCAGCAGGGCTTCCCGCGGGTCGGTGCCCAGCCCGATCTCCGCGAACATACCCGGCCGCAGCTTGTCCTCGGGGTCGTCGATGGTGAACAGCACCCGCAGCGACCGCCGCTCGGCCGACAACACCGGGGCAATGCTCTCGACTCGACCATAAAACCGCTCTTTCGGCAGGCCCAGAAACCGGGCCATGCAACCCTGGCCGACATGAACCAGGTTCAGCCGCCCCTCCGGCACGTCGGCCATCACGATGTCCACGTCCGAGGTTACGGAACGGAGCAACTCGATGCTCAGCCCGGCCTGTTGCAGCCGCCGGGCCTGGACGGCCTCCTCGCGACGGGCCACTCGCAGGGCCGTCTCCGCCTGATGGACCTCCTGCCGCCCTGTGATTTCCATCTGAATCAGATTGGCCCGCTCCGCCGTCAAGTCCTTGAGCGTCTCGGTCCCGGCCTCCACGAGCTTCTCCAACCGCTTCACCACCTCCAGTTGTGCTTCAAGTCGTGCCTTGGCCAAGAGCCGGGTCTGTTGCAGCTGCGTCTCCGCATAGGCGATGTCGGCCTGCGCCTTTTGCCAATCGGTGAAAGCCGTCAACGTATCGGCTGAGTCGAACTGCCAGAAGTCGCTCCCCTTGTCCCTCCCCGGCCGCAGGCTGGCGACGACTCGGCCCGTCACCGTCAGCATCGGTTCACTCAGCGTTGCCTTGCGGGTCACGACCACCTGCACCTTCTTGTCGAAGGGGCTCCCGGGGGCGACGTGGATCAGCCCCGGCCCGACGATCTTCACCACCTCGGTCGGTGGGGGAACGCGCTCGATCGGCTGGGCCGGGGGCTGCAACGGATTCACCAGGAGGTAGATGAGGAAGGCCACCGTGACTCCCACAGCTGCCACAAACTGTCCAATCGACCAGAGCCGCTCCCCCCGCCCCGGCCTGCTGGCGGCGGGAGTTCCCAGAGACGCCGACGAGACGGCCATCGGGGTGTGGTTCATGGTGCGATCCTCCGGCCCAGGACGGCATTGTACCGCACGGCAGCTCGACCCAGGTTGGCCCGGCTTTCGATGAACAGTCGGTAGGTTTCGTGGTAATTCCGCTGGGCGTCGAGAACGTCGATCAACGGTCGGCCGCCTGCTTCGTAGGCCCGGTTCAAGTTGTCGCGCACTTGGCCCGCCAGCTTGAGCTGCTGCTCGGCCACGGCCTTGGCATTAGCCAAGGCCGTGCGCAAGTCGTTGTCGGCGCGGATCACCTCGGCCCGCAGGTCCACCAGCCCCGCTTGCAGCTCATACCGTTGCTGCACGGCGACGGAAGCCGCCTTCAGCCGGTTGCCCTGGTTGCGGTCAAACAGCGGCAGGCTCATCTCCAGTCCGACCCCCCAGGAATTGGCATCGGGGAAACCGATAGCTTGCCGCTGGAACTGGCGCGTGACCACGAATTGGGGCGAGACCTCGGGATAGCCCTGCCGCCGCTCCGACTCGGCTTGCAGGTGGGCCTGGGCGACCCGCCGCCGCAAGGCTTCGATGTCGGGGCGATTCTGCACGGCAACCGACCACGCTTCCTCCAGGGGAAGCAACGCGGGAGTGCCGATGTCTTCGAGCGTCCCGCTGACGTCGAACGCCAGGTCCACATCGACGAAGCCCATCAACGCACGCAACCGGGCCTTGGCCGCCACCAGGGCGTTCTCGGCGTCGCGGACACTCTGTTCCGCGCGGAGGCGGTCGAGGCGAATGCGGCCCAGCTCCACCTGCGGACGACCGCCGCCGGCCACGGCCTTCTGCGTAATCTCCTCGATGCGGCGGAAGTTGGCCACGTCGCGATGAGCCAAGTCAAGCAGCGCTTTGGCTTCTAAGACATCATAGTAGGCTTCCGCCGACTCCAACACCCGCCGCCGCACGCGGTCGGCAAATTCCGCCTCGCTGGCCTGCACGCCGAGCGCCGCCGCTTGCATCGCCGCGGCCCGCTTGCCGAAGAGGAACCAGTCGATGCGGTACGATCCCCCGATGTCCAGCTGCGGCGGCCCCCCCTGCTTGTCCACGGTAAACGGCCGGGTCAGCGGCAACAGCGTCTGCGCGATTTCCAGCGTCGGGTTCGGCCGCAGCGCGGCGGTCCAGGCATCGCCATACGCTTGATTGATGGCCTCAAACCCGGCCCGGAGTTGGGGGTCAGCCAATAAGGTCGCATTGATGATTTGATCGAGGGTCCAACCGCTTGGCGCTGTCGGCGCGTTCGCTCCCTCCAACGTCACAGGCCGGGGGGCCGCGAGGTCTTGCTCCCGTACCATGGGTGGCTCAGGTTCCTGATGCGCGACAAGCCTGATCGAGTTTTCTCCCGTGTCGCTGCTCGGTTGGTCACCGGGTACGGGAATGGGCGAGGATGAAACAAAGGCGATGTGGTCGCCAAGAAAGCTGACGTGGTGGTCTTGCGAAACGGAGCAACCTGGCAGGGCGAGAATCAAGGCCCAGACCGCGCCGCAGGCCAAGTTCGTCCTTTTCTCCAGGTTGCCCATGCTTCCTTCCCTGTCCGTGGGCGCGGCATATCCGCAGGCGCTCGACTGTAGAGACTATATCGGCCATGACGGATCGTTCGCGACACACTGCCGCCGCTTTTCGTCACTTGCTCACCACTGGTTCAAGGGCGTCTTCCCGAAAGCGCACTGATCCATTTTTGTCGCGACCTCGACGGTCGCCTCGGAAGACCCAGGTTGACGACCGTACCCAAACGAGGGACCGTCATTTGAGATTGGCCGCGGCCGGCGAGGAAAGCGGATTAAACACGGAGGAAACACCAAGAGCGACTTAGTTAACGACCACGGACAATCCCCCAGAGCGTCACTAAGGCGAACATGGTCGGCGACGGGGTGGCCCATGGGCCACCCCTGGAGAGTTGCTCGGACTGAATGAGGGAAGACCGGAGGGAGAGGGATTCGAACCCTCGATGGCTTTCGCCATGCCGGTTTTCAAGACCGGTGCAATCGGCCGCTCTGCCATCCCTCCAAGGTGTTGAAGGGCATCGTCAGGACGCTCTTCGCGCCCATTCTACCCGTTGGTCGAAAGGGAGTCTATTCGGTGTCGCAGGCAGGTGCGACCATGTTTGGAGCGGGATTGACCGCTCTAAGCGGCGCTCTTTCCCCCTTCCGCCGATCCCTCGGTTCGCGCTGGCGATTGATCGGTTCGGGCTGACGATTGATCGGTTAGGGCTCGCAGTGTGCCCCGCGAGGCTCTCGCGGCGATCGAGCCAGCGCGGACCGATCAATTTGTCTCCGCCGCTGTCCCCCTGCCCCGGCGAAATCCAGTGGTACAAACTTCGGAGGCGGTCAACGGAGTCGGCGGGCCGTCGACCGCGGGCGTTGTCGCGAAGGGGAAGACGCATCACAATGAGAGGCGGAAGGCGACGCCACGAGTCCCTTTCAGGTCTCAGGTGAGTGCTCGCGGGGTGGTGATGACGGTCGCAGAGGCGCTGGAACGGGCGCGGGGCCACATCCGGCAGGGGCAATGGGCCGAAGCCGAGAGCTGGGTTCGGGAGGTGATCCGTGTGGCCCCGGGAGAGGCGGCGGCGTTCCAACTCCTGGCCACCATTGCCCACGGGGTGGGGCGTCCGGAAGCCGCGGAGTTGGCCTTGCGCGAGGCCATCGCCAGGGCTCCGAGTCAGGCCGAGAACTACGCCTTCTTGGCGAGCCTGCTGGCGGCGCAGGGGCGGCTGGCGGAGGCCGAGGCGGCAGCGCGACGCGCGGTGATGTTGCAGCCGGGCTGGGCGGTGGCGTATGCCCAGCTGGGCGACATACTTCTCGCGCAGCGGCGCCTGGCCGAGGCGGAAGCCGCCTATCGCCATGCCTTGGCGTGGGCCCCGGCGATGGCGGAAGCGTGGTGCCAGCTGGGAGCGGTGCTGCGGGCCCAGGGCCGCCTCGGCGAAGCGGAGATGGCCCTCCGCCAGGCCCTCGCCTTGAACCCCCAATCCGCCAGCGCGGAAAAGCTCCTTGGCCACGTCCTCAAAAGCCAGGGCCGCCTCCTCGAGGCCGAAGCCGCCTATCTCCGCTCCATCACCTGGAACCCGACGGACGCCACGACCTTCGGCAACCTCGGCGATGTCTACCACTTGCAAAGCCGCTTCCAGGACGCCGAACGCGCCTATCGCCAAGCCTTGGCCTTGTCGCCGACCTACGGCGGCGCCGTCAACAATCTGGCCTATGTCCTCGAGGCCCAAGGCCGCCTCGACGAGGCGGAAGCGGCAGCGTGGCGGGCGTTGGAACTGTTGCCCAACTTGCCGGAGGCGCACCTCAACCTGGGCAATCTGATGCAGACCCGTGGCCGACTGGAGGAAGCCATCCGACATTTCCGCCGAGCGCGGGAGCTGCGCCCCAGCTACGTCTCGGCCTCGAGCAACATCCTGCGCTGCGAGCAGTATCGACCCGGTATTACGCCGGCCCGCCTGGCCCAGTTGCACCGCGACTGGGAAGCCCGGCACGTCGCCGAGCTTCGTCAGCTGCCCCGTGACCTTCCTAACGGCCGCGATCCCGACCGCGTGCTACTCCTGGGCCTGATCTCCAATGATTTCTGTCGTCATCCCGTTGGCTACTTCGTGGCCCCACTTTTTGAACACCACGACCGCGAGCGACTTCAGATCGTCTGCTATGGGGATCGGGTTCGGGCTGACGATTGGACAGATCGGCTGCGGGCCGCGGCGGACGAATGGCACGATATCCGACTTCTGGACGACGAGCAGCTAGCCGAGCGCATCCGCGCCGACCGCATCGACCTCCTCGTCGACCTGGCCGGCCACACTGCCTACCATCGCCTGCTGACGTTCGCTCGCAAGCCGGCGCCGCTCCAGTTCACATGGATTGGCTACACGGGGACGACCGGCCTGTCGGCCATCGATTATCTGATCGCCGATCGCTTCCATGTTCCGGAAGGGGACGAGGCGCACTACTGTGAGAAGGTACTGCGACTCCCGGATGGCTACGTGTGCTATCCGCCGCCGGAGGATGCGCCGACGGTGGGGCCGCTGCCCGCCCAAGAGGCGGGCTGCGTGACCTTCGGCAGCTTTAACTATCCCGCCAAGATCACGCCGCCGGTGATCGCGCTGTGGGCCGACATTCTGCGACGCCTGCCGGGATCACGGCTGCTGCTGAAATTCAACGGTTTGGGCGACCCCGGCCTCCGCCGTCGATTGTTGGATCAATTCGCCGCCGCCGGCATCGATCCCGGGCGGCTGGAGCTGCAAGGTTGGTCGCCGCGACGACAGCTCCTGGAAACCTACCACAAGGTAGACATCGCCCTCGATCCGTTCCCTTACTCCGGAGGGCTGACGACCTGCGAAGCGTTATGGATGGGAGTGCCGGTGATCACCTGCCCGGGGGAGACGTTTGCCGGCCGGCACTCGTTCAGTCACCTGTCGAATGCGGGGCTGACCGAGACGATTGCTCGGGATCGGGATGAGTACGTCCGTCTGGCGGTGGAGCTGGCGCGGGACTGGCCGCGGCTGGCGGCGCTGCGGGCGGGCCTGCGGGAACGGATGCGGAGGTCGCCGTTGTGTGACGGGCCGCGGTTTGCCCGCCATGTGGAGGCGGCGTTGCGAAGCGTCTGGCGCCGCTGGTGCCAGGACCACCCGGCATGACGAGGACCAGCAGCAGCGAGGCAGTGGCAGCCGCACGGGCACACGCGGCAGCGGGGCGTTGGTCCGAGGCCGATGCCTGGGCGCGGGCGGCCCTGGAGGCCGACCCGCGCCATGCCGAAGCTCACTACCTGCGCGCCTTGGCGGCCCAGGCGGCGGGCGAGCCGGCTACCGCCCTCGCCTTGGCCCGCCAGGCGTTGGCCTGTGACCCAGCCGCGGTCGATGCCCTGGAATTAACCAGCATGCTGCTGATGCAGCTGGGCCGACCCGCCGAGGCTGAGGCGGATGCCCGCCGGCTCCTGGAAATTCGGCCCCATGCGATCGCCGGCTGGAACAATCTGGGAAATGCCCTGCGGAGCCAGGGGCGCTATGCCGAGGCGGAATCGGCCTACCGCCAGGCCCTGGCACTCGACCCGACGAATGCCTCGATTTACAGCAACCTCGGGGCCACGCTGCAATTGATCGGTCGCTGGGCTGACGCCGAGGCCGCCTATCGGCAGGCCCTGAGCTTGCAGCCGACCTCGGCCGCCGCCTTCAACAACTTGGGCACCATTCTGCGACTGCAAGGCCGCTGGGAAGAGGCGGAAGCGGCTTACCGGCAAGCCTTGCAGCTGCAACCCCATCTGGCCGAGGCCGCCAACAACCTCGGTAACGTCCTCCACTTGCTCGACCGATCCGTGGAGGCTGAGGCGGCCTATCGACACGCCTTGCAGCTGCGGCCGAACTATGTCCGGGCGGCCAGCAACCTCGCCTTGGCGTTGCAATCGCAGGGTCGGCTCTCCGAGGCGGAAGGTGCCGTCCGACACGCCCTGGCCATTGATCCTGCCGACGCCCAAGCCCACGCCAATCTCGGCCTGATTTTGCAGCTCCAAGGCCGCATCGCGGAAGCCCTGCGACACTTCGAGCAAGCTGCGGCCCTGCGACCGGCGGCTCCCGAGTTCCTCAGCAGCCTCCTGGCCTGTCTGCACTACGCGCCGGGAATTGCGCCCGAAGACTTGGCCCGCCGCCACCGCGAGTGGGATGAACGACACGCCGCCCCGCTTCGAGAGCGGTGGCGGCCATTCGCCCACCTCCGCGACCCTGATGGGCCATTGCACCTTGGCCTGGTTTCCGCCGACCTGGGCCGGCATCCCGTCGGTTGGTTCTTGGCCGGCATCCTCCCGTACCTGGACCGCTCTGAGGTTTTGGTGTTTGTTTACTCCGATCGGGGGCGGCACGACGACGTCACGGCCCAGTTGGCCCGAGCCGTCTACGCCTGGCGCGATGTCCGTGGCTGGAGCAACGAGCATCTCGCCGAACGTATCCGCGACGACGGCATCCAACTTCTCGTCGATCTTGCAGGACACACTTCCAGCCACCGCCTCCTCCTTTTTGCCCTCAAGCCGGCGCCGGTGCAGCTCACCTGGCTCGGCTATACCGGGACAACCGGCCTGGGAGCCATCGATTACCTGATCGCCGACCACTTCCACGTCCCCGAAGGCAGCGAGGGGCACTACCGCGAGCGCGTCCTGCGCCTGCCGGATGGGTACGTCTGCTACCAGGCGCCGGCCGACGCCCCACCCGTCGGCCCGCTTCCGGCGCGGGCACGCGGCTTCGTGACCTTCGGCAGTTGCAACAATCCCGCCAAGATCGGGCCGGACGTGGTGCGGCGATGGGCCCGCATCCTGCGGCAAGTGCCCGGCTCCCGCCTGCGGCTCCAATACCGCGGCCTCGATGACCCAAGAGTGGCCGAGCGCTTCCGCCAGCTGTTCGCCGCCGAGGGGATCGATCCCTCCCGCCTGGAATTGTCAGGTTGGGCCCGGCATGAAGAATTGCTCGCGCAGTACCATTCCATCGACATCGCCCTGGACCCGTTCCCCTATTCCGGCGGCTTGACGACCTGCGAGGCGCTGTGGATGGGGGTCCCGGTGGTGACGTGCCCGGGCGCGACCTTCGCCAGCCGCCACGCCTTCAGCCATCTGTCGAACGCGGGCGTGACCGAGACAATAGCCACCGATGAAGCCGACTACGAACGACGGGCCGTGGAACTGGCCCGTGACTGGGAGCGCTTGGAGCAGCTGCGGCGTGAGCTGCGGCCGCGGATGGCCCAGTCGCCGCTCTGCGACGGGCCCCGCTTTGCCCGCCATCTGCACCGGGCCTTGAGGGAGGTTTGGCGGCAGTGGTGCGCCACCTCTCCGGTGCCTGACCCGCAGGTGCTGGCCGAGCCAGCCTCCACCAGCGCCGAGCATCTGTTCCATTGGGCGTGCGCCCTGCACGCCCAAGGCCGCACGCCGGACGCTGAAGCCGCGCTGCGCGAAGTCTTGCGGCAGCGGCCGACTCTAGCCGAGGCCGCCAACCAACTCGGCTACATCCTGCTGGAGCAGGGTCGCTGGGCCGAGGCCGAGGGCTGCTTCCGACAAGCGCTGGGGCGGCGGCCGACCCTGGCGGGGGCGGCGAACAACCTCGGCATGGCGTTGCACCGCCTGGGGCGCTTCGCCGAAAGTGAACAGGCCTGTCGCCAGGCGTTGAGCGTGCACCCCGGATTGGCCACCGCGTGGTACAACCTGGGCAACGCCCTGTTGTCGCAAGGCCGGCTCCGCGAAGCTGACGAGGCCTACAACCAATGCCTGGAGCGGGACCCGAAGTTTGCGGCCGCCTGGAACAACCGCGGCCTGGTTCAGGACCTCCTCGGCCGACCCGACGAAGCGGAGCGTGCCTTCCGACACGCCTTGACGTTGGCGCCGCAACTGATCGAGGCGCGGACCAACCTCGGCAGTGTCCTCGATGCGCTGGGAAGGCTCTCGGAAGCGGCGGCGGCCTATCGCCAGGTTCTGGCGCTCCGACCCGATGCGGCCGAGGCCCTGAACAACCTCGGCGACCTGATGCAGCGCGGGGGCCAGATCGAGGAAGCGGGCCGTCTCTTTCGTCGGGCCTGCAACCTCCAACCGTACCATCCGGTGTTTGGCAGCAATGCTCTCCTCAATTTGCAGTACATGCCCGGGGTCACGCCGCGACGTCTGGCCGAAGCACACATCGCCTGGAATGAGCGACAGGCGGCCCGCTTGCCACGCTACGACTGGACCGGCCGAAGTCGCGCCGACCGGCCGCGGCGCCTGGGCTTTGTCTCAGCCGACTTCCGCCGTCACCCGGTTGGCGTCTTTCTCGCCCCGGTGCTGGAGTGCTGGCGGCGCTGGGGGTGCGAGCTGATAGCGTATTCCGACGTCTCACGCCCCGACCTGGTGACCCGCCGAATCGCTCGCGCCGTCCATGTGTGGCGGGACATCCGCGGTTTGGCAGATGACATGGTGGCCGAACGCATCGCCGCCGACCAGATCGACCTGTTGTTCGACCTCGCCGGCCACACCGGGGGCCATCGGCTCCTGGTCTTTGCCCGCCGACCCGCGCGCGTGCAGCTGACCTGGATCGGCTATACCGGCACGACGGGCTTGGCGACCATGGACTACCTGATCGCCGATCGCTACCACGTCCCCCCGGGCACGGAGCGCTGGTACCGGGAACACGTGCTCCGCCTGCCCGATGGCTACGTGGTCTACGAGCCGCCGGCTGATGCGCCGGACCCGGGGCCGCTTCCGGCCCTTCGGCGGGGGTTCGTGACCTTGGGGAGTTTCAACAACGCCGCCAAGTTCCATCCCGGCGTGGTGGCCTTGTGGGCTGACGTCCTCCGTCGGCTCCCCAAGTCGCGGCTCGTCTGGCAGCACAACGGTTTCGGCGACCCTGGCGTGCGACAACGCTTCCGCCAACAGTTCGAAGCCGCCGGCATCGATCCGGCGCGAGTGGACATGCACGGCTGGGTGCCGTTCACCGAACTTTTGCCCCGCTATCAGGAGGTCGATCTGGCCCTTGACCCTTTCCCATACTCCGGCGGCTTGACGACCTGCGAGGCACTGTGGATGGGAGTGCCGGTCGTCACCTGTCCCGGCGAGACCTTCGCCAGCCGGCATTCGCTCAGCCACTTGAGCAACGCCGGCCTGCCGGAGTTGGTGACGAGCGATCTGGCCGGCTATGCTCGGCTGGTGATGGACCTGGCGAGTGACTGGCCGCGGTTGGCGGAGTTGCGTCGTAGCTTGCGCGACCGGCTGCGCGCCTCACCGCTGTGCGCCGTGGAACGCTTCAGCCGTCAACTGCTCGACTTGCTCACGACCACCTGGCAACAAGCAAGCACTCCGCTATAGCCGATGGCCGCCCTGGTTCAGGCGGAGGAACGGTCTCCTACCGGGCGCGGCGAGCGGGGATGGGTCACTGTCCCGTGCTGGCCAACAGGTGTGGCAGCACCCGCTCTGTCGGCACCCCGCTTCGTGTGGGCGGCCGACCCTGCCACCTGCTGGGCAATGGCCGCTCCAACACGGGCGTCACTGCGGAAGGCCGCGGAAGCGCTCCTGCAAGGCGGTCACGCTCAACTCCCGTTCGCGCAGGGCCCGGCAGGCCTCGACGGCCGCCTGGGCCGCAGCCAAGGTGGTGATGCACGTCACCCGATGCTGCACCGCGGCAGCGCGGATCTTCCCCTCGTCGGTCCGCGCCCCTTTGCCGCTCGGCGTGTTGATGACCAAGGCCACTTGGCCGTTTTTCATGTAGTCGATCAGGTTCGGCCGGCCTTCCTGAATCTTCTTCACCTCTTCGACGGTGATGCCGGCCTGGCGCAGGGCCTGGGCCGTGCCCCGGGTCGAGAGGAGGTGGTAGCCCAAAGCTGCCAGACTGCGTGCGATCGGCACCACGTCGCGCTTGTCGCGGTCATTGACGGAGATGTAGATGTTGCCGGAGAGCGGCAGGGGTGAATTGGCCGCCAGTTGGCTCTTGGCAAAGGCCATCGCCACGGTGTCGTCGATGCCCATGACTTCGCCGGTGGAGCGCATCTCCGGCCCGAGGATGATGTCCACGCCGGGGAATTTGTTGAACGGGAAGACGCTTTCCTTGACGGAATAATGTCGCGGGGCCGGTTCCTGAAACAGGCCCAGCTCGTCGAGCGTTCGACCGGTCATCACCAAGGCGGCATAGCGGGCTAAGGGAAGGCCGGTTGCCTTAGACACGAAGGGGACCGTGCGGCTGGCCCGCGGATTGACCTCGAGGACATAGACGGTGCCATCGCGGGTGATGGCGAATTGCACGTTCATCAGCCCTTGGACGCGCAGCTCCGCGGCCAAGGCCCGGGTCTGCCGCTTGATTTCCTCGACGACCTCAGCCGCGAGACTGTGCGGCGGGACCACACAGGCCGAATCACCGGAGTGGATGCCCGCCTCTTCGATGTGCTGCATGACGCCGCCGATCAACGTCCGCCGACCATCGGCCAGACAGTCGACGTCCACCTCCTGGGCCGATTCGAGGAACTTGTCGATGAGGACGGGTTTGCCCGGGGAGAGGTCGATGGCCCGCTCCATGTAGCGGACCAATGCGGATTCGTCGTAGACGATTTCCATGCCCCGCCCCCCCAGGACGTAGCTGGGGCGGACGAGCACCGGGTAGCCGATCTGGCGAGCGATGCGGACCGCCTGGTGCACGTCGAGGGCCGTACCATTGGCCGGCTGCTTCAACCCGAGCTTGTGCACCAGGGCTTGGAAGCGCTCGCGGTCTTCAGCGATGTCGATGCTGTCGACACTGGTGCCGATGATCGGGGCGCCGGCCGCCTCCAACGCCTTGGCCAGGTTCAATGGCGTCTGCCCACCGAACTGCACGATCAGCCCTTTGGGCTTCATGCGGTCGCAGATGTTGAGGACGTCTTCCGCCGTCAGGGGCTCGAAGAAGAGGTGGTCGCTGGTGTCGTAGTCGGTGGAGACCGTCTCCGGGTTGGAGTTGACCATGATGGTTTCGTAGCCGGCTTCCTTGAGCACGAAGGCCGCCTGGCAGCAGCAATAGTCGAACTCGATTCCCTGGCCGATGCGGTTGGGCCCGCCGCCGAGGATCATGATGCGGTCTTTGCCAGAGGCGGGGCGGGTCTCGTCTTCCAACATGCTGTACGGGCCCGGGAAGGTCTCCCTCCCCGCGGGGCGGCCCGCCGCCCCACCGTCGCGGGGCGACGCCGTCGGCCCCACGCACGCCACCGGCCCCTCGTAGGTCGAGTAATAGTACGGCGTGAATGCCTCGAACTCGGCGGCGCAGGTATCCACCAGCTTGTACACCGGCTCGATCCCCAGGGCCTTGCGCACCCGGCGAACCTCCGTCTCGGCCACGTTCCAGATGTGCGCCAGCTGGCGGTCGGAAAAGCCGCACTGCTTGGCGCTGCGGATCAGCTCCGGGCTGGCGGCCCACAGGCCCGGACAGGCACGCAGCTCTTCCTCTTTCTCGACGATCTCACGAATGTTGTGCAGAAACCACGGGTCGATGTGCGTCCGCTGATGGATGTCGTCAATCGACAGCCCCGCCTTGATGGCGTAGCGGATGTACCAGATCCGCTCGGCATTGGGCGTCGTCAGCTTGTTGATGATCTCCGTCAGGTCGGGCTGCGCCGGCGTGCCCCAGAGGTCCTTAGCATCGCACCCAAGGCCAAAGTGCCCCGTCTCGAGTCCGCGGAGGGCTTTCTGAAGCGATTCCTTGAACGTGCGGCCAATGGCCATCGTTTCGCCGACCGATTTCATCTGCGTCGTCAGGGTGGGGTCGGCGTCCGGGAATTTCTCGAAGTTGAACCGCGGCACCTTGGTGACGACATAGTCGATGGTCGGCTCGAAGCAGGCCGGAGTTTCCCGCGTGATGTCGTTTTTCAGCTCGTCGAGCCGATAACCCACGGCCAGCTTGGCGGCGATCTTGGCAATGGGGAAGCCGGTCGCCTTGGACGCCAGGGCACTGGAGCGGCTGACGCGGGGGTTCATTTCGATGGCGACCATGGCGCCGTTGGCGGGGTTGACGGCAAACTGGATGTTGCTGCCGCCGGTGGCCACGCCAATCTCGCGGATGATGGCGATGGCCGCGTCGCGCATCCGCTGGTAGTCCTTGTCGGTAAGTGTCTGGGCGGGGGCGACTGTGATCGAATCCCCGGTGTGGATGCCCATCGGGTCGAGGTTCTCGATGGAGCAGACGATGACAACATTGTCGGCCTGGTCGCGCATCACCTCCAGCTCGAACTCTTTCCAACCGATGACCGATTCTTCGATGAGCACTTCGCCCACGGGGCTGAGTTCGAGGCCGCGCCCGATCAAGTCGGCGAATTCGTCGCGGTTGTAGGCGATGCCGCCGCCGGTGCCGCCCAGGGTGAAGCTGGGCCGAAGCACGCAGGGCAGGCCGATCTCGTCGCGGATGGCCAGCGCCTCGGAGAGGCTGCGGGCGACGCCGCTGCGCGGCACCGGGATGCCGATCTTGAGCATCGCGGCCTTGAATTGCTCCCGGTCTTCGGCCTTGGCGATGACCTCGGCATTGGCCCCAAGCAACTCGACGCGGTACTGCTCAAGGACACCGTGCCGCGCCAGGTCCATCGCCAGATTCAGGCCCGTCTGCCCTCCCAACGTCGGCAGCAAGGCCTGCGGTCGCTCCTTCTCGATGACCTTGGCCACCACTTGCCAGGTCAGGGGCTCGATGTAGGTGCGGTCAGCCATCTCCGGGTCGGTCATGATCGTGGCCGGGTTCGAGTTCACCAGCACGATGGTGTAGCCCTCCTCCCGGAGGGCCTTGCATGCCTGGGTGCCGGAATAGTCGAACTCACACGCTTGACCAATGACAATCGGACCGGAACCGATGATGAGGATTTTCCGCAGATCGGTACGTTTCGGCATGGCACGCCACTGCCTTGGAGGGCCGCAAACCTCATTTGGCTACATCCTATTGGCCCAGCAAGCCTCTCCAAAGGTTGGACAAGGCCAGCAGTCACCAGCTGCGGGGAGAAAGTCGGCGAATCGTCGCGATTCTGCCGACGCCCCGGAGACGATTTTGTGAAAAGTCGGGTGTAGCTTCTTGACTTTTCGGCTGAAGCCGGACAGGTTGAAAGACTCCAACGGCCCCCCGCTCCGAGCCTTTTCGCGGGGCCTTCGCATCACGTGGCAGCCGAAGACGTAAGAGGAGACCGGGTACCATGAGCAGTTATGGCAACAGCAGTTATGCCGCGCAGCGGGTCCAGGGACCAGCGACCGCTCTGCTGGTCACGGCCATCGTGGGTGTTGTGATGCAGGTGTTAGCGCTGGGATATAACTTAGTCATCGCGGGGGCCGGCGCGGCGGCCGCAGCCCAGGCCGCCGACCCGCAACAAGCTTTGGAACTCCAGTGGATGTCGTACCTGACGGGAACGACAGCCGTTGTGAGTGCTGTCATCGGGGTCGCCATCGGTGCCCTCGTGATCTGGGGTGCGCTGAAGATGAAAAGCCTCCAATCGTATGGATTGGCGGTCGCCAGCAGCGTTCTCGCCATGATCCCGTGCATTTCCCCGTGCTGTTTGCTGGGCTTGCCCTTCGGCATCTGGTCGCTAGTGGTGCTGAACGACCCCCAAGTGAAGTCCGCTTTTCATTGATCTTGGCGGTGGCGACCTGGGGGCGAGGCGCCGGCCTGGGTGGATGTCCGCCGGGCTTCAGAGGGGTAAGGTGATAGTGAACTTGGTGCCACGGCCGACAGCGCTCTGCACATCGATGGTGCCGCCGTGCGCCTCGACGATCTTGCGGACAGTCGGCAACCCCAGGCCGTTGCCGCCGGGCCGAGTGGAGAAAAACGGTCGAAAGACTTTCGCCAGCACTTCAGGCCCCATCCCCTTGCCGGTGTCAATCAGGCTGAGGCAGACGCAGTTGCCGTTGCGGGCGGCTTGAAACGTCATTTCTCCGCCACCGGGCATGGCCTGTTCCGCGTTCAGCATCAGGTTGAGGATGGCTTGCTTGAACAGGTCACGGTCGAGGCGCACAGGCGGCAGGTCGGCGGGGATATAGGCCTTGATCTCGATGTTGGCTTGGCGGGCGGTCGGTCCGAAGAAATCGATCATCTCTTCGATTACGCTCCCCAAGTCGGTCGGCTGAAGGTTCAAGTCCGTGACCCGGGCGAAGCGGAGGAAATCGTTGGAGACATCCACGAGCCGTTGGCATTCGCCTTGAAGGCGCTGGATGCGTTCCAAGGCCCGGCGTTCGCGCTGGTTTTGCGGCTCCTGGAAGTCCTCAGCCAGGAGCTGGAGGTTGAGGCCAAGCGTGCTCAGGTGGTTCTTGATTTCGTGGATGAAGCCACCGGCCAGCTCGGCCAGTTCGGCATACTGCGTCTGGGACGGCCGGGGTTCCGAGGTGGCGGACATGGTCCGGTTCCTAGACGCCCGGGGCCCCGGTTGAGGACCAGCCACGGGCGGCGATGGCGGCGAAGGTCGTCAGCGGCGGTCGTCGCCGCCGTTGCGGCGCCGACGGTCGCCGCCGCTATCGCGGCGGGCGGGCGGCGCCTCGGCCGCACTGGCCCGGGCGGCGGCTTGCTCCCGCAGGAGCGCTTTCCGCGACAGCTTGACCCGATCCTGATCGTCGATGGCGATGACCTTGACCTGAAGCTTGTCGCCAATTTTGCAGACGTTTTCGACCTTGTCCACGTATTTGTCGTCGAGTTCGCTGATGTGGCACAGGCCGTCGCGGCCGGGGAGGATTTCGATGAAAGCACCGAAGTCCTTGATCGACGTGACCTTCCCCTCGTAGACTTTGCCGACCCGGACCTCCTCGGTGATCGCTTCGACCCGGGCGCGGGCGGCCTCGGCGCCGGCGGCGTCGGTGTGGGCGATGCAGACGGTGCCATCGTCCTCAACGTCGATCTTGGCGCCGGTTGCCTCCTGAATCCCCTTGATCGTTTTGCCCCCCGGCCCGATCAACAGCCCGATCTTCTCGGGGTTGATGCGGATTTGGATGATGCGCGGGGCGAGGCGGCTGGGCTCGCTGCGGGGTTGCCGGAGCGTCAGGAGCATGTGCCGGAGGATTTCCCGTCGGGCCTCCCGCGCCTGCTCCAGGGTCGCCCGGATGATCTCTTCACCGATGCCATCGATCTTCAGGTCGAGTTGGATGCCGGTGACACCGCGGCCCGTCCCCGCCACCTTGAAGTCCATGTCCCCGAAGTGGTCCTCGTCGCCGACGATGTCGGTCAGCAGGATGTACCGATCTTCTTCCTTGACCAGGCCGATGGAAATGCCGGCCACCGGGTCGCTGATAGGGACGCCGGCATCCATGAGGGACAGGGTGCCGCCGCAGACGCTGGCCATGCTGCTGGAGCCGTTGGACTCGAGGATGTCGGAAACCACCCGAATGGTGTAGGGGAACTTGGCGGGGTTGGGGATGACCGCCTTCAGGCTGCGTTCCGCCAAGGCACCGTGGCCGATCTCCCGGCGGCCGGGGCCGCGGATCGGCCGACACTCCCCGACGCTGAACGGCGGGAAGTTGTAGTCGAGCATGAATTTCTTGCTGTACTCATCGACCAGGCCGTCAACCCGCTGCTCGTCGCTGACCGTGCCGAGGGTGGTGCTGACCAATGCCTGGGTTTCGCCCCGCTGGAAGATGGCCGAGCCGTGCGTCCGCGGCAGGACGCCCACCTCGCAGAAGATGGGCCGCAGCTGCTTGGGGTTTCGGCCATCAACTCGTTTGCCTTCCAGGATGAGGTCGCGGACGACGCGATGTTCGAGGGCGTCGAAAGCTTCGGCGACCTGCTCGGGGGTGAAGGGGGACTCCTGTCCCTCGGGCAAAGTTTCCGCGAAGACGCGCTCACGCAGCTCCCGGACCTTCTCGGCCCGTTCGTGCTTGCCGAGGGTCTGTTTGCGTTCGCGGAGCTCCGCCATGTACTTGGTGCGGAAGACGTCGATCAAGGGGTTGGGGGGCGGTGGCGGAGGAAACTCCTTCGGCCCGAACCCGGCCTTGTCCCGCAGCTCTTCGATCAGGTCGATGATCCGCTGAATCTGTTGATGACCGAACATGATCGCCTGGACCATGTTCTCCTCGGACATTTCCCGGGCAAACCCCTCGATCATGATGATCGCCTCACGGGTGCCGGAGACGACCAGGTCCAACTCGCTTTCTTCCAGCTGCGAGTGGGTCGGCATGACGATCAGTTCGTTGTTGATCCGGCCGATGCGCACCGACCCGGTCGGTTTCAGGAAGGGAATATGGGAAATGTGGAGTGCGGCACTGCTGCCGATCATGGAGAGGATGTCGGGGTCGTTTTCCTTGTCAAAGGACAAGACCGATGCCATGATCTGCACTTCGTTGGTGTAGCTGGGGGGAAACAGGGGCCGGAGGGGGCGGTCGATCAGGCGGCTGGTGAGGATTTCCTTGGTGGTGGGCCGGCCTTCGCGTTTGATGAAGCCGCCGGGGAACTTCCCGGCGGCATAGGTTTTCTCGCGGTAATCGACGACAAGCGGGAAGAAATCGCGCTGCTCGTCGGCTTCTCCCTCAACGGCAGTCACGAGAGCGACCGTATCGCCATATTGCACGACGACCGCCCCGTGGGCCTGTTTGGCAAGTTTTCCGGTTTCGATGCTGAGTTGCTGGTTCCCGAGAGTGCAAGACACACGACAAACCTGCACGGCACATTCCCCTAAGACGCCGGCAGGGACAACACACGCGCGGAAACGGGAATCCGGTCGAAGCGGCGAGTCGACCCGCCCCTGGACCGGCCAGGCGGGACGGTTCTGTTACTTGCGGAGCCCCAACCGATTGATGATCGCGAGGTAGCGGTTGCGGTCGCGGTTTCGAAGGTAGGTCAACAGGCCGGACCGCTTGCTGACCATCTTCAACAGGCCGCGCCGGCTGGCGTGGTCCTTTTTGTGCGTGCGCATGTGCTCGTGCAGTTCCTTGATGCGTTCGGTGAGCAGAGCAATTTGCACTTCGGGAGAACCGGTGTCGGACGGCGCTCGCCGGAACTGGTCAATAATGCTCGACTTGCGGTCCTTCGTGATGGCCATGTCCATCCTCGTCGTTTCCGCCGCGCTTACATCTCCTGCCTTGGCTATCAACCCTAAGTCCTGTTAAATCATTGTAGTGAATGTAGTCGGTTGCGGTGGAGATTGCAAGGGCGAAAATAACCTCGCCGATGGGGCCTGCCGCGACCGCGCGATCGACCTCCGTCTTGACCTCACTGGCAAAACAACCTACGATGCCGCCCGCAACCCGGAGGTGCTGGCCGGAGGGAGATCGCTCGTGGGGTCGAGGATAACCGCTCATGGACGAGCAGTCTCAAACGGTGGGCGTCGCAACTAAGCCTGCCGGAGGCGCGCGCCACGACCTCCTGCTGATGTTCGTGCTGATGGCGGTCGTCGGCCTGCTGCACCTTTGGGTGTTGACCCACACCACGGTTGCTGCCCGCGATAGCATCGCCTTCATCCGCTATGCGTGGCAGCTGGAACACTACCCCTGGCCGGAAGTCCTCCGCGGCAACTTGCACCATCCCGGCTTTCCGGTGGCGATCGCCGCCGTGTCCTGGGCGCTGCGTTCGTGCGGCGGCAGCCTCGACGCCGACACCATGCGCCTCGCCGCCCAGCTTGCCAATTCGCTGGCCGCCGTCTTGCTGGTGGTGCCGCTGTATTTCCTCGGCAAAATCGTCTTCGAGCGGCGGACAGCCTTCTGGGGGGTGCTCATCTACCAATGCCTCCCGTCAAGCAACCAGCTCTTGTCCGACGGGTTGTCCGAGGGAGTGTTTTTGTTGTGGGCGGCCTCCGCGATCCTGGCCGCTGTGATCGCACACCAGCGCTCCTCGGTCCTGGGGTTTGCCTTGGCGGGTGTCTTCAGCGGCTTGGCGTACCTCACTCGGCCGGAGGGGATCCTGATCGCACCCGCGATGGCCTTGGTGCTGCTGCTGGGCCAGTTGCTGCCTTCCTCGCGGCGGCCGTGGCGGAGCACCTTGGCCGAGTCGGCGGCCCTCCTGGGGGCATTGACGGTGGTTGCCGCGCCGTACATCGCCACCATCGGGGCCTTGACGAACAAGACCACCGGGCGGGAAATCCTGCACACGGCGCGCGACGTGCCGAGCCAGGCCACGGCGGCCCGGCAGCCGCCGTTGGCCCTGGTATGGTCGGTCTGGACCGATGCCTATCGCGTGGGCCAACGGTCGGGGAGCGTGCCGTGGGCATTCCGCGGCTTCACGGTGGAGCTGTTGAAGGGGTTCAACTATGTGGCCCTTCCGGCCGTGATTTTTGGGCTGTGGCACTTTCGGCGGCGGTGGGGCGAGCCTGAAAGCTGGCTGCTGGGGGCGCCGTGTCTGGCCCAGGCGTTGGCCGTGCTGCGCGTCGCTTCGGTCATGGGCTACGTTTCGGAGCGGCACGTGCAGCTCATCGTCATGACCGGTTGTTTATGGGCGGCGGCTGGCTTGCTCGCCTTGCCGGGATGGTGGCAGGAACGCGGCTGGCGCTTGCCTCGCTGGTCGGCGGCGACTTGGGCCACCATCCTGCCGGGCCTGGTTGTGGCCGTCGGCTTGCCCTCCGCGCTGAAGCCGCTCCACGCCAACCGCCAAGGGCACCGCGAGGTCGGTCGCTGGCTGGCGGAGCACGCTCGGCCGACAGAGCACCTTGGGGATCGGTTTTGGTGGGCGGAGTACACCGCCGGGCGGGCCTTCGGCCCGCCCGGCCCACCGCGGCCGCCCAAGGAACCGCCGGATGCGTATTACATCGTCCTGGAAACCACCTCCAATCCGCACGAGCGCCTGCCCATGATCCCCGGTGCGCGTGCCTTGGCGGAGCGAGCGACGTTGATCCACCTGTGGCAGCCCGCTACGCCGCGCAAGGATCGGCCCGGTGTCGCGGTCTATTTCCTCCCCGCCGGGCAACTTTAAGCCTCGGCGAACAGCCGCATCAGATCCGTGGTTTGGGCGGCCTCCATGCCCCAAAGCTGCGTCAGCATTCGGCTGGCCCGCTCCGGCCCGCAGCGCGGTTCGACCAGGCGGCGAAACTTCTGCTCCACCTCGGCGTCGCTCATGGGATTGTGGGCATGACCACGAGGGAATTCGACCTCGCGGACGAGTTGTCGGCCATCGCGGAGCGTGATGGTGAGGCGGTTGGGGATGCCGTTGGGATAACGAGCGCTGAGGGCAGCGTCTCGATGGACACGGACCTTGGCCGTCAATGCCAGCAACTCCGGGTCGGTGAACCGCCGTTCCTCAAAAGTCGCCAGGGTGACGTCGCCATCCGCCAAGGCTGCGGCCGTGCAGTACGGCAGGCTGTGGTCGGCGGTTTCCCGGGTGCGCGGTCGCCACTTTTCCGGGTCTTTGCCGATGATGTCCACGGCGGCATCGAAGGTGTGGATGTCGATGGCGGTGATGTCCCGAAGGTCGTCGATCAGGGGCCGCAATTGCAAGGCGGCGTCGATGGCACTTTGGGAGTGATACTCGGCCGGCCAGAACTTGATGTAGGTCCGGTTGATCATGAAGGGGCGATCGCCGCCCCCGAGCGGGGCCAAGGTGAATGGCCCGGTGATGAGCTTCATGATGCCCAGCTCGCCCTCAAAGATCGGAGCGGGGCCGGTCATGCCCTCGGCCGCCAGCAAGGCGGCGAAGACCCCGTTGCGGGCAGCGTTGGCGAAGGCGCATCCCTTCCACATGCTCAGCTCGCCGGCCCGCGTCTGCCGCAGGGCGACGTTGCACACCCCCGCCAGGCCCAGGGCATGGGTGGTACGTTCCGCGTCGAGTCGCAGCAGCTTGCAGGCGGCCGCCGTGGACGACAGCGCCCCGTAGAAGACGTGATCGAAGCCGTGTTTCCGCAGGCTGGCGGCATCGCACAGGCGGCACTGGATTTCGTAGGCCAGCACCGCCGCGGTGATCAGCTCGCGGCCGGTGGCGCCCGCCAGCTCGCCGACCGCCAACACCGCCCCCAGGTTATCGCTGGGATGAGCGGGTTCTAACGACAGGTAGGTGTCGTTGAAGTCGAGATAGCGGATCAGCAACCCGTTGACGAACGTGGCCCATTCGACACTCGAGCGACCGCCGCCGATCAGCCCGACGCTCCGTTCCCCTTGCACCCGCAGGGCACACCGACGGGCGATGGCATAAGCTTCGGCCGGCAGCGCACCCACCGCCGTTCCCAGCGAGTCGATGAACCGCCGCTTGGCTTCATGGACCACCGGAGCGGGCAGGTCATCAAAGCGGAGTTGCACGGTATATTCGGCCAGCTGGCGCGCCAGCGTCTGCGACATGTTTGTTTCCTCGACCGGAAGACTTAGGGGGGCCACGACCCGGAGGCTGACCAAGCGCCGGGCCGAAGGTCATTGTATGGAAGCCGCGTCCGCTTCGGACGCGACTTGGCTTGCCCGCTGGCCCCCGCGACGCGGGGCCAGCGGGTCGGGGAATGGGACAACGATGCGGGGCAGCATCAGCCACGTTCCCCAGCCCAAGCGCGGCAGCAGGCGTACCCACCCCCACCGCAGCAGCCCGGGCCGATTGCTCGGCCTCGGCGGCCCGTCGGCAGGAAGCCCCGCCAACACGGCCAGGGCGATCAATGCCCCCGCCAAGGCCGCCACGAGCAGGACGTGGAAATAGCACACAGGTAAGCCGTTCGACAAAGTCGCATCCAACACTTTCCAACGATCCGCGACCAGGCCGGCTAGCAGCGGGCTGAGGGCCATCAGCCAGCCCGTGGTGACGTTGTACACCGAAACGAAAAAGCTGCGCCGGGAGCGAGGCGACAGATTGAGCATCAGCTGTTGACTGGCGACGGTCCAGGCGGTTGTCAGACCGCCTTGGACCAACGTCAGAGGGAGCAGGACCACCAGGCCCCAAGTTCGGTCCATGACCAGGTAGGCCGCAAGCACCAAGAGATGCCCCGAGCCAAACAGGAGGAGGGAGCAGGAGCCGCGACGGGAAATCCACACGGCCCACCACCGGCTGCTGGCCGCAGCCGCCAGGCTGCCGGCCACATTCAGCACCGCCAGCATCAGCCACGAGATGCCCAAACCCACCGACCGACCGGCCAACTCTTCGCCTCGCTGGTAGACCGGTACAAACGGCAGCACCAGGTTGGCGGCGAACGACCACAACCCCATGCCGACCAGCAGTCGGCGATACCCGGGTTGGCGAAACGGCCCCAGGAAGGCCGTCAATCGGCCTTCGCCAAGGCGGTCAGGCGTCGGTGCCCGGGCTGGCTCCGGCACCCTGAGATACAGGAGGATATCGGCCACGCCGAAGGCGGCCCCGATGGCAAACAAGACGCTCACCAGGACGCGGTTCCCCATCCCGCCGCCCCAGTGCAGCAGCGCCATGCTCACGACGAAAGTGCTGGCGGAGGAGACATTGGCCCAGCGCTGGCGGCAGCTGAAAAACTCGCCGCGGCTCCGCTCGGGGACCAGGTCGGCCATCCAGCTCCACCAGGCCGGCGCGCCGAGATGAGCGATCACCCGCGTCGTGCCGACCACGAGCAAGACAAGCACGATGCCGCGGTCGCGGCCGGCTTCTGCTGTGCTCACCAAGGGAACGACTGCGAGGACGAAAAACGCGGCTCGGTTCAGCAGGTGGGTCACGACGAAGATGCGCCGCCGACAGCCCAACCACTCCGTCAACGCCGCGCCGGGCAGCTCAAACGTCGGCCCGAGGTAGGTCATCGCCAGCACCAGGCCGATGTACCATTTGTCGGCGTGCAGGTATTCTTGCAAGAACAGGGTCAGCAAGACGCTTCCCGGCGCGCCGCACACGGCCCAGACCTGTCCCAGGGCACCGGCGAGGTTGGCGCGAGTCGCACCGCGGACTCGTTGCCCGGGTGCCCACGCGCTGGCGTGGTTGGCATCCGTGTCGTCCATAGGTGAGTCCGCTCCCGGGCTTGTCCCGCCGTGGAAGCCTCCCGAGGTGCCCGAATGGGATCGACGACAACTTGTCCGTCGCTCACTCGCGCCGGAAATCGTCCTCGACCTTGTGACTGGTGAAATACCAGGACAGGTCCGTCGCCACCCGGTTCAGAAATGCCTGACGAAACTGCTGGAGGCTATGCCCTCCATCCGCCGGGATCGGTCCGGAAGTGCGCGGGTAGTCGATCACGTATTCGTCCTTGAAGATCGGCTCCTCCCCCGGCTTGTGGACGTCGATGACCGCCACCGAGATCTCGGCATGGCCGCGATAGAACGTGTTGAAGCTCCCCTTCTCGTACAGGCTTAGGGCGTGGATCTCCAGGTCGATGACGTAGTCGGCCCCGAAGTGCTGGCCGATCTCTTGGGCGCTGAGGACTTGCCAGTTGGGGTGCTCATCCTTGAACTTCTCCACCCGGCTGACCGGGAGGACGCTGACCCGTTCCTTATTTTGCAGGAAGCCTTTCTCCAGCTGTCGCACCAGAAGACTGGCCAGCTCGCGCTCCACACGGAGGAATTCGGGCCGGGTCTCGAGCGCCGAGCTGGCGAGCACCATCACCCGCACTTCTCGATTCTTGTCGGGCGCTGCCAACCGGCAAGGCGGGTCGATCTTCGGCTCCAGACCGAACATGAGGAAGTAGGGCACAGCGATCGGATTGCAGCCGAGGGTCAAGACCCCCGCCAGGACCAAGCTGCCAGCGAGCAGCGGGCGTGTGTGGCGCGGTGCCATCGTCTCTCCTCCATGCCCGTGGCGGGTCGTCCCCATCCGGCCGGAACAACGGCCCGGAGCGCTCCACGGCTAGCCAGGCAAGGACCACCAGCCAGCGGACCATCATCAACCCGACGAAGGTGATGACGATCCACGTCAGGGCCTGTTCCATCGACCGAATGAACAGCGGCCGCGCCCGCCAGGCGCTGGCCAGCCCCCACGGAACCAGGGCCAAGCCGAACACAGCCGTCAGCGTGCCCACGGCATTCGCTTGGAGCGAATACCAGACGCTGATCGGTCGGCCGTGCACCAGGCCGTCCATCAACAGGGCGAAGCTGGTGGTCATGCCGCACGACGGGCACGGCAGACCGGCCAACGCCCGGAAGGAACACGGCGGCAGCCCCAGCTGTTGGTGCGTCCCCAGCCGCAGTGGCTGACCCTGATCGTCGTAAGGGTTTAACCGCGCCGCGACGATGAACACGGCCACCAGTCCCAGGGCCATGCCTACCAGCGCCCCGCGGACCCAGACGGTCAGCACGGGCAGGACCTCAGGTGCTTTCGCCGTTGGCTCGGACGATTGCCAGGGAGCGGGCACGATAGCGTTCTTCCTGTCCATGTCAAGCGCGACTTGAGTGGCCGGGTACACCCATTGTTCAAGGCGGGGTTGAGCGCTCCGGGCCGCGGTTTTTCCCCAAGCCCCCGCCGCGCCGATTCCTCGTCTCGCACACGCTGGGCACGCAGCGAACGCGAAACGATCGATCTGCCTGCGGGCCCAGCACGCGCCTCCCGTCCTTGCGCCAGCGCGAACCGATGGATCGGTTGTCAGGTCCGTCGCGACGCGACCCGGCGCGGCCCGAGCGCGAACCGATCAATGGATGGTTGGACCGTCCCTGAGTTTAGGGTCGGTCACTGCCTCGCGGGGATCCCATGTCCCTCCACTCACCTATCATCCGCATTGCGACCACCACCGGGCGTAAGCCGCTTGACCATCGCCCGCAGCGCGGCAAACCTCACTCACTGCGAAACGTCACCGGAATCTCGACGACTTCCGCCATCGGTTGCCGGAGTCGAACTCGGACGGTGGTGCGCACCTCCCCGCCTCGGACCCGGCTGCGATCGACATGAAGCCGCACCGTGCTCATGTCGTGTGGTCCCTCGGCCCAGGTGGCAGTGATGGCCGGATCGTCCGACGTCACCTCCGCCACCTTGACAGCTTGCCGATCAGCCGCTCGGATCAGAACGATGCGGGATGGCACCGGCTGCCCCCGCGGCACCGACCAAGTCACCTCTCCGGGCAAGGCCGACACATTGTGCCGAGGCTTTTTGATAATCGTAACCGGCACGTTCAGGGTGCGGTAGGCAGGGTCATCGGTGTACACGGTGACACGCTCCTCGTGCCGACCGGGAGGCAGGTCGTCCCGCACCGTCAGGCGAATGACCCACGTCGGCCGATCACCCCGTGTCGGTGGCGGCGGCTCGACCGCCGCCGCGACCCACGGCGAGCTGCTGTCGGCCGCCGTCACACGCAGCGATTGATCTCGCAGATCGGTGACGCGGATTTCGTGGCAGACCCCTTTGTCGGCGTAAATGTGCAGGCTCGCGGGCTGTACCTGCACCTCCGTCACCAGGCGAGCCGCGAGCGTTAGCGTCGTTTCCCGGACCTGCCCTCCTTCCTCGAAACGGAGGACCAGTGTCCATGTGTTCGGACCGGCTGGCTGCGTCAGGGTGTTGATTTCCAGCCGAACGCTCCCGCTCTCCCCGGGCTGGTACGTGCGCCGCTCGACGCGGGGCACCAGGCAGCCGCAGCTGGCACGGGCGTCGAGGAGGGTCACGGAAGCAGGGCCAGGATTGACGAAGGTGAAGGAAGGCGTCAGGGCGGTGCCGGTGCGCACCTCGCCGACATCCACATGCCGCGCCGAGAATTGAGGCTCGGCACGAACGGGACTGGCCGCCAGTAAGGCTAGAAGGCAAAAGCAGGTCCGTTTCGGCATGGCGTCTCTCCCGCGGGGCGAGCGCCAGGGTGCATATCGCTCCGAGACCTGCCGAGCAAGGCCAGCAGTCGACGCGACCGGGAAAAAATTGTGTACGAAACGGGAGGCGACCACACCACTAATAACAGTAGCAAGACCAAACCAGCCGCCGATGGAGTTTTCCATGCGTCTCACGTTGCGAACCTTGCTGGCTTACCTGGACGACACGCTGGAACCGGCGCAAGCCGCAGTGATCGGGCAGAAAGTGGCAGAAAGCGAAACCGCACAGAAGCTGATCGAGCGGATCAAGGCGGTGCTTCACGATCGACAGCTGACGGTGCCGCCGGCCACCGGGCCGGAGGCCAAGATCGATGCCAACACCGTTGCGGAGTATCTGGACAACGAGCTGCCCAGCGACAAGCTGGCCGATGTGGAGGAAATCTGCCTAAACTCAGACGTGCACTTGGCCGAGGTGGCCGCGTGCCACCAGATCCTCACGCTCTTCCTGGGAGAGCCGATCCAGGTGCCCCCGACGGCGTACGAGCGTATGAGCCGACTGGCACCGGAACGGCGTGTCCGGCGCCGACCTCGGCGGAAGAAGCCGGTGGTGGAGCGTGGCCCCGATGAACTCCATCACGACGACGAAGACGAGACGCTCCGCCTCGGTTTGCCGTTATTCCAACTGGGCGGCAGCGGATTTCGTCGCTGGGTGCCGCTGCTGGTCGTGGTCGTGTTGGTGGCGGCCTTGGGGGTCGCCATCTGGCAGGCGTTTCCCGACATCGAGCCGGTGCGTGTGGCCCGACAGGAGGGCACGTCGCAGGCAACCGGCCCCAGCGGCGGCGAGCCGTCAGGGCCTGGCGCGAGACCGCCGGTGGCCGAGCCACCGGCGGGTCCACCCGCGCAGCCGCCGGTAGCCGAGCCACCGAAGCCGGAACCGCCGCCCCCCTCCGAGCCGATGCCCATGCCGCAGCCGATGCCCCCCAAAAGGCCGCTCGACAAGGTGCCAACCAACGAACCGAACCCGCAGCGGCGGCAGCTTGGGCAGCTGGCGGCGGGTCGAGGTTCGGCGCTGTTCCGCCGAGGCCCCGAAGCCAACTCCTGGGAGCGCGTCGCGCCGGATGCCGAAGTCGCCAGTGCGGAAGAACTCATCAGCCTCCCGGGCTTCCGCAGTGAACTGCGGCTCGACTCCGGCGTCCGCCTCGTGCTTTGGGGCAATGTCGACGAGTTCACCTCGATGCAAGCATTGCGCGAGGGCCGCGAACTGCCGGTCCGCGAATGTGCCCTGACGCTGCACGCTCCCGGGCCAGGCTTCGACCTGGATTTCACGCTCCATCGTGGCCGGGTCGTTTTGAGGAATGCCAAGGCCGACGGCGGCGCGGTGATTCGCCTGCGCTTTGCCGATGAAATCTGGGATGTGACCCTGGGCGACCAGCGTTCCGAGGCATCCGCGGAACTGGCCGGCTTGTATCTCGACGACATGCCCTTCCACGCCGACGGCCGGGGCGAAGGACCGGCCATTTTGTGCGGCCTGTTCGCCCTGGCAGGGGAGGTACAGTTGAAGGTCCGCTATCAGACCATGGCCCTGCCGCCAGCGTCGCTCGTCACCTGGAACAACATCGGGGCGGGAATGCTCGGCCCCTATCCCATGACCAAGCCACCGGAGTGGTGGCTGGAACCGGAACAGGCCGAAGCCCCCGAAGCGAAGAGAATGCGGCTGGCAATTGGCACTTTGGCGAAACGGCTGGGGCAGCCCGTGCGGCCGCTCCTGGTTGGCATGTTACGGGAGCCGGAGTCCGCCCCGCGCCGCTTGGCCGTGGCTTGCCTGGTGGCCCTGGACGACGTGCTCCCCGTGGTCGATGGCTTGGCCAGTCCCCAAGCCGACGTGCGCGACAGCGCCGTTGCCGGCCTGCGGCATTGGATCAGCCGGGCACCCCGGTTGGACGTCCGCCTCTATCGGCTGCTGCAAGAGCAGCGGGGCTTCGGCCGTGCTCAGGCGGAGATTACCCTGCATCTGTTGCACAACTTCTCGCGCGACGACCGGGCCAAGCCGGAAACATACGAGACACTGATCGCTTACCTTCAGCACGATCGGCCGGCCATCCGCACCTTGGCCCATTGGCACTTGGTCCGTTTGGCTCCGCAGGGGCGGACGATTGCCTACGACCCGACGGCCCCGGCGGCGCAACTGGAAAAGGCCGTACTCGCCTGGAAGAAACTGATTCCCGATGGCGCAGTGCCGCCGGCGCCTATGCCGGAGGCACCGCCCTGAAGCCGGTCGGCTTCAGGGCGGACCGCCGAGCGGGGCTGCGTCAGCGCCGCCGAACAGCGGGCGGGGCCGCGTCAATGCCCAGAGTCATCCCTGCGTGACCAACCCTCATCGGACGCCACCCGGCCCCGCTTCTCATGCTTGCACCGCCCCGCTTGCAATGCCTGCTCCACCCTGCTCGCCGTGCGCCAGCGCCGCCGCTCGCCAACTTGTCGGCCCGTCGATGCCATTGACAATGGCCCCGAGCACCCGGATGATGCACTCCACCGACTTCAAGGAATCATCGCATGGTGCCGCGTCAGCTCCGCGTTCCCATCATCCTGTCGATCCTGGCGGCGCTGGTCACCATCGGCCTGAAATACACAGCATACCTGCTGACCAACTCGGTCGGCCTGCTGGCGGACGCCGTGGAATCGGTGGTCAACCTCCTGGCCGCGGTAACGGCGTTTTTGTCGCTGGTCTACTCGGCGATGCCGGCCGATCGGACGCACACCTACGGTCACGAGAAAATCGAATTTTTCTCCAGCGGCCTGGAGGGAATTCTGATCCTGGTGGCCGGCGGCGGCATTGCCTGGTTGGCTGTGAAACGGCTGATCGTACCGGAGCCATTGCAGCCTTTGGACGTCGGTCTGCTGGTGGCAACCGTGGCCTCGGGCATCAACCTGGTCGTGGCCCGCTTTTTGCTCCGCGTCGGCAGGAAATATCGGTCGATCGTCTTGGAAGCCGACGGCCAGCATCTGATGACCGACGTCTGGACGTCGGTCGGTGTGCTGGTGGGAGTGGGGCTGGTGCGGTTAACCGGCTGGCAGTTTCTTGATCCGCTCGTGGCCTTGGCAGTGGCGGCGAACATTGGCTGGACGGCGTGGGACTTGCTGACGCGCTCTTTTCACGGTCTGATGGACCATGCCTTGCCGCCGGAGGACCAGGCCAAGGTGCGGGCGGCCATAGCCAGCTGTCTTGAACCGGGCATGGACTTTCACGCCGTGCGCACCCGCCTGGCCGGCGCCCGGCGCTTCGTCGATTTCCACCTGCTGGTGCCCGGCCATTACACCGTGCGGCGGGCTCATGCCTTGGCCAGCCGCATCGAAGCCGCCGTCGAAAAGGCCCTGCCAGACATCGAAGTGACCATCCACATGGAGCCGATCGAGGAGGCGGCATCGTGGGACGACAGCGCCCTGCTGGCGTTGGAGCGGGAGGATCGCCGCTTGGAACAGGAGGAACAACGCCGGCAAAGGGCGCAACAGCCATCGGACGGGTCTGGCTGAGGAGAAGCCGGCACGGCGGTGAATCCGCCCTCGTCCCCGGAGAGTCTGAGGCAAGGAGCACACTGATGTACAGCCGCTTGAAAGAGCACCTGGCGCAGCAGTTGGCCGAGATCGAGCGGGCCGGCACCTTCAAGCGTGAGCGTGTCCTGACGTCGCCGCAACGGGCCCGCGTGGGCGTGCTGGGTCGGCCGGAGGTACTCAACCTTTGTGCCAACAACTACCTGGGCCTGGCCAACCATCCTGAAGTTGTGGCCGCGGCGCACGCCGCCCTGGACCAATGGGGCTACGGCCTGGCCTCAGTCCGCTTCATCTGCGGCACGCAACAGCCGCACACGCTGCTCGAACGCAAGCTGGCCGAATTTCTGGGCACCGACGACGCCATCCTTTACTCTTCCTGTTTCGACGCCAATGGCGGCTTGTTCGAGACCCTCCTGGGACCAGAGGATGCCATCTTCTCCGACGAGCTGAACCACGCGTCGATCATCGACGGCATCCGGCTGTGCAAAGCTCAGCGCTACCGCTATCGGAACAGCGACCTGGCCGACCTGGAGGCACAACTGCGCGCGGCCCAAGGGGCACGCTTCCGCCTCATCGCCACGGACGGCGTCTTCTCCATGGACGGGACGATTGCCCGGCTAGCGGAGATTTGTGAGTTGGCCGACCGCTACGACGCCCTGGTGATGGTCGACGATTCGCACGGCGTCGGCGTCCTCGGCCGGCAGGGCCGGGGCACCCACGAACACTGCGGTGTCCTGGGACGGATCGACATCCTCACCGGCACGCTCGGCAAGGCGCTGGGCGGGGCCAGCGGTGGCTATACCGCTGCCCGCGCCGAGATCGTCCACATCCTCCGGCAGCGCTCGCGCCCTTACCTCTTCTCCAATTCTGTGGCCCCGATGATCGTCGGCGGCTCCCTTAAGGCCCTGGAATTGCTCAGCACCTCCACCGAACTGCGCGACCGCTTGGCCGACAATACCCGTTTCTTCCGCCACGGCATGGCGGAGCGCGGCTTCCACGTCCTGCCGGGCGAACATCCGATCGTGCCGATCATGCTCGGCGACGCCGCCCTGGCTGGCCGCATGGCCGACCGCCTCCTTGACCGCGGCGTTTACGTCATCGGTTTCTCCTACCCCGTGGTGCCGCAGGGTAAGGCGCGGATTCGCGTCCAGGTGTCGGCCGCCCATTCTCGGGACGACTTGGTCTTCGCCTTGGACGCCTTCGCCGCCGTTAAGGCCGAGTTGGGTCTGTGAGGCCGCCCAGCCTGGCGGCCGGCCGGATGCGTCATTTTCCTGCCGGCAGCGGCACCTGCGTGCGGTGCATCAGGTAGGCGAAGAGGTCGCGGACCTGCTCCGGGGTGAACGGTTGCAGCAGCTGTTCCGGCATCAGCGATTGTTCAGAGGGGATCAATGCCTCGATGTCGTCCCGCCGCAGCACCACGACCTCTTTCTCCAGCTGGAGCGTCACCGTCTGCGGCGTCTGGGCCTTGATGATGCCATTCAGCACCCGGCCATCGACGAGGACAGCCTGTGTCAGGCGGAAGTCAGCGCTGACGTTGGCCGCCGGGTCAACGATGTTTTCCAGCAAGTAGTCGAGGTTGTCGCGGTGGGCGCCGGTCAAGTCGGGGCCGATGTCGCCGCCGTGCCCGTACAGCTTGTGGCAGTTGCCGCAGGCCTGTTGGAACACGGCCCGACCGCGGCTGAGGTCGGCCCGGGCGAGGACCTCGGGCGCCAGCGCCGCTTTCAGCCGTGCCATCGCCTCCTTTTTCTCGGCTGGCGACTCGCGCAGCTTGCCCCAGACCGCTTCCAATTGCTCTGCCAGTTTCGCGTCGCGGAAGCTGAGGATCTGCCGGGCGTGGCCTGCGGTCAGGTCGCTGCGCGGGATTCGACCCGCGGCCACCTGCGCCAGCAAGGCCCGGGCAAACGCCGGCCGAGACACCAGCGCGTCCATGACCGCCGATCGTTCGGACGGATGGAACGCCGTATAGTTCCGTGCCAATTGTTCGCCGATGGCGGGGTCGTCGAACCGGGTCAGACCGCGGACCGCCGTGGTGTTCAGAAAGCGCACCTTCAGCAGCTGCTCGCAGACGCTCCGCAGATTGGGGGCTTGGCTGTCGATGAGCGTCTGCAAGGCGGCGCGGCGCGTCTCCAAGTCGGCACGTTCGTCGAGGGCGAGGCGCTGCACCTCTTCGAGTGCCCGGCCGTCGCCGAACACGACGTTCAACTCCCGCAGACGCTGCCGCATGGTGGCATCGCCGGCCTCGGCCCAGGCGGCGGCGAAGGCCTCCCAGGCCTCCGGCTTCGGGGCCTTTCGCCAGCCGCGCAGGCCCGCCGCCAGCCCCGCCAGCAGATCAGCCGCAAATGCCGCCTCGGTCCGGGCACGTGGCAGCCGCAGCAGATCGTTGAGGGAGCCGGGGCGCTTATCGATCTCCTCCGCCAACCGGCGCACCATCAGGCGACGGGTCGTCGGCACCGCGCACCCCCCAACCAGCCCGGCCAGGGCCGACGGGTCGGCGTCGGCCAGGGGAATCAGCCCATACCAGAGCATCAACGGAATGTCGTGGTCGCCGGCATCCTCGGCCCGGGCCAACAGCGGTGCCGCGAGCATGGGCCGCTGCCCCACTGGCAGCCGCTGAAGTGTCGAAGCCAGCACCAAGCGCACCAGTCCGGAGGGGTCTTCCCGTGCCAGGCGCATCAATTCTCCCAGGATCGAGTCCGCCAAGGGCTGATCGGGGCCGAAACGCTGGCCGGAAATGCCGTCCAGGCGGAGGTGGTCGGTCAGGAGGCGGATGGCCCAGGCTCGGACGGCCTCATGCGGGTCGCGAAGTCGATCGACCAGCAGCTGGTCGTCAGCGGCGCCGATGACGGACAAGGCCCATAAGGCCCTCAAGCGGAGTACCGCCTCGGTTTCGCGGGCGAGCATCGCCAGGAGGTCGGCCCGGGCATCGTCAAGGTCCCTGCCGGCAGCGAAGCGGTCGGCCAGTTCCTGCCGGGCTTGGCGGACGAACCACTCATTGGCGTGTCGTTGGAGGCGAACCAGCTCGCGGTTGGAAAGCCGGGCCAGGTCGGTCAGCGGCACAGCCGCGGCCCGACCATGTGTGACTTTGTAAATCCGACCCGACGTGCGGTGGACGCCGGTCGCTTGGTGGCATTCGCCGGTGTCGGCCCAATCGAGGATAAAGACGCCGCCATCGGGGCCGTAGCTCAGGTCGATGCCGCGGAACCACGGATCAGCGGCGAAAAAAATGTCGGGCTCATGTCGGCCGACGTAACCGCCGCCAACCCGCTCCAGTCGCTCGACGTTGACCCGTCGGCCGTGGAAGTTCAACGTCAGCAATTTGCCGTGGTAGTCCTTGGGCCATTGGTCGGCGAGGTAGATCATCAGGCCGCTGTGGGCGTGCCCACCCCCGCGGCGGTCGTGTTCCCCGACCGGCTGCCGCGAATCCATCCAGCTCTTGGAAGTGTCCCAGTGGTAGTGGTCGGCATGTTGGTCGATCAGTTCGTAGGTGTGTGGGTTCGGGTCGATGGTGTGGGGCCGCTGGTAGTGGGCGCCGGCGATGACATGCCACAGGTGGCCGTTGACCGTGTTGATGAAAAACAGTTCGCCGAGGGCGTTCCAGTCGTGGCCCCAGGGATTGGTGGTGCCATGGCAGAGTGCTTCGAAGGTCCGGCGGATGGGATGGTAGCGCCAGACGCCGCCGTGCAGCGGCACCCGCTGCTCGGCGGGAGTGCCCGGCCGACCGACGCGACCGGGGGCCGAGGCGCCGCAGCGGCCGTACAGCCAGCCATCCGGCCCCCAGCGGAGGCCGTTGGCCAAATTATGGTAGTTGACCGCGGGCACCGTAAAGCCGTCGAGTACCGCCTGGGGGGTTCCCGTGGGCCGATCGCCATCGCTGGGGACGAACAGCAGCTGCGGCGGGCACAGCAACCAGACGCCGCCGTGGCCGACCTCCAGGCCGGTCAGCATCTGCCATTCGTCGCTGAAGACCTGCCGAGTGGTGAACGATGAGTGGCCATTGGCCCCATCAAAGATGACCACCCGGTCGTGCAGTCGGAGGTCGAATCGGCGGGCCCGCTCGGCGTAGGTGTGGTTTTCCGCCACCCAGAGCCGGCCGCGTCGGTCCCAGGCCAGGGCGATGGGCTGGCGCACGTCCGGTTCCGCGGCGAAGACGGTGACGCGAAAGCCCGGCGGGGCCTGGAAGCGGGCGGCGGCTTCGGCCGCCGACAGCGGCGGCTCCTCCTTCACGGTGTTGTAAATCGGCGTCGGCTCCTCGCTCCGCACCCAACAAGCAAACACCGCGGCTAATCCAACCACTCCCAGCGCCGCCAGCCGACCCGGTCGCTCCATGCTTCTTCCCCATCGCGCTTCAGAGACAGGCTTGGGGCGGCTCACCGCCGCCAAGCTCGCGTGACCCGCCCTTCCGAAGTCTCGTACTGCCACACCTCGCGTCCTTGCCGGTCGAGTTCGATTGCCCGCCGCTGCGACAGCGAAGTCACCAGCGTGTGCCCGTTGGGCAAGCGAACCGCCGCCACCGGCTGCTCGACTGTCAACTCGGCCACCATCTTGCCCGTCAAATCGTATTCCCTCACCTTGTTCGCCGTCAGCAGTGGCACCAGGATCGTCCCCTCCGGCGTGACGTCGAACCGCCCGCCTGAGGTGCGCACCTCCACCTCGAAGCTGGCTCGCTCGCGGCCCGTGGCGTCCAGATGGTACACCTTCCGGCCGGAAGTGGCCAGCACCACGGTGCCGTCGGCGAGCTTCTGCGCCTTCATGATCCGCTCGCCGTCGGGCTGGTTGTACTGGAAAACGACCTTTCCTTTGGCATCCAGCTCCAAGAGTTCCAGCGGCGTGGCGATGAATGTGTTCCCGTTCGGCAGCCGCTGGGCCACCAGCGGTTCGTTGACCTGCCTTTCCCAGAGGATGTCGCCGCGACGGTTCCGCTCTGTCACGCGGTTGGCGTGATGCTCGGCCACCAGGAAGCGCTCGCCCGGAAGGATTTGGACATCGAGAGGGAATTCCAGACCAACCATTTGCCAGCGGGCTTGATTGTCCGGGCCGAGTTCCCGGAGGATCCCCTGGTCCAAGAGGACAACCAAGGTGTAACCGCGGTAAGTCGGCAGCTGGGCCAGGCGGGTGAAGTCGGCGGCCGCGCCGTGGTCGCGCCACCAAGCGGCCCAGGCATCGCGGCAACGCCCGTGGCTGTCGGGAGTCGCCCCCAGTGACACCGCCGGAGCACGTTCCCCGGCCAATCGTCGGAGAAGGTCGTCAACCAGGACGGCCTGGGAGCGGGGGAGCTGCGTGAGCAGGTCGATGAGGACGGGGACCGCTTCCCGTTGCCCAGCGGCAGCGAGCACCGTGGCAGTGCGCCAGCGAACCTGCGCATCGGGGTCCCGGAGCAAGGGACGCAGCAACGGCAGGTGGTCGGCGGCGGCCGCCTGCCCCAAGGCCTCGGCGGCGGCCGCCCGCCGGACCGGGTGCGCGTCGGCCAAGGCGCGACGCAACGACGCGGCACTGGCCTGATCAGCGGCAGCCAGCCGCGCTAGGGCGGCCCGCACTTCGTCTGCCAGGGTCTCGCTTTCGGCAGACGGCAGGTAAGCGAGCAGGGCTTCAGCGCTGCCGGCCGGCCGCAGCCGCGCCACCTGCCGCACCACCGCTGCCATCACCGTGCCGGGTGGACCTCCTTGCGCGATCCGCTCCAGACACGCCCGTGCCCGCCGCGCGACTTCGGGGTCGCTCGCCTCCGCAGCCTCTTGCAGGAACGGAAGCGCCGTTGACCCGTAAGCCACCAAGGCCGCCGACGCACGCTCCCGCACCGCGAAGGAGTCGTCGCCCAGCTGCCCGATCAGCCGCCGAATCCGCTCCCGGGCCGGTCCGTCGAGGGTCCGTTCCTGGATTAGCTGCAACAGGCGCGGCCCATCGACACGGATCCCTTGGGCTGCCAGGAGCTGCACGTCCCACGCTGCCTGCTCCTCTTCAACCGAGCCAGCCCGGGTAATGGCCAGAGGGCCGAGACCGGCCGTCAGCAGCAGGGCGAATGACACAATTCGACCCATCGTTCCACTCCTGGCTAGGACAAGATCCGTGGTTCCCCCTCACTTTAGTAGACGACCCGGGGTTTCTCCAGTTTTTTACCCCCTGGAGGTGCCGTCGAGGGATGCACCTAGTTGGCGCGGCGTTCAGTGGTTCAGACGGCGGTTTTTCCCCACCTCACTACTCATTCCTCGTAGCGCGCCCATGATTCATCCGTTGGCGTTCGCGCGGCATGTAGCGAGCGCCAAGCGATCGAATCGTGAACGCTAGCTACATGCCCAGCACCCGGCTCCCATCCTCGCGCGAGCGCGAACCGATCGGTCGCTCTCCGCCGCTGCACCCTCGCCCTGCCCAAATCCAGAGGGACGCCTCTGCCGGGCTTTGCCTTGTGGCAGCGAAGCCCCTCTTCTATACTGGCAAGCGAATGTCGAACCGAAGGACGTCAAGAGCGATGGAGACTGCCGCGAACCTGACGGCCGAGCAACGGGCGAAGCGTGATCACCTGTTGGAGGTGTTGCGCTCGTATGGCAGCGCGGCGGTGGCTTTCAGCGGCGGCATCGACAGCACGGTGGTAGCGCAGGCGGCCTTCCTGGCTTTGGGCGAGCGGGCCGTGGCCGTCACGGCCGACAGCCCGAGCGTGGCCCGCGCCGAGTTGGACGAGGCCCGGCAGCTGGCCCGGCGGATCGGCATTCGCCATCGGGTGATCATCACCGCCGAGTTCGGCAATCCCGATTACGTCCGCAACGACGGCCGGCGATGCTATTTCTGCAAGAGCGAACTTTATCAGCGCCTGGAGGCCCTGCTGCCGGAGTTGGGCGTGGCGGTGATGTGCAGCGGGGCGAACCTGGACGATTTGGGTGATTATCGGCCGGGGCTATGGGCGGCGGCCGAGCATCGTGTGCGCCATCCGCTGCAGGAGGCTGGCTGCACGAAGGCGGACGTGCGGGCGCTGGCCCGGTCGTGGGGCCTGCCGAACTGGGACAAGCCGGCGTCGCCGTGCCTGTCGAGCCGAATCGCGCCCGGGGTGGCGGCGACGCCGGAGCGGGTGGCGCGGGTGGAGGCGGCCGAGGCCTTGCTCAAGTCCCTGGGTTATCGCGAGTGCCGGGTGCGCGTCCACGAGGGGGAGCTGGCCCGGATCGAAGTCCCGCCGACGGAGGTGGCCCGGCTGGCCGACCCCGCGGTGTCTGCCGTGGTCATCGGGCGTTTTCGGGAGTTGGGGTTCCGCTTCGTGACGCTCGACCTCGAGGGATTTCGCTCCGGCAGCCTGAACGTGTTGGTGCAACTGACAACGCCGACGCTCGACGGTCTGGGTTTTCGCAGGGAGGGTGTCGGCTCGGGAGCCTCGAAGCCATGACGCCTCTGAGCGCCTCGCAAGCGTTGGACCTGTACTTCCTAGAAGCGCGGTGCAAGCTGCTCGACTTGGCCGCCATCCTCGACCGCATTGGCCGCGGCGCCGGGGCAGCGGCAGTGAAAAACGACCCTCGCCTGGAGCAGATTCGCCAGGCGTTGGACGTTTTGCGTGATCAAAGCGGCGGCCGGGCGGAGCGCATCCAGCACATTTTCTCGTTGGAGTACGATCCGTCGTGGCCACGGCCGACGCCGCGGTGAGCAGGTCCGCCGCCTCTAGGCGGCGGACCTGCCCGACGAGATGTCCGAGGTGCACTCAATGGCGGCGACGCCCCAACCCGATTCCCCGGCAGCAACCCAGGAGCTGCGGACGCGACTTCGCGAGGTCGCCGAGTTGATGAGTCGCTCCGCTTCGCTCGATGCCGAGTCGCAAAAGGCCCTCCGAGAGTTACTCGACGAACTGACTCAGGCCTTGGACGCGGCCCACGTGCCGGCGGAAGAGCTGCACCACTTGGCCGAGTCTACCGCGCATCTGGCCGAAGCGCTGCACCAGCAGCAGGATCGCGGCGTGCTTGGCAAGGCCCGCCAGCGCTTGGAATGGGCCGTGGCCAACGCGGAGCAACACGCGCCGTTGGCCGTTGGCTTGGCCCGGCGCCTCCTCGATGCCTTGGCCAACATCGGCATCTGATTTTGTGGCCGGCTCGCGGCGGCTCGGCACCCATTCCACCCCGGCAGCCGACAACCTTCGAAGGCGCCGTATAATTAATGATGGTCCGCAAGTCGGCCGGACGGTCGCTGCCCGTGGGCGCGTCGGTGTCATGCCGGCTGGCGTCCCGGGGAGAGGAAAGTCCGGGCTCCACAGGACACGGTGGTGGGTAACGCCCACCGTCCGCGAGGACCGGGATAGTGCAACAGAAAGCATACCGCCCGAAGTCGGGTCGGTGAGGCCCGATTTTGGGTAAGGGTGAAAAGGTGGGGGGACTTCGGTCCCTTAATGTAAGAGCCCACCAGCAGCCGGGTGACCGGCTGGCTCGGCAAACCCCACCGGGAGCAAGGCCAAGTAAGGGAGGAGGGCTGGTCCGGCCCGCTGTGAACTCCCGGGTAGGCCGCTGGACCACACGGGCAACCGTGCGGCTAGATAAATGACCGTCCCCAGGACCGATCCTGGGACAGAACCCGGCTTACAGGCCGACTCGCGGACCGTTTTTGCTCTGCTCGCACTCGTCGGGTCGTTCCCTTGGCCGCGTCCGCATCCCACCCCGCTTGGGGGGCAACCACCGTCTGCCGACTGCGGCCGTACCTGCTGCTGGCGGTCTTCGCCAGCCTGTTCTTTTTCGACCTGCTGATCCGGCCTGGCGGCACCCTTTATTCGGACACGTCCGACCTGCTGGCGCTGCATTTGCCGTTCAAGCGCTTCCTGGTTTCCGCCTACCGGGAAACAGGGGAACTGCCGCTCTGGTGCCCGCACAGCTACGCCGGCTTGCCCGTGGTCCATGACATCCAGACGGCGACATTTTACCCGCCGCACCTGGTCCTTTACCTGCTGTCGGAGGACTGGGTGGGGCCGGCGATGAGCTGGCTGGTTTGGGCCCATCTGGTGGTCGCAGGATGGGCGATGCACGCCTATGCCCGATCCCAGGGGCTGGGCGGCGCCGGGGCCTTCGTGGCAGCGGCGGGCTTCATGTTCGCTGGCCGCTGGCTGATGCACCTCTTGCTCGGAGGGCATTACATCCTGGCGCCGCTGGCTTGGCTCCCGTTGGTTCTCTTGGGGTTGGAGAGAGCCCAGGAGGCGGGCTCGCTGCCGCGGTGGCTCGTGCCAGCGACGCTCGCCGGAACTGCTTATGCTCTGGTGATCCTAGGGACGCACCCGCAGCTGACTTTCTACGCAGGATTGTTTGCCGGCGTGTGGACCGTGGTGCCTGCGTTGGAGCGAGCGGGGTGGTACGGCGGCCCGAGATCGGGCCGCCGCACCGCCTGGGCCCTGGCGCGGTGGTTCATCACCGGAACGTGGGCCCTGGCTATTGCCGTCGGCTTGTCGGCCATTCAACTAATGCCCGCGCTGGAGGCGGCCCCGCTCTCCAGCCGGTCCTTGGGCGTGGCCACTTGGGACGACATCCTCCTGGCCGGCCCGCGCGTCCTCTTGTACCTGGTTGGCCCTGCCTTGACGGTAGAGCCGGTCAACCTCCAGTGGGAGGACCGCGGCGGCCTGGCCGTCCTGTGGTTGACCGCCGCTCTCCTCGCGCCGCTCCTCGACGGGCCGCGGGTCCGAGCTCAGGCTTGGGTCACACTCCTTTTCGTCCTTTTTGCCCTGGGCGGGGCCATCCTCGTGCACTGGTTGCCGGGGTTTCGGCTCTTCCGTCAACCGGCCCGCATGATGATCGTCGTGGGCCTCCCCGTAGCCCTGCTGGCCGGCCGGACCGTGCAGGCCGTCGGAAACGGTGTGACGACCGGTCAACTTTCCCTCTGCCGCCATGGGCTGGCGCGGGTAGTAATTGCTGCCGGCATTCTCAACGGCGGCTTCGCCCTTCGGCTGTTTCTCCAGGGCGCTCCCATCCGCTGGCACCCATATTGGGCCAGCCTGGTGTTGACGATCCCTGCGGCTTATGTCCTTTTCTCGCCCCGTGCCGAGGGCTGGCGGCGCCGGGCGTTGCCGATGGTGCTGCTTGTCGACCTGCTGGCCTTGACTTGGCCGGCGGTGCAAGTTTATCCGGAAGCCGAAGTCCTGGCACCGACCGAGATCGTGTCGTTCCTCCAACGCCTGCCGCCGGCGCAGCGTGGCCGAGTCCTCGACTTCCATCCCCTCGGCCACGACTACAACTCGCCGCTGGGGACCGGCGCGCACCTCGCCCTCCGCTACCGCCTGGAACCAGTCCGAGGGTACAACAGCTTCGACATCCTGGCCTACAAGGAATACTTGGCGGCGATCGCCGGGCACACCGGCCCCCTTCGGCCGTTTGAAAGCGACTTGACCTTCCCGGATGTCGGCAACGTTCCCGTGGTCCGCAAACCGCTCCTCGATCAGCTTGGCGTGCGTTACCTGGTGCAGCCTGAGTCTGAGCCGGCCCCGTCGGATTGTCGGAAGGTTTTCGAGGAGAGGTCGCCCGCGGCTTACGACTTCAGCCGTGGCGGTCGACAGCCCCTTCCCCCTTACGTCGTGTACGAAAATCTGACGGCCTTGCCTCGGGCCTTTGTGGTGGCCGACCTCGGCCCGGCGGCGGGAGGGCCGGCGGCCCTCCCGCTGCTTCCCCGCCACGCCGTTATCCGCCGCGATCGGCCCAACGAAGTCGTCATCGACGTCCCAAGGGGGCAACCGGGATGGCTCGTCCTCAGTGATCCGTGGTATCCGGGCTGGACCGTCTCCGTGAACGGCGAGCCGCGCTCCCTGCTGCGGGTCTGTCAAGCCTTCCGCGCCGTGGCGCTTTCATCGGAGGCGCAGGAAGTCGTCTTCCGCTTCGCTCCCCAATCGCTGCGCCTTGGGCGCTTGATCAGCCAAGGGACCGGGGCAGCGGTGATGCTCTTGCTGATTGGGGGACTGGTCTTTCGGCGCCGGGAAACATCATGACACATTTGCCACGGCTCGGCCGTTTCCTCGGTTTGCTCGGGGCCGTCACCCTGGCCGGCTATGCCTTGTTCCGCGCGGGACCGCACTTCGCCGCTCCGGAAGCCTGGCCGCCAGAAGATTTCATCGCCTTCTGGTCCGCGGGTCGCATCTTCCTCGCTGGGGGCAATCCCTACTCGTGGGCGGAGTTGGGACCGGTCCAGTGGCAGGCCGGCTGGCCTGTCAGTAAAGGCCCCCTGGACCTCTACAACCCTCCCTGGGGATTGACCTTCTTTCTCCCCTTCTGCGTCTTCAACTTTGCGTCGGGTCGGCTCCTTTGGTTGCTCTTCCAACTCGGCACCCTTTTTTTGTGTGCCGAAGGATTGCGGCGGCTGTATGCGTCGCGGAACGGAACCTCGACCTGGCCGATCCTCATCTGCTTTGCCTACTATCCAACCCTCCAGCTCTTGGCGGTTAGCCAGACGACCTTCCTCGTGTTGGCAGGCATCGTCGGCTTCCTGGTGTGCCACCGCCACGGTCACGAGTTTCTCGCCGGAGGATGGCTAGCGATTACCGGTGTCAAACCCCACCTTGCCGTCCTGCCCATGGCCGCGGTGACCGGCTGGGCCGTCGTGTCGCGACGGTGGCGCATCCTCTGGGGATTGTGGGCCGTCGGCGCGCTGCTGCTCGCGTTGCCGGCCCTGTGGAATCCCGCGGCCTACGCGCACTACCTCGAAGCGATGACGACCCGGCCGCCACGCACCGTGCCGGCCGTGCCCGCGGCCTGGCTCCGGCAGCTGATCGATCCCGACGCCTATTGGCTGCAACTGGTGCCGACGTTCCTGGGGTTGGTCTGGGTGACGATCGATGCCATTCGCCAGCCAAGCTTGTCGAGCTGGGACGAGAAAATGTCTGGGCTGCTGTTTGTCACGGTGCTGACCGCGGCCTACGGTTGGGGGTACGACCTGGTGGTGCTGCTGCCGCCGCTGGTGGAGGCGACGGCTTCCTTGCCGCGATGGCCGCGGCCCGCGGCGGCCTTGGCCGCCGCGGGCTATCTCGCCGGCAACGCCGCCGCCGTGGTCATGAACGTGCAGCACGTCGACGAGCGCTACTTCGTCTGGCTGGCTCCGGCGCTGCTCGGCGGCTGGATCATGGGCCGCTGGCTCGCACGGCCCCAAGAGGCGGCCCCGCCGGCCCGCCGGCCAACTGCGGAAGGACGTAAGCCTTGAGGAAAGCGACACCGTGGCAATCGTTGTGCCGGCCGCAATTGCCGGTCCAGGCAACGCTCGGATGCCAGGGGTGCTGGCGGAGCTTGGTGTACAGCCAGGCGTCGTGGGGTGTTTGCGGTACGGGACAGAACCCGCGCGAGCCGGCGGGCGGGCCGCGCCGGCGGTCAGCCGTGCCGACCAGGGCCGCGCTCAGCCGAACTCCCAGATCGTATTCGCTGTAATAAACGTCGATACCGTCGCGGGCCGCCCGCAGGGCCGGTCGCAAGTCGTACCCCGCCGACACGGAGGGTGCCAGCAGGACGATTCGACTGACCGAATCGGGCGGCAACGCCTCCGCGGCGGCCAACACAACGGTGCTGCCGGCGCTGTGGCCGACCAACACCACATCCTGGCCCGGACAACACTGCCGATGGCAGGCCACCCGGTTGGCCAGACGATGCCCTTCGTGGCGGGCATGGGCATAGTCGATCTGGTCAATCAAGATGCGCCGATAACCGTGGGACCACTCGACGGTGACGACACTCCACGGCAGACGCAGGTCGGCCACGGCCTGACGCAGGGCCTGGGAAGTCGATTGGTAGTTGCCAGCGCCGTCTGCCACGAAAAAGACGCCTTGATCGCGGGGCGAAGGAGCGACGGCAGTCGCCGCCTTGGGGCGCAGTCCGGCACAGCCGATTAGTAATGGCAGAAAAGCCAAAAGGATCGAGAACCGGGGCACGGCTTCCAGGCCTCGTGCTCGGAGCATGCCGGTGCCCTCTTACCCGCGGCGGTCGGGAAAGCGACACCCCGTTTCGGCCAGCCCAGGCCCAGGCATTTCGCGTGCGGGCCGGCCTAGCAGGTTTGGTCGCTATATCTTGCCTCGCCAGCGGTTTCAAGCGGACGTGTCGGGGAGAGTCCCTTAGGATCTCGGCGGGACGAAGGAGAGCAACCAAGGGCGATCGGTCCGCGCTCGCGCGACGATGGGAGATGCGTGCCCGACACGCAGATACCGTTCACCTTTCATCGATTCGCGGTCGCTGCGTCCCGGGCGAAGGCGAGAAACGGTGAATCGTGAGCGCGGAACGAGGACGTGGCGGGGAAAAACCGTGGCGCGCTCAACCCCGCCCCTGAACGACAGATGTATCGTGTCGGGCGAAGGCCCGGCCGGCGAGCGCAAACAAAGACCCGGGCGTCGGCCAAAATTGCGCCGACGCCCGGGCCTGACTCAGCCCTGCGGGCTTAGCATCCCACGGTGCGGTGATTTATTTCTGGTCTCCCTCCGTGCTGCCGGCTCCGACCAGCTCACCTCCCTGCGCCCCGCCGGAACTCGCCTCAAACACGAGCTTCTTCTCGTCGTCGGTCTCGACCACCCGCACGGTAATCGTGTCCTTGCCGACGAAGGTGCCGCGGAGCAGGTCTTCCGAGAGCGGATCCTCGATCAGGTTCTCGATAGTTCTCTTGAGCGGCCGGGCGCCGAATTCCTGGTTGAAGCCCTTTTCGATCAGGAGTTCCTTGGCTTCGTCGGTAAGGACGAGCGTCAGGTTCTTCTCCTTGAGCCGCTTGGCCACTTTGTCCAGCTCGATCTTGAGGATGTGCTTCATGTCTTCCTTGGTGAGGCTGCGGAAGACGATGATGTCATCGAGCCGGTTGAGGAACTCGGGCCGGAACGTCTGCTCCATCGTCGCCTTGAGGGTCTCCTTCATCTTCTCGTAGGTCGTCTCGGTGTCCTTCTTGGAGAAGCCGAAGGAAGTCTTGCCGACAATCTGCTCGGCGCCGATGTTCGTGGTCATGATGAGGATGGTGTTCTTGAAGTCCACGGTTCGGCCGACGTTGTCGGTCAGGCGGCCTTCCTCCATGATCTGGAGGAGGATGTTCCAGACGTCCGGGTGGGCCTTCTCGATTTCATCGAGGAGGATGACGGAGTATGGCTTGCGGCGGATTTTCTCGGTCAGCTGGCCGCCCTCTTCTTAGCCGATGTACCCCGGGGGCGCCCCGGTGAGCCGGCTGACGTTGTGCTTCTCCATGTACTCGGACATGTCGAGCTGCACCAGGGCGTTTTCGTCGCCGAACATGAAGTGGGCCAGCCGCTTGGCCAACAGGGTCTTGCCGACGCCCGTGGGGCCGGCGAAGATGAACGAGCCGATGGGCCGTTTGGGGTCTTTGAGGCCGGCGCGGCTCTTGCGCACCGCCTTGGCAATGCGCACGATGGCCTCGTGCTGGCTGACGACCGCCTTGTGCAGTTCTTCCTCCATGTTCAGGAGGCGCTGCGTCTCGTCGGTGTCGATCCGCTTCAGCGGGACGCCGGTCATCTTGCTGACCACTTCGCGGACGACCTCTTCATCGACCACGCCGTCGATTTCCCGCGACTTTTCCCGCCACTCGCGGTTGATCTGCTCCTTGCGCTTCTTAAGCTTGTCGGCCTGGTCGCGGAGGTGGGCCGCCTTCTCGAAGTCCTGCTCGGCGACCGCAGCCTCTTTCTCCTGGTTCAGCTGCTCGATCTGGGCGTCCAGCTCCTTGAGGTCTGGCGGTCGCGTCATCGCCTTGAGCCGCACGCGAGCGCCGGCTTCGTCGATGACATCGATGGCCTTGTCGGGGAGGCACCGGCCGGAGATGTACCGGTCGGAGAGTTCCACGGCGGCGGCCAGGGCCTCGTCCTTAATCTGGACGCGGTGATGCGCTTCGTAGCGATCGCGCAGGCCGCGAAGGATTTCGATGGTTTCCTCCTTGGACGGGGAGTTGACGATGATCTCCTGGAAGCGGCGGGCCAGGGCGGCGTCTTTCTCGATGTACTTGCGGTATTCATCGAGGGTAGTGGCCCCGATGCACTGGATTTCGCCCCGGGCCAGGGCGGGCTTGAGGACGTTGCTGGCGTCGATGGCCCCTTCGGCGCCGCCGGCGCCGACCAGCGTGTGCAGCTCGTCGATGAAGAGGATGGTATTCCGCGCCCGCCGCACCTCGTTCATCACCGCCTTGATCCGTTCCTCGAACTGGCCGCGGTACTTGGTGCCGGCGACCATCATCGCCAAGTCGAGGACGACGATCCGCCGGTCGCGCAGCAACTCAGGGACATTGCTGTCAACGACGAGCTGGGCCAGCCCTTCGACAATGGCCGTCTTGCCGACGCCGGCCTCGCCCAAGAGCACGGGGTTGTTCTTGGTGCGGCGGGAGAGAACCTGGATGACCCGCTCGATCTCGTTCTGGCGGCCGATGACGGGGTCAAGCTTCCCCTGACGGGCCAGTTCGGTGAGGTCGCGGCCGAAACTGTCAAGGGCGGGGGTCTTGGACCGGCCCTTGGTGGAGGCTCGTTCACCGCCGCTGCCACTTTCGCCCGAGTCCATGTTGTGTCCCAGCAAGTTCAGTACCTCCTCTCGCACGTCCTCCAGCTTCAGCCCGAGGTTCATCAGGACCTGGGCGGCCACGCCTTCCTGCTCCCGCAGGAGGCCCAGCAGCAGGTGTTCCGTGCCGACGTAATTGTGGTTGAGGTTCCGGGCTTCTTCGATGGAATATTCGATGACTTTCTTGGCACGCGGCGTCTGCGGCAGCTTGCCCATGGTCACCATGTCCGGCCCGGACTGAACCATCTTCTCCACTTCCAGCCGGATCTTGCGGAGGTCGATGTCGAGGTTTTTCAGGACATTGGCGGCCACCCCGGAGCCTTCCTTGACCAGGCCCAGCAGGATGTGTTCCGTACCGATGTACTCGTGGTTGAAGCGCTGGGCTTCCTGGTTGGCCAGCTGCATGACCTTGCGAGCACGATCCGTAAATTTTTCGTACATTCCAGCCATCTCCAACCGTCCCGCAGCGGCCGCGGCCGACCCTTCGCGGCGGCAGCAGGGGAAATCCACGTTGTCGGTCCTAAAGTTTCTTCTCGTCCCGGTCCGTTCACCTGGCTCGGCGCCGTTCGGGCGAGGAGCCCACGAACTTCGAGGTATCTCCGGCCAGGTCCGAGGGAGTTGCTTTCCGCGGTATGGTGCGAAACCGTCTGTCCCTCACCAAATTCTAAGGAGAATATCACCCTGAATCAAGGCATGGGCCTGGGTCGGGCGCGGGCCTGCCGCATGCCCGTGTGGCAGCAACTTTGCCGCCTTTCCGGCAACACCCCTCTTGCTCCAACTCCCTGGCAGTTTACCCTCCTTCGCCCAAAGCATCGATTTCCTCGGCATCAAGGACCAAGTCGTTCCGTTCGAAGAGACGGGCGATGGCAGCCTTGTGGATTTTCATCTTGATGCCGCCCACGCCGATCGCCCCGTAGGCGATGACCCCGTCGCGTTCAGTCGCTTTGTCAGCCACGTCGATCCCTTCGATGCCCAGCGGGGGCACAGCATTGAGATCGACCACGACCCGGAGCGTGGGACAGGCGCGGCGGGCAGCCAGCGGCAGGAGCAGGACGCCGGCGGCGCCGGCGGCGATGGCGAGTTGGCAGCCGGCCAACGCCGCCGACAGGTCGCTGGGAGCGGGTTGCACGCGTGCCTCGGGCACCTTGCGGCGGATCGCCTCGACGGCGGCCTGGGCCCGGGCCGGCTGCCGGGAGCCAATGCGGACCTCGGCCCCGCGTCGGGCCAAGAGCCGGGCCACCCGTTGGCCGACTGGTCCGGTGCCGCCCAGGACCAGGGCGGTCGTTTGCGCCAGGTCGAGGTGCCGGGCGGCGGAGCGGACGGCCGCCGCGGCCGTGGTGTTGGCGCCGTTGGCGTCGAGCATTACCGAGACCCGCAGGCCGAACTGCGGCAGCATGTGTCGGAGGGCCTCCTGCAACAGCGCCTCGCCGACGCTGACGTCGCTGCCGCCGATGAACAGCGCCGTGCGCCTGAGGTCCTGGGGCCCTCGAGTGAAAATGGCACCATGCACCAGATTGCGGACCTGCTCTCGCTGCACGCCGCCGTAGCTGAAGACTTCGTCGGCGCCGGCATCGAGGGCGACGACCCGGTCGAAGACGCTCGGCTGCGGGTCGGGATCGATCTGGATGAGGATGGTGCGTTTGGTCATCGGCGGGCCGCTCCCTCGCTGGCGCCTGGGCGGCGGCGATCGCCGCCGCCCAGCCTCGGTGGCTGTCCCGTCGCCGATCACTTTGGCGAAAACGGATGCTTCACCGAGTCCTTCTTCGTCAGGATCTCGTCAATCTTCGGTTCCGACTTCATGGCCCGTTCGATGGCGAGCTTGGTCGCTTCATAGTTGAACTGGTAGATCTTGTTGTCGTCTTTCGCCTCCCAATGGATGAAGACGCCGCAGACGATGACCAACTTGTCCACGTCGGCCTTAGGAATGACGCCGGAGGCGACGCTGTCGGCCACGGCCCTGGCGACCGCCGCCTGGGCCGGCCCGAACATCTGCACCGCCTGCTTTTCGCCTTTGATCGTCACCTTGGTGATCAGCACCGTCGCTGGCTTGCAAATTAAGTTGGGAGTGAGCACCGCCAGCAGGTTGGAATGGCCTTGTTTCTGGTCGGCCAGGGCGTTGGCGAACGCCACGCCGACCGGGCCATCCTTCGAGCCAATGAGCAGGTCGATGTGGGCCACTTCGTTGCCGTCGCCGACCAGGGCTTCGCCGATGTACATGGACATGATGCGTCTTCCTTTCTGTGCATGGAGGCTGGAAAAGTTGCTGCGGCCGACCCGCGTCGTCGCCAGGCGCCACATGCCGCCGGTCGGAGACGCATTGTACGGAACCCGCCAGCCATTGACCGCTGCGACCGCCTCCGAGCCTGGGTGCCAGCCGATCATCTGGGCTGCCGACCGCCAAGTCCATGCGTCAGCCCCATCCGGCAAGTCCCCTCCCATTCGAATGGTTTGCGTCGATCCGATCGCCGGTTCTTTGCGCACGGACCAACAGTCACGCCGGCCATCCAGCGACGAGATGAACGAGCGACGTTGCTCCGCATGCCGCCAAGCGGGCCGAACCGTAGATCGTGACGGATCAGCGGACCGCGAGCGATGCGGATTCGGACGTTCTCGCTCGGCGCTCCAGTGGATGTGTCTTTGTGCCGGCGATCGTTCGCCATGCCGGCGGTTTCGACTGTTCAGACGGCTCGCAATTGGACCACGCCCCGCGTTTTTCCACACCTTGCGTGCAGGTCTTGGCAGAACAACTGGTCGTCGGGAAATCGCTGGGCGGCCCGGCAGGTGACGACCGAGGCTTGGGAAAGGAGCTGTTAACTTTTCCTGTCTTGGCCGTTTAGTTTTAGCGGAGTTCACTTCCTGGCATCGACCGCCAACGTGGCCGATGCACCTGACGGCCGCCGACCGCCCGGCGGGTGCGAAAGGAGCCGGACGCCATGCGCCACAAGTCCTTAATTTACGGTCTATTGGGTTTGTTCGCCTGCGCCTCGGGAGCGTGGGGCGCCGAGTCGGCCTCGCCCGGCACGCCGCGGAGGAGTGTCGAGGAGTTGGCCGTGCGAATCGACTTTTTCATCGACGAGGGGCTGAAGGCCCATGGCGCCAAGGCGGTGGAGTTGGCGGACGACGCCACCTTCCTGCGGCGCGTCTATCTCGACATTGCCGGCCGCATCCCGAGCGTCGCGGAGGTGCGGGCGTTTCTCGACGACCCGTCGCCCAACAAGCGCCGGGAACTGGTCGACCGATTGCTGGATGGGCCCTATTATGTGCGGCATTTCAGCGCAGTCTGGCGGTCACAGATCCTGCCAGCTGGGGCGAATACCCAATTTCAGTTTGTCAATCCCACCTTCGAGAACTGGCTGCAAAACAAGCTGCGGGACAATGTCCCCTACGACCAAATGGTCCGCGAGTTGCTGACTGTCTCGGTCAATCCGAATGCGGTTCCCGGACGGGTGGAGGCAATGCAGGCCGCGTACTTTGCCTTCGCGCCGTTGGCCTTTTATCAGGCCAACGAAATGAAGCCGGAAAACCTGGCGGCGAGTGTGTCGCGGATGTTCCTGGGAGTGAAGCTGGAGTGTGCCCAATGCCACGACCACCCGTTTGCCCCGTGGAAGCGGCAGCAATTCTGGGAATTCGCGGCGTTTTTCGCGGGCATCCGCCCCCAGAACGCGAACAATGGTTTCATCGCCGCGCCGGAGAGCCCCGATCGGCGGGAGTTGACGATTCCCGGCACGGACAAGACGGCTCGGGCCCGCTTCCTGGATGGCAGCGAGCCGCGGTGGGCCAAGGGGGTCAGCACCCGGGCCATCTTGGCGGATTGGCTCGTGGCTCCCGACAATCCGTTTTTCGCGCGCACGGCGGCCAATCGGCTCTGGGCCCACTTCTTCGGCATCGGTCTGATCGATCCGGTGGACGAACCCGGTGATGACAATCCCCCCAGCCATCCTGAGCTATTGGACGAGCTGGCGCAGCAGCTGGTGCTGCACAACTTCGACCTCAAATACCTGATCCGAGCCATTACCGCCAGCAAGACTTACCAGCGAAGCAGCACCACAGTCGGCGCACCGGAAAACCCGCGATTGTTCGGCCGGATGCTGCTGAAGGGCCTTACTCCCGAGCAATTGTACGACAGCCTCGTGCAGGCGACGGGGGTGCGGGAAGGGGGATCGTACGAACGGATTGTGGCCTTTAACACGGCAGGAGGACGTGCCGATTTCCTGAACAAGTTCGCCAGCCTGGATAAGCCGACGGAAACGGAAACCTCCATTCTTCAGGCCCTGACGTTGATGAACGGACGGTTCATCGCCGAGGCGACCGACTTGAACCGCAGCGAACTGCTGGCCGCCGTCCTAGACGCGCCGTTTCTGGATACGCCGAGCAAGCGGATCGAAACCCTGTTTCTCGCCACCCTCAGCCGAAAGCCGCGGGACGAGGAACTGACGCGCCTGGTGCGTTATGTGGAAGAAGGGGGGCCCAAGGGCGATGCCCGGGCCGCCTTGGCCGACATCTTCTGGGCCTTGCTGAACAGCCCGGAATTTCGCCTGAACCATTAAGACACTCGCGGACTGGGGCCTGCCGCCGCGACGCGCACGGCCAGCGCGGGACGTCCCCGAAGTCCGGACCAACTACGGAGGCATTGCCATGCGTCTGTCTTGCCGCACGCCCGATTGCGACGCCCGCTTGTCGCGACGTGATTGGCTCCGCTTGAGCACGGCCGGGGTCATCGGCTGGTCACTGTCCGGTTGGCTGGAAGTCTTGGCCGACAGCACGGCCCGCCATCCGCAACGGCGGAAATCGTGCATCCTTTTGTGGATGAATGGCGGCCCCAGCCAGATGGACACCTTCGACCTCAAACCCGGCCATGCCAACGGCGGGCCGTTCCAGGAAATCCAGACTTCGGTCCCAGGCATCCGCATTTGTGAGCATCTTCCCAAGATCGCTGCCCAGGCGGAGCATATGGCCATCGTCCGCTCGATGACCACCAAAGAAGGGGACCACGGCCGCGCCACCTATTTGCTCCGCACCGGCTACCTGCCGCAGGGGCCGGTCCAGTATCCTACCCTCGGTTCCCTGGTGGCCCATGAGCTGGGCGACCGCCAGTCGGAACTGCCGAACTTCGTCAGCATCGCGCCTTATCGCTTCTTGAGCCAGTCGGCCTACGGCCCGGGCTTCCTCGGGCCGCAACATGCCCCACTGATCGTCGGCGACACCGGCTTCAATCCCGGGCTGATGGGGCAGACCAATTACGACCAGGCGCTGAAGGTGCAAGACCTCCAGCCGCCGCGCGAAGTCAGCCCCGCCCAGGCCGAAGGCCGCATCGGGCTGCTGCGCGACATGCAGCGCGATTTCCTCAGCCGCCATGCCGGCATCAGCCCCACCAGCCACCAGACGGCCTACGAGCGGGCCATTCGCCTGATGCGCACCGATGCCGCCCGGGCCTTCGAACTCA
>JANWYO010000162.1 GCA_025055215.1 Gemmataceae bacterium
TGGCCGGCGCAGTGGCTCATAGAGACCGGACTCATCAGGGCGGCAGGTCGACAGGCGTGCCGAAGCCGACTATCCTCTAATTAAGAGCCTTCCAAGACGAAATCGCCATGACCTTCCTCGACTCTCTACGGACCCGCTGCAATCGGCGGGCGTTCCTGGGCCACTCCCTGGGAGGTCTGGGAACCTTCGCTTTGGCATCGTACCTCCAACCGGCGCTCTTTGCGGATGCCAAGGTCAGCCGCTGGCCGGGGGCCATCCGGCCGCATCACACGCCGAAGATCAAACGGGTGATCTGGCTGTGCATGGCCGGTGGGCCGTCCCACTTGGAAACCTTTGATCCGAAGCCGACCTTGGCGAAGATGAACGGCCAGCCGATGCCCGAGTCAATCACCAAAGGTCAGCCGATCGCCCAATTGCAGGGGGCCAAGCTGGTCTGCCTCGGGCCGCAGCATGAATTCAAGAAGTGCGGCAAGTCGGGCATCGAAATCTCCACCATCTTCCCTCACCTGGCGGAAGTCGCGGACGACCTGTGCGTCATCCGGTCGCTCAAGACTGAGGCGATCAATCACGATCCGGCCCATACGTTCATGAACACGGGGACGACCATCAGCGGTCGGCCGTCCATGGGCTCCTGGCTTTGGTACGGGCTGGGCGCCGAGACCGATTCGCTCCCCGGCTTTGTCGTCATGATTTCCACCGGGCGATCGGGTCAGATGCAGCCAATCGCCGCTCGGCAATGGCACAGCGGCTTTCTCCCGAGCCAGTTTCAAGGAGTCGAGTTCCGCTCCAAGGGGGACCCGGTCCTGTACGTCAACAATCCCCCGGGGGTGACGGCCGAGCGCCAGCGCGACGTCGTGGACGCTGCCCAGCAGTTGAATCGCCTCTTCGATCAACGCGTGGATGATCCCGAGATCACCACGCGGATCAGCCAGTACGAGATGGCCTTCCGCATGCAGACGAGCGTTCCGGAGCTGGTCGATCTCTCGAAGGAAACGAAGGAAACGCTTGATCTGTACGGTGCCAAGCCGGGCGACGGCTCATTCGCATCCAATTGCCTGCTGGCCCGGCGGTTGGCCGAGCGTGGCGTCCGCTTCATCCAGCTTTACCATCGCGACTGGGACCATCACGGCAACGTCAAGGGGGACATTCCAATCGTCGCCAGGGAAGTGGACCAGGGGATGACGGCCCTGCTCAAGGACCTGAAGCGCCGCGGCCTGTGGAAGGACACGCTGGTCGTTTGGGGCGGAGAATTCGGCCGCACGCCGATGGCCCAGGGCACCGGCCGCGACCACCACATGAAAGGCTTTTCCATCTGGCTTGCCGGCGGCGGCGTCAAGGGAGGCATCGTCTACGGGGCGACCGATGAATTCGGCTACCATGCCGTTGAGAATGTCGTCACCGTCCATGACCTCCATGCCACGATGCTCCACCTCTTCGGGATCGACCACGAGCGGCTGACCTTCCGCTTCCAGGGGCGGGATTTTCGGCTCACGGACGTGCACGGTCGCGTCGTTAAGGACATCCTGGCCTGACGCTCATCCAGGCAGCCGGTCCACGTGGCGGCGCCCGCCGATCGTTCGCTTCCGGCCCGGCCCCGTCCTTCGCTTCCACCTTAACCTCGGTTGCATGGACGAGGCGCCGTGTCATCACCATGTCCCGGCGGTGCCGTCGGGATGTTGCCATCCGTCCGGCCCGCGCATCAGCGCTTGGGTCGGCCAATCCACAGGGAGAGGACGGGGCCGGCCAGCATGGTAGTGACCAGGGCCATGAGGACCATGATGGTGAAGAGCGTGGGGGTGATAATGCCGAGGTCGAGGCCGATGTTCAGGACGATGAGTTCCATCAGTCCACGGGTGGTCATGAGAGTGGCGATGCCGCCGGAGTCGCGCCAGGAGACGCCGGTTGCCCGGGCCGCGAGCAGAGCCGAGCCGAACTTGGAGGCGTAGGCGACAGCGATGACCACGCCGCCGATGGCCCAGGTTGCAGCCGAATCGAGCAGGTCAATCTGCGTCCGCAGGCCGGAGAAGGCAAAAAAGGCCGGGAGGAGAAGGACGGAGACAAAATCAGCGCTGCCCCGCCGAAGGTAGTCGGCCAACGGGCCGTCGCGGGGGATTATGGCTCCGAAGAGGAAGGCGCCGAACACGGCGTGCACGCCGATCCATTCGGTCGCAGCGGCCGAGGCCAACACTCCGAGGAGGACGAGCGGCGCGGCAGCCGCGGCCCCGCCCTCATCCAGAGAGCGGGCCAGGGAATAAAGCACCGGTCGGATGACCCAGAGCATGGCCGCCACGAAGGCGGCAGCACCGGCCAGGACAACCCAAGCAGCATCCAGGTTGCCGCCAACCAGGCCGACGATGACGGCCAGGATGCACCAGGCGGCGACGTCGGCCGCGGCCGCCGAACCCAAGGCAACAAGGCCGATCGGCGTCTCCTCCAGTTTGCGCTCCTGAATCATCCGGGCCAGGACGGGAAAGGCGGTGATCGCCAGCGCCGCCCCAACAAACAAGGCGAAGTGGAGAAAGGGGACCTCCGGCCGCGACAAAGGCGGCTCCAGCCACAGCGCCAGGGCAACGCCGGCCGCGAACGGGACCACCATACTGCTGACCGCGACGCTGGCGACCGACCCGGCCACCTCGGGAAGGCGTCCGGCGTGAAGATCGACGCCCACCAGGAACATGTAGAAAATCACACCCAGCTGGGCGATCACCCCGAGCGGGGCGGCGGCGTCCGGAGCGAAGATGAAGTTCATGGCGGAGGGGGACAGCCGGCCCAAAAGGGACGGACCGAGCACGATCCCCGCCAGCATCTCACCAATGACCCTTGGCTGACCGAGCAGCGCCAGAAGCGAGCCCAGCGCCCGTCCCGCCAGAATGACGGCCGTCAGGGCCAGCAGAACATGGAGCACGGTATGCGGCCCGAGCGGTCGCGACCCCGACGAAGCGGCCCGCTCCGGCTCACTTGCCATCGGCCAAGCATCCCACCACATCACCAAGGCGAGAAGGGCAGCTCCGGCCAGAACCATGCCGACCAAAGCCCGAACTCCAGACGGTCGGCGCCGCTGCGACGATGGGAAGGACATCGAAATTGCCTAAACGGCCAAGGCCGGGGCTGCCATCTCGGCACGCATCTCGTCAATCAACGGCCAAAGAACGTCGATCTCGTCCTTGAACACGTCGCCGATCAGGACATCCGTCACCAGCCCCTTCAGATGGGGGTGCTTCTTG
>JANWYO010000197.1 GCA_025055215.1 Gemmataceae bacterium
AGTGTCAACACGCCATTGGTCACCGACAAGCTCACCTGCACCGGGTTGCTGCCAGCGTCGATGTCGCTGATGGAGATGGCATTCCCGCCGCTCGACGAGAAGACGAGGTTCGTGTTCATCAGCGTCGTCTGGCTGCCCGGCACGGTGTTGACCGGTGCGTCGTTGACGGCCGTGACGGTGATCGTGACCGAGTCGGTATCACTGAGCGAACCACCCGAACCGCTATGGCCTTGGTCGTTGGTGGTGATGGTGAGCACCGCCGTGCCGTTGAAATTCGGGGTCGGCGTGTAGAACATTCCGTTCAGGGCGTTGTTGATGTTGGCGATGGTGCCGGTGAAGGTCATGGTCGCGTCCGCCGTGCCATCACCGACCGAGAACGTCAGCCCCGTCGTGCCGCTCAGTGTCAGCACACCATTGGTCACCGTCAGCGTCACCTGCACCGGGTTGCTGCCGGCGTCCACGTCGCTGATGGAGATGGCATTGCCGCCGCTGGAGGAGAAGGTGCGGTTCGTGTCCTCGTTGGTCGTTTGTGCCCCCGGGACCGTGTTCACCGGCGGGTCGTTGACGGCCACCACCGTGATGGTGACGCTGTCGGTGTCGCTCTTGGCGCCGCCTGTACCGGAGTGCCCGAGGTCATTGGTAGTGATCGTCAGGACGGCGGTACCGTTGAAATTCGGGGTCGGCGTGTAGAACATCCCGTTCAGGGCGTTGTTGATGTTGGCGATGGTGCCGGTGAAGGTCATGGCGCTGGAGCCATTGCTGCCGCTGGTGAACGTCAGCCCCGTCGTGCCGCTGAGTGTCAACACGCCGTTGGTCACCGACAACGTCACCTGCACCGGGTTGCTGCCGGCGTCGGGGTCGGAGATGGAGATGGCATTGCCGCCGCTGGAGGAGAAGGTGCGGTTGGTGTCCTCGTTGGTGGTTTGTGGCCCCGGGACGGTGTTCACGGGGGCTTGGTTCGCGCCACTACTGCCAGCAATCGGTGCAAAGGCAACCCCGCGGAACGACGTGTTCGGTGGGGCAGTCGCGAGGGTAGTGGCCGTGCCGCTGACGGCGCCGTTGTAACCGGTGGTGTCCACGAAGGTGTACAGCGTGCCACCGGCGGGATTGCTGCCGCCGGTGGTGGCGAAGAGGGTGACGGTATTGCCGGAGACAGACGCGGTCAAGCCGCGGGCGCCGGCGGCAGCGATATTCCCGTTCGACACCCAATTACCCCCGACCAGGGAGTACTTCTGGATTTCGCCACCATCGTCGGCGACGTACAGGGTATCGACGCCGCTGACCGTCGTTGTGAGGTCGGCGAAGAAGAAGCTGTACGGGCTGCCGGCGGTGGGAAAGCCGGGAAGATTGGTTAGCGATTGCCCGGAAGTCGTCGGCGTGCCGGTGCCAACGGTGGCGACGCGGTATGTCGTGCCGGAAGCGGTGGAGATGTACAGCTGGCCGGCAAAGATATTCACCACCCGGATGTTCGTCAGGTCGGTGCTCAGCTGCGTGGAGGAGATGCCGCCGAGGGTGGTGTGGCGGATGCCACCGGCGCCACCCACGAGCCAGATGTTGGTGCCGTCGTAAACCGCGGAGCGGATGTTGTTGCCACTGGCGGCGTCGTCGAGGACGGTCGTGGTGTTAATGACGGCATTGGCATCGACGATGCCGACGACGCGCTTGACCGCCGTGCTCGCCTGCCCTGAAGGGTTCGGGGTGCCGACGGCCGCATCGTAGCCGGTGATCGCCAGGAACTGTCCGTTGGGGGAGCGCGTCAGTTGACCTTCGGAGGTGGAATCGTCCTTGGCGGTCAGGCGGTTATTAGGGCCGGTGGTCACTGCCGGCACCGGGACCGACTGGACCAGGAGGCCGGTAACGGTGTACTCGTCGAGGAAGACGCGGGTGGCATTGCCGCTGGGGGTCGTGCTGCCGTCGCCCACGCGGTAGATGACCAGGTTGCCCGGGGTGAAGGGGTTGACGTTGACGACGGTGATCGCCACCGTGTCGGTATCGGTCTTGGGGCCACCCGAGCCGCTGTGTCCCTGATCGTTGGTGGTGATGGTGAGGGTGGCGGGACCGGAGTATCCCGACGTCGGCGCGAAGACCAGGCCGTTGAGGGCCGCATTGATGTTCGTCAGCGTGCCGGTGAAGGTCATCGTCGGATCGGCGGTGCCGTCGCCGCTGGAGAACGTCAGTCCACTGGTGCCGCTGAGCGTGAGCAGGCCGTTGGTGACGCTGAGGGTGACTTGCACCGGGTTGGTGCCCGCATCGGGATCCGAGATGGCCACGGCATTGCCGTTGGCGGTGGAGAACACCAGGGAGATGTTTTTGTTGGTCGACTGGGGCCCTGGGACGGTGTTCACCGGGGGCTGATTCGCGGTTGACGTCACGGTGATCGACACGGTGTCAATGTCGGACTGGGGCGGCCCGCCTGTATGGCCCAGGTCATTGGTGTGGATGCTGAGTGTGTAGGTGCCGACCGGCGCCCCCATGGGCCGGAAGTACATGCCGTTCAGGGCGGCGTTGATGTTGGCGATGGTGCCGGTGAAGGTCATCGTGGGGTCGGCGGTGCCGTCGCCGACGCTGAACGTCAGACCACTCGTGGTGCTCAGGGTCAGGTGGCCAGTCGTTACCGTCAACGTCACCTGCACCGGGTTGCTGCCGGCGTCGGGGTCGCTGATGGAAATCTGGTTGGACCCGGAAAAGGTGAGTGTGCCGGTGTCCACGACCGTTTGCGGCCCCGGAACGGTGTTCACCGGAGGCTGATTCGCTGAAGCGACCGGCGCCCACGCCACACCCCGGAAAGCAATGTTCGCCCCGGCCGTGACAATCACGTTGGGGATGCCGGAGATCGTGCTGTTGTAACCGGAAGGGTCGGTCAGCTGGATCAGCTGCGTGCCGTTGGTGGCGTAGAGGGTCACGCTGGTACCACTAACGGTGCCGGTCAACCCGCGGACCGTCCCCACGCCGGACGACACCGAGCCGTTAGCGACCCAGTTACCGGACACGAGCGAGTATTTCTGGATCGACCCCGGCGTATCGTCAGCGACGTACAGGGTATCGACGCCAGCCACGGAGGTGCTCAGATCAGCGAAGAAGAACGAGTAGGGGCTGCCGGTGGTCGGAAACCCTGGGAGGTTGGTGATCGTCTGGCCGGACGAGGTGGGCGTTCCCGTGCCCACAGTGCCGACGCGGACGGCGGATCCCGAAGCGGTGGAAATGTAGAGCTGGCTGTCGAAGATATGGACTTGACGAAGATTGGTCACGGTGGTGCTGAGTTGGGTCGAGGTGGTGGCGCCGAGGGTCGTATGACGGATACCCCCCGCTCCTCCGGTGACCCAAATGTTGGTGCCGTCGTAAACGGCACTCCGCGGGTTGTTACCATCGGCGAAATCCGTCAGCGCCGTGGAGGTGTTGACCACGCCAGCGGCATTGACGATCCCGACCGTGCGGTTCACAGTGGCCGCGGCCGTGCCGGAAAGGCTGCCACTCCCTCCGAGGTCGCGGGCGTAGCCCGTCAGGGCCAGGAACTGTCCGTTGGGGGAGCGGGTGAGCAAGCCCTCGGAAGTGGCCGTGCCGCTGGCGATCAGCTGCCGGTTGCTGCCCGAGACGGTGGTGGGCATCGCGATCGACTGCACCAGCACGCCCGTGACCGTATACTCGTCGAGAAAGACGGCGTTGCCGGTGTTGGTCAGGGTGGAGGTGCCGTCACCGACGCGGTAAATGACCAGATTGCCGGGGGTAAAAGGCGCCGGCAAAGTACGATCTTCGAGCAGTTCCAGCAGCGGAAGCCAGCGTCGCGACCTTGCGAGGCGCGGCTTCCGCCGTTGTTCGCGTGTTCGAATCCACCACTTCCGGATCGCTCGCCAAAACATAGATGCTGCCTCCTGATGTCCAGCGACCCCCTGTCCCGAATTCGCTGGGCCTCAAAAACGTTCCCTTGACACCGATCCTTCCCCCTGGCTCGCACATGACCCGGTACCCCGGCGTTTCCTTGGCCCGAAAAGCAACCTCCTATCCCGCGCGGTCTTCCTGGGATTCGGCCTGCCCAGCCAAGTTATGGGGGTGAAGCGTCAACCTTGTACGTATAAGGTCCGCCAGCAGCGAAACAACGAATGTCCCGGTAATTCACCGAAACCTAACGAATTCTTAATGAGCAGCCCTCCGTTCGCTCGATGCTTTGCGCCCGTTTGGAGGGCAATCGCTGGAGGTTCGAGAAGTCTAGCGCGCTCGAGTGTGGCTTGGCGGAGGGATTGATGAATTTGGCGTGACAGGGCGGAGAGTGTGCGGCGGCCGAGGGCGGGTAGGCCTGCGAGACAGGCACAAGGCGGCGTGTAGCTGTGACAATCGATCCAATTTCCGCCGGTGTGCATTTGCATTCCGGGAATTTCTGACCTAGGCTAGCAACGAGGCAGCTGTCAGCTTTGGTGGCAGTTGCTGGGGCAGGCCTCGTGTCCAAGCCCGGACCACAACGCCTTGCATCCTCGAAAGGGCTAACCCGCTCGAAAGACGGGCTCGCAAAGCCATGGGCCTTCGGTCACAGGGCCGATGGTCGCCAGGCTGCCGAAGGGATGGGCAGGCGAAGAGCCCGTCCGTCCCCGGGTGCCCAGTACCCTCTCCGCGTGCCGCTGGGCGCTCGCTCCCGGTTCGGGGACCGGCTTTGCCGGTTACATGAGGTCCTGCCCCGCCGTTTTTTTGAACCACGTCGCCTGATCCGTCGCCAACTGTATGTAGATGCTCAAGCGCCTGGCGCTGTCGCCTCGGCGCGTGGCGAATAGCTGCGCGGGGTGGCGTCACCGCCGCCCGCCCAGCATGGGCGGGCGGCGGTTGCGCGTCGGCCAGCGAGCATGCTTCATCCTTCCGCGGCGCTGACGCAACCCCAACTGGGCGTCAAGGACACAACTTTTCCTCAAGTTCGGCTTTCCGATGGCCGATGATCTGATGAGGGGCGCTGCCGGCCGTTGGCCCATCTGAAGCCGGCGGCCATGTCCTGCTCTGCCCTGTCTAAGGATCGGTCGGATGCGATGCCTTGTCGTCGTGGCGCTTGTCCTGGCGTGGGAAGTCACGGAAGCTGCGGGCCAATTCGGCCGACGGCGGCCCGAGGCCGCTGGCCGGCCGGGTCAACCGGCCCCGGCGTTGAGTGCAGCGGCTACCGGGAGCCAAAGCTCGTTATTTTCCGCGACCAAGCCTGAGGCGCTCATTCGTTTTGATCCTCTATCGGTTGAGGTGCGCCGCTACGGGGATCGCTGGCAGCTGCGAGCGGGACAACAAGTGATCAAGGACTTCGGCACGGAAAGCGATGCCCGGCAGGCCCTGAACCTGATTCGGACCCTTCGGTTGACGCACTACGGCGCCATCGGCTCGCCCCAGCCCGTGCTCGAATACTGGCTGGCGGACGGCAAGGTGCCGCCGCCGCTTCGGACCAGCAACCCGCCGCTGGAATTTGATCCCACCAGTCTTCGGCTGGAGCAGCTGCATGGGCAGTGGTTTGTGCGCGACGACCGTCAGCCGTTGTTCTGCTTCGGCGCCCACGCCGCCGAGGCCCGGCAGGCCCTCGAGGTTCTTCAGAAATACGGCTTCAACCAAGCGTACTACGTGGGGCAGCCGCTCCCCGCCTTGATGTACTTAAGCACCAGCCAGGAGAAGGCTCGTCCCGTGCCCGGACCGATGGCGTTCAGCGGCCTGGTGCAGAAATCGCCGGCCCTGACCGATCCGCGGGCAACGCTCCTGCAAGTGCAGTCGCGACAGCTGAGCATGCCACCCCTGACACCGGAAAGCGGCCCCGCCGCCGGAACGCGCTCGGCGTTGACCTGGCAGCTGGTGCTGGGCACCAATTGCCTGGCCGACTTCGGCCCACACGAACGCGAGGCCCGCGCCGCCTTGTGGACCTTGCAAAACCCCCGCTTCGTGGCAGTGCCGGCTCTAGGGCGGCCGGCTCGGGCCGCGAGCTGTTTTCTTGTCAACAACCAGCACGTTGCCCCGGGTCAGGCGAACGTCGTGCGACGCCGTTTCCGCCCGGAGTCGCTTTCCGTGGGGCAACGGGACGGGCACCACGTTCTCGTGGAGAATGATCGGGTTGTCCTCGACCTCGGAAGCGACGCCGAGCACGCCCGCCAAGTGCTTCAACTCATCCAGCGATTCGGCTTGAATCAGCTGACGCAGGTGGGAACCAACGCCGACGTCTTCTATATCCTGGGACGCGAGCGCTGACACCTTTACGGCCGCAGTCCGAGCACGCGGCAAGTCTCCCGAGCGACGGTCATGTCTTCGCGGGTGGCGATGACCAGGATGCGTGCCGGGGAGTCGGCCGTGGCGATGTCGGCATCCGGTCGGCAGGCGAGGTTGGCGGCGGCATCGAGGTGCAGCCCGAGGAAGGCCAGGCCAGCACACGTCTCAGCCCGGACCTCGGCGGAATTCTCGCCCACTCCAGCGGTGAAGATCAAGGCGTCGAGGCCGCTGAGGGCAGCGGTCATGGCCGAAATCCCCTGGCGGAGTCGGTGGACGTACACGTCCAGAGCCAAGCGGGCGAGGGGCTGGCCGGCCTGGGCGGCGGCCCGGACGGCCCGCATGTCGGCCAAGCCGCAGAGGCCCAGAAGGCCCGACTCGTAGTTCAAGGCGTGGTCGAGTTGCTCGGGAGTCATCCCCTTGCGGCGAAGGAGGTGCAGCAGCACGCCGGGATCGACCGAGCCGCTGCGGGTGCCCATTACCAAGCCCTCCAGCGGGGAAAAGCCCATGGTGGTATCAACGCTAACGCCATCGCGGATGGCGGCCAGCGAGCAGCCGTTTCCCAAGTGGGCGACGACGAGGCGGCCGGCCGGTCGGCCGGCCGCCGCCAGCATCGCCGTCGCCCGGGCCGCGCAGTACGCATGGCTCAAGCCATGAAAACCGTATCGGCGGATCCCCCACTCTTGGTACCAGCGGTACGGCAGGGGATACACCCGGGCCGCTGCCGGCATCCCGGCGTGAAAGGCCGTGTCAAAAACCGCCACCATGGGCACCCCCGGAAGCGCCGCCTCCGCGGCCTCAATCCCCGCCAGATTAGCCGGGTTGTGCAGCGGTGCCACCTCTGCCAAGGCCGCGATGGCCCGCTTGACGGCACCATCGATCCGTACGCTGGTGGTGTATACGTCTCCTCCATGCACCACGCGATGTCCCACGGCGACGATGGCGCCGCTGTCTGCAAGCGCCGGCCCTTCTTCGTGAAGGAGGCTGAGCACCGATTCGACCGCGTCGCGATGCGACGTCAGCGGGCCGGGCATCGACTTGGTTTCCGTCCGACCGGCGGCCTGCCATCGCAGCTGCACGGGACTCAGGCCCCAATCGACGACCCCGCTGCCGAGCACCGCTTCGCCCACGGCGTCGATCACACTGAACTTGAGGCTGCTGGAGCCCGCGTTGAGGACCAGGATTTTCACGACGATGGTCCCTCTGGTCCGGCCGTTCGGCCGGGGCGTGTTGGCCTGATTCTCGGCCTGGAGTAGTACGCAAGTTTCAAGATGGGGAAGCTCCGCGCGCAAAAACACCGCCCGCCGTCTCGACCCAGGTATGGCCCGACGGCGGGCGGTTGTCAACGCCCCGCGTCTTGGTCGAGGTCAGAACAACTCCGCGACTGGCTGGGCGCCCTTATCCACGATGCTGAGCGGGCGACCCCCGGGACCGGTGTACTTTTTGGTGTAGTCGATGCCGATGGCCTTACAGATGGTGGCCATGAAGTCGATCGCCGAGATCGGACGCTCTTCGACCGTGGCCCCCTCCTTGTCAGTTCGGCCAATGACTTGCCCCCCCTTGATGCCGCCACCAAAGAGCACGCTGCTCCACGCCCGTGGGTAATGGTCGCGCCCCGGCTTGTCGCCACCGCGGGAATTGATGTGCGGTGTCCGGCCGAATTCGCCCATCCAGACCACGAGGGTGGTGTCGAGGAGGCCGCGCTCCTTCAAGTCGGTGATCAGGGCGCTCAGCGCCGGGTCAACCTGGGCCGACAGCTGCTTGACTCGGTCGAAATTGTTGGTGTGGGTGTCCCAGCCGCCGAGGGTCACTTCGACGAAGGCGACGCCGGCTTCGATCAATCGCCGAGCCATCAAGCAACCTTCGCCGAACTTCGAGCCGCCATATGCCGCCCGCGCCGATTCCGGCTCCAACGACAGGTCAAACGCCTTGGCCTCCCTCGACTGCATCATCTGCACCGCCCGGCGGTAAGTGGTCAGGTGGTCCTGTGCGGACGGGGCATTGTACAACCGCAGGAACCCTTGCTCCAGCTCCTCGAGCAGGCCCACGCGATTGTTGAACTGTTGGCCATCAACGTATGCCTTCAGGTTTTCGACGCCTCGGGCCGGGTCGTTGACGACCAGAGGTTGATGGCGGGCGCCGAGGAAACCCGCCCCATAGCTGCGGTTGCCGATGGAGACGAAGTTGGGCACGGGCAGGTTGGGGTCGCCGATCTCTTGGGAGGCGAGGGAGCCGATGCTGGGGTACACCAAGCCGCCCAGCCCTTCCTTGTAGCCGGTGTGCAGGTAATAGCGGGCCCGGCCGTGCGCTCCTTCGCCGGTGCTCATGCTCCGCAGGATCGCCCCGTGGTGCATCAACCGCGCTAGCTTGGGGAAATGCTCGCTGATTTGAATCCCAGGGACCGACGTCGGAATGGGCTTGAACTCGCCGGCTCCCTTGGATTCGGGCTTAAGGTCGAACGTGTCTTTGTGGCTGGGGCCGCCGTCCATCCACAGAAGGATGCACGACTTGTGCTTGATGCCGCTCTCGGCGGCCCGAGCCGCCAGGATGTTCAGCCAGCCAGACATGCACGTCGCCGTGACGCCGGCGGACGAGAGCTTGAAGAATTCACGTCGGGACAGCATGGATGCTCCTCGTTCTTTCTAACCGGCCCCTGCCGGCGGCAGGGGCCGGGATTGGCTCAATGGTTCAAGGCGAACTCACTGGAGTTGAGCAGCGCCCAAAGAATGTCGCCGTAAGCTTGCTGCCGATTGCCTGCGTTGTGGACGTAGGCCGCCAGACGGGTCAGTTCCTCGGCCCGCGGCCGACGCGAGACCGTCGCCAGGTAGAGTCGTTCGATGACCGCGTTGGGGTCGTCGGACTTTACCAGAGAGGCGAGCGCCGCCGCGGTGTTGTTGAGCATCGGAGCGTTCATCAGCCGCAAGGCCTGCGGAATACCGGCCGTGTACTCCGTCGGCTCGGTTTCCTCCACGCGGAAGAAGGCGGCGAAGACCTCCCGCGGGCTTTGGTTGCCGCGGACCGTGGTGTTGCTCCGCACGCGATTGCCGCGCTGCTCGGTCGCCGTGCCGACTACTCGGACGAGCGAATCGTACAGCTGCTCGGGAGAGAGAGCCTTGATCGCCATGTGGCTGAAAAGCGAAGTGTCGTCCACGTTCTCCGGGAGGGGCCGGCTGGTGCGCTGGTAAGCCTGGCTGTTGCAGATGGCACGGATCAGGTCCTTGACGTCGAAGTCCCGCGCGAACTGCTCCGCCAATCCCTCGAGCAACGCCGGGTGCGACGGTTGGTTCTCGGCGTGCATGTCATCCACGGGGTTGACCAAGCCGCGGCCGAAGAACTGATGCCACAGCCGATTCACCATGGCACGGGCAAAGAACGGATTCTGCGGCGAGGTCAACCATCGCGCGAGCACTGGGCGGAATGGCTCGTTGGGGTTGAGTTTCGGCTCCTCCCCCTGAAGGAACTTGGCCGGTACGATCTTGGCGGACTCCGGCAGGTTGTTGCGTCGCCCCGCTCGGCCGCTCAAGTTTTCCGCCACGCCCGGAACTGCCCCATTTCTCAGGGCCTTGTTCCGGTTGTCCTGCCGCTGCACCTTCATGAAGAAGGCCGCCATCCCCCAGTATTCGGTCTGTTGCCAGCCGGTGAACGGGTGGTTATGGCATTGGGCGCATTGCAGCTGAATGCCGAGGAAATGGCGGGCGACGTTGTCGGTGACCTTGTCCACGGTGTCGTTAAAGAGGAAAAACGTCACCGCGGGGTTCTCATCCTGAGGCCCGGACGCCGTGATGATCTCAGTGACGAACTCGTTCCAAGGCTTGTTCTTGTTGAAATTCTCTTCGAGGAAGCGGACCATCGGCTCGTGCCGCACCAGGCGAGTTTCCGAGGTACGCGGCAACAGCCAGCCCACCCACAGGTCGGCCATGTGCCGGCCATAAGCCGGGCTTGCCAAGAGACGGTCGATGAGTTTGGCCCGCTTGGCAGGGTCTGGGTCATCGATAAAAGCGGCGGCCTCGTCGGCGGTCGGGACGATGCCGGTGATGTCGAGGGAGACGCGACGAACAAACTCGGCGTCATCGGCCAGCGGAGAGGCAGGCACCTTCTCTGCATCGAGAGCCTTTTGAATTTCCGCGTCGATCCAGCGGGCTAGACTGGCGGCATCGACCTTGGTGTTCGGGAGGCCGGCCTGCGACGGGGTGGCCGGGGAAGCCTTGGCTCCCTTTTCCGGGGCTGCCTCCGCGCCCGAAGCCAAAGCCATCACGCAAAGCGCCCCATATGCCAAGGGGAATAATCTCCCGTTATCGTTTCGTGCCGTCATGCCCATCCTCGATTTCAGAGCCACTGCGTTGCGCCCCGACCGGCCGCTGATGGGCCCGGGGTCGGGTAAATCGTCAATCCAACCTTTCAACGCGCGGCCATCCAAAAGGTTCCGACTAGCGGATCAATTTTTCGAGGTTCGGCCTCGCGCACGGTCGCAACCCGCGTATCAAAGGCGTTCCTTCCCCCTGGGGCGGTCGCTCGGCCCTCCCTCCGGTGGAAGGGAACAACTTTTGTCCGATTGGCGGAGGCCCTTTCGGGGTCGAACGCAACACACTGTCCTGCAAGCAGTTATCCGACTTGAGGTCCCGGCAGAGCGACGCGGGAAAAATTGTTGAAGCCTTTGTGGTTGACCTAAACCCCACGAACGCTTCATAATAAGCGTATTCTCCGACGGCCGCTTGGCGGCTGACTTCTTCACGGAGGGGCGTCCCGCGGGGGGATGCTCCGAATTTCGGAGACACTGGTTTTCACGGGATTTTAATAAACGAAGCCCGTCGCTTCAGGGTTCGACTCGTGGGGGCGAGCCGGAAGCGAGGCGGATACCGACACCTTCCGCCGCGATGCGGACCGGGCCCGTGTCGGCGGCGGACCGGCGAGCGAGCCGCTCTCCGGTCCGCCCTGGTTTCCAGTCCGTATCAGACCAGGCGGAACCGTTCACCGCGAACCACGGGGGTCCCATGAGCCTGGCTATGCTCGTCGGCATGCTGGTGCTGTTGGTGGGACTGATGGGAAGCCTCTTCGACATGGGGTTACGAGGCCAGCCGGCCCCGGGATGCGAGGCCGGACGCAGGCTCTTTGCCGCGCGGCGATTTGTTGGCGCATACCCGGGGTCGCGACCGATGCGGTCGCGGCCGAAAGCCGGGCTAAGCGCTCGCGCCCCGAGTCCCCGGCCGCCCACGGGCGGAGGCGGGGCCGGCCCCGCCTCCGCTTGTGGGCCGGTCCGTAACCAGCGTTGAATGCTGCTAGAAGGATCGGTTCGGTTCCTCCGCCCCTCTTCCTCGCGATCGCAACTCCCACATTTATTGTCTGGTCTCAGGTCTACGACCTGGGTCGAAGCTCCGCCTTTCCTCGGGGCAGAGGTCGTCACCCTGGGAGCGTCGGGGAAAGGAGTGGCCTGATGGAGACGCTGACCTGCGTCATCTTGCTCTGCGTGGCCGCTCTGGTCGCGTTCCTGGCAGGATATGGGGGTGCCCGCCTCCAGGACCACTGGCGCCGCACCAGTGCCCAAAGCCAAGTCGCCGAGTTGCTTTCCCAGGCCCGCAAGGAAGCGGACAACCTCATCAAGGAGGCCGAGCTGCGCGCCAAGGACGAGCAATTCCAAAAACGCGAGGAATTCAACCGGGAAATGGAGCAGGCCCGCGCCGAGCTGCGCGAGCAGGAGCGCCGACTGGAGAAGCGGGAAGACAACCTGGAGCAGAAACACCAGCTCCAACTCAAAAAGGAGCGCGCCCTGGAGCACACCCAGAAGAAGCTCAAGGAGCGCCAGGAATGGCTCGAGAAACGCCACCAGGAGTTGGAGGCCCTGGTGCAGCGGCAAACCCAGAAGCTGTACGAAATCAGCGGCCTCAGCCGAGACGAGGCGGAGAAACTCCTGTTCAAGCGGCTGGAGCAGGAGCTTTCCGATGAAGTCGCGGCCCGCATCCAACGCCACGAAGAGGCCATCCGCTCGGCTAGCGAGGTGAAGGCACGGGAAATCCTGGCTTCGGCCATTCAGCGGTACGCCGCCGAACATACCGCCGACACCACCGTCAGCACGGTCGACATCCCGAGCGACGACATGAAAGGCCGGATCATCGGCCGCGAGGGGCGGAACATCCGTACCTTTGAGAAATGCACCGGTGTGGACGTGATCGTGGATGACACGCCCGGTGTGGTCATCGTCAGCGCTTTCGACAATATCCGAAGGGAAGTCGCCCGGTTGGCGTTGACCAAGCTCATCCAGGATGGCCGTATCCATCCGTCCCGCATTGAAGAGGTCGTCAAGGAAACCCAGGAGGAGATGGAGAGGCACATCCTGGAGCTGGGGCGGCAGGCCGTGCTGGAGGCCAACATCGGCCCCGTCCACGAGAAGCTGCAACAGCTGCTGGGCCGGCTGCGGTTCCGTACCAGCTACAGCCAGAACGTGCTGCAACACAGCCTGGAGGTCGCGCACCTATGCGGCATGATGGCCGATGAGTTGGGACTGAACGGCAGCCTGGCGCGGCGATGCGGCCTGTTGCACGACATCGGCAAGGCCGCCGACCATGAAATGGAAGGGGGCCACCCGAAGATCGGCGCCGAATTAGCCAAGCGTTACGGCGAAACCAACCGCGACGTGCTCCATGCCATCGCGGGGCATCACGACGACGTGACAGTCGGGCACATTTACACCGTGTTGGTCGCCGCGGCTGACGCCATCAGCGCGGCCCGGCCCGGAGCGCGGCGGGAGACGTTGGAAAAGTACATCAAACGCCTCGAGGAACTCGAAACGGTGGCGTCGAGCTTCCCGGGGGTGGAGCACGCCTATGCCATCCAGGCTGGTCGAGAGGTCCGTGTCATCGCCAATGCCGCGCAGACGACCGACAGCGACGCCGTGCGGGTCTGCCGCGACATTGCCCGGGCCATCGAACAGCGCTTGAGCTACCCGGGGGAGATCAAGGTGACGGTGGTCCGCGAAACCCGCGCCGTGGAATATGCTCGATGAGGGGTTGCTGGCCGCGGCGGCCTGGGCCGCCGCGGCCAGGGGACAGGGCCCGGGCCACGGCAAGTCGGCCGACATCCCCCGACCCGCCGCGGTTCGCCGAGGCTTTGGGGGGCCGCGTCTCCCGGTCAGAACGGTCGCCCCGCCGCGGTCGGCCGACGCCCTACGGGGCGTCGGCCCACCCCTCGCCGGCGTACAATAAACGGTACAGCTGCAACAGCAACCTATCTCGCCGCTGTCGCCGGGCTTCGGCCCGATCCTCGGGATAGTCGTAGAATCCGCGGCCACTCTTGACGCCGAAATGCCCTTGGGCTACCAACGCGCCGACCACCGTCGGCAAGTCGGTGTCGCGCCGAATGTGTGGCACCAGGTTGCGGTAGGTCGCTGCCTGAATGTCCAGTCCGCCGAAGTCATGCACCTCGAGCGGACCGACCGCCGCGAGACGAAACCCAATGCTCGCCCGAAGGGCGGTGTCAATTTCCTCTGCCGAGGCCACCCCGCGCTCCAGCAGGTCCCAAACTTCCCGCTGGATCGCCACTTGGACGCGATTGACCAGAAAGCCCGGCAGCTCTTGCCGTAAGCGTATCGGCAGCTTGCCGACCGAACGCAACAACGACACGGTCGCCCCCACGGCCGATTCCCGCGTCCGTGGTCCGGGCACCACCTCCACCAAGGGCACCAGATGCGGGGGGTTGAACCAGTGAGCCACGAGCGCATTGTCCGGCCGCTGCATCTGGGCGGCGATCTGAGAGATCGGAAACGACGACGAGTTAGACGCCAGAACGGCATCGGCGCGAGTCAGCCGCTCCAGCCGGGCAAACAACTCTTGCTTAGTGGCCAAGTCCTCACGCACCGCCTCCGTGACATAGCGCGCCTCGGCCACCGCGGCCGACTCCTCGGCACAGACCACGAGGCGCTCCAATGCGGGCGCCACCGCCTCCGCGGGCAGGAGTCCCGCGGAGACAAAAGCCTGAAGGTTGCCGCTAACGCGGTCGTGGAGGGACCAGCGCGCGGCGGCGGCTTCGTCCCAACAATGGACGCGATACCCGGCCACCGCAAAGACCTGGGCGATGCCGTGGCCCATGGTGCCCAACCCCAGCACGGCCACGATGTCGGCAGGTTGCGTCGGCATGGTCTTGGCCCCTCGGTCTTGGGCGTGACCGGCGGCTTCGTCGGTTCAAATGTCGGGCGTCCAGGGGTCAGGTGGTAAGGCGCGGATGTCTGTCACCACGTCGAGCACCGCGGGTCGGCCGCTCGCCAGCGCCCGTTCCAGCGCAGGCCGAATCTCCGCCGGCTGCTCCACCCGCTCCGCGTGGCAACCGAAGGCCTCGGCCACGCGCGCCAGGTTGACGTCCTCGAACTGCCACATCTTGAACCCCGAGGTCTGCTGGCCGCCGTAGGCCTGGGCGAAGATGCGAGTTTCCTGGTTCAAGGAGCGGTTGTTGTTGACGACGATGACGGCCGAAATGCCATAGCGTACGGCGGTTTCCAGTTCGGCGATGTGGTAATAAAACCCGCCGTCACCGCTGAAGCAGATCACCGGTCGATCGGGGCAAGCGCACTTGGCCCCGAGCGCTGCCGGCAGCCCCCAGCCGAGCGATCCGGCAGCCCGGAGGTAGCGCTGACGGGCGTGGTGCAGCTCGACCTGCGTGCCGGTCCAGATACCGGCGTGTCCGGTCTCTGACACGAGGATGGCGTCCGGCGGCAAGGCCTCTTGCAGCTCGCGGCAGAGGCGCTCCGGCCGGATCGGTACGGCGTCGGAGAGGCGCAGGGGTTGGGCATCGGCCCGCCAGTCGGCTACCAGCTGCGCGATCCGCCCCAGCCAGGTCCGCCGGGCGGGCGGCGGCCACGCCGCCGCCCGCAGCTGCCGCAGCACCGTCCGCGCGTCTCCCCATAGCGACACCACGTTGGCATAATGCCGCCCCAGCTCCGCCGGCTCGATGTCCAGCTGGATCACCCGCGTCCCCGGTCGAGGAAGCCGCCAGCAGTGCGTCACTTGGCTGCCGGTGCCGCTGCCGATGAAAAACACCAGGTCGGCCTCGGCCACGGCGCGGTTGGCGCACGACCGGGCGTAGCTCCCGGGCACCCCGACCGATAGCGGATGGTCCTCCGGGATCGTCCCCTTGGCATTCAGCGAGGTCGCTACCGGCAGCTGGAGCGCTTCCGCCAGTGCCAGCACCTCCGCCTCGGCCCCCGACCAGACCACGCCGCCGCCCACGACCGCAATCGGCCGCTCCGCCCTGTGCAGCCAGTGCAAGGCCTGCTCGATGGCGGCCGGCTCGGCCGCCGTCCGCAGCGGCGGGACGGCGGCAAAACTCGGTTCAAAGGGGCAATCAAGCCGACCGGGACCGTCCGCCGCCTGGCCGAAGTGCCCGGCGATTTCCAGGTGGACCGGACCCGGACGCCCCGTCGTCGCCACCCGAAAGGCCTGCTGAAGCAGATCAGGCAGGCGCGCCACGGTATCGACCCGGGCGTTGAACTTCGTCAGCGGGACAAACAGCGGAAAGTCGTCGATCTCCTGATAAACCCGCCGATGGCGGGACTCCGGCAGCGGTCCCCCCGTCAGGGCCACAACCGGTGAGCCTGCCAAGTAGGCGTCGCGCAGCCCGGCGGCCAGGTTCGCCGCCCCAATCACCTGCGCCATGCAGATGCCCACGCGGCGGCTCGCCCGGGCGTAGCCGTCCGCCATGTATGCCGCTGCTTTCTCACCGTGGGTCATCACTCCCACGACGCCGCGGCGGTCCATCTCCGCCAAGGCCGGCGTCAGCACCACCGGCACGAAAAACACATGGCTGATGCCCGCCGTCTGCAAGGCGTCGGCCAAATACTGGGCACCAGTCAAAGGCGGCGTGGCAGTCAGTCGCATCGCTTCACGCCTCGACGCGCTCCGCCTTGCGGACGAAGGCGGGATCGATCGTGATGCCGAAGCCCACGCCCGTCGGGCACCGTACCTTGCCGTTCTCGACCTTCAGCGACGAGGTCTCTGAGGACACGGGGAGGTTTGTGTTCCCCTTGAATTCCATGAAGGGACCAATGTTCGGGGTGAACGAGGCGAAATGAGCAACGTCGAGGTAGCCCAACCCAACGCCCGACATGTGCGGGACGATGGGCAGGCCAGCCGCTGCGGCCATGCGGGCCACCTGGGTCGCCCGAATGAAGCCCCCGCCGTAGTGCAAGTCGGGCTGGACGATGTCCAACCCGCGGTGGGCAATCACCCACTTCCACCGGTGCATGCTGTACTCCTGCTCGCCGCCAGCCACGGGGATCGTCAGGGCGTCGGCCACCTCTTTGGTGCTCCACAAGTCGTCGAATTCACAAGGTTCCTCGTAGAACCCGTAGCCGTGCTCTTCCATCAGTCGGCCGATGCGGATGGCCTCGCGGGTGTCGTAGGAGCTATTCGAGTCGGCATAGAGGGTCATGCCGTCGCCGAACGTCTTGCGGACCAGCGGAATCAGGGCCTCGGTACGGCCGGGGAGCGAATCGAGATTACGGCTCATGCAGCCCCCAAGCCGAAACTTGATGGCCCGCACCCCGGAATCGGCCACGAGCTTCTGGAGGTATTCGACCTCCGCCTCGGGACGGTTGCCGCGGTTGCCGCTGGCGTAATAGACCGGGATGTCCCGGCGGAGGGCACCGCCGAACAGGTCCGCCAACGGTCGACGCGCCGTTTGGCACATCAACTCCAACAGGGCCATCTCGATCGCCGCCACCCCCGCCCACAGGGCAATCCCTTGGAGCTTATAGTTGCTGTTGTGCCGATACACGTCCCATAGCAGCGTCTCCAGCTGCCGAGCATCTTTCTTCAGGAAGACGGGGACGATGTCCTTCAGAAAGATCGGATACGTCTGAGCCATCCGCGCCGGATTGGGCACCGTGATCGCCTCCACCCCGTCCGTCGAACGCACGCGGACGAGGTAGTTCCGGCCATGCCGCAGCAATTCCACCGACGCCACGATCACCGGCTGCTTGAGGAAATCTGTCTTCAACACCGGAGTGGCAAGGATTCGCTCCAGCTGCGCCACGGTAACGCGCTTGTCCTCCGCCGCGCGGCTGGTCGCCTTACTCCCCGCGACGGCGGCGGCCGTGGCGGCCAGGAAATCCCGTCGGTTCAGCGTTCTCATGCTCGGCCCTCCCCAAGATGCTTCGTCGGCGAGTCGCCAGGGTCATTTCTTATAAAACGCCCCGCATCAGCGGCATCGGACCACGGCCAGCAAAAGCCATACCCATGTCCTTGTTGGCCGGTTATGATCGCTGTAACAGGTGAGGGATGCTCGATGATGGCCCATTCGGCAGATGGCAAATGGATCGATGGGCTGACCCCCACGACGCCGGTCGCGGAGGCAGCGCGGAGGGTGCTGGCCACGCGCCTGGACGTCGTGCGACACTATCTCGGCCTCGCCCTGCGGGCGTCGGCCGAAGACCCCGAATACGTCCATCAGCTGCGAGTCGGCACGCGGCGGGCCGCCGCGGCCCTGGAAATCTTTGCTGGCTGCTTCCCCGCGCCGGCGCGCGACACGTTCGCCCAACAGCTGAACGCCTTGCGGCGGGCCGCCGGCCAAGCCCGGGACTGGGACGTCTTCCTTATCAATCTGCCGCCCGCTGCCAAGGCCCAGCCCCGGTTGCGCCCCGGCCTCGACTGCCTCGCCGGCTACGCCCACGGCCAACGACTCCGGGCGGAAAAACGGCTGCCATCGGCTTTCCCAGCGGGTCCCGAGGCTTTCGGCTTATGGGTTGAGTCGGTCCTGGCCGCCGTGCAACCGCCGGCAGATGGGTCGGCCACCCTCCGCGACCTGGCGGTGCCGATGTTGACCAACCTGGTCTCGCAGCTGATCCAGGCCGCCGACGGAGACCGTACGGATTTCGATCAGCTCCACCAGGTTCGCATCATCGGCAAGCAGCTGCGCTACGCGATGGAGGTCTTCGCCTGCTGTTTTGCCCCTCCGTTCCGCGAGCAGCTTTATGCCGAGGTCGAGGCGATGCAGGAAATCCTGGGTCGGCTCAATGACAGCTACGTCGCCATCGGCCGGCTTAGGGAACTGACGCAGCAACTGCGGCGGGACCCGCGGGGATGGCGGCGCTGGCGGCCGGCCATGGTTGGGCTGATCCGCCATCACCGCCGTTGCCTGCTCCAAGAGCGGCGTCGCTTCGAGGTGTGGTGGGCGGGCTGGCAACGCGCCGACGCGGCGGCCGCCTTTCTCGCCTTGCTGGAGCCTGAGCCGGCGTGAAGCGCCCCCTCTTGCATTCCGGCGTGGTTGCGGCATGATGATCAGGCGTTTCGCTGAGTCCAACAGGGAGACTTGCCATCATGAAGAGCGTAACCCGCCGTGATTTTCTGCAAGCTGGCGGGGCTTTGGCCGCCGGCGTGGCGGCCGGGCCGGCCGCCATCGCCGCTTCCGCCGCCCCACCGGCTGCGGCCCCCGCGGAGCCGATCAAGTTCCGCCTGGGGATCGTCACCTACAACGTCGCCGCCCAATGGGACTTGCCCACCATCCTCAAGGTCTGCCGCTCGGTCGGCTTGGCAGCGGTTGAGTTGCGGACAACGCACAAGCACGGCGTCGAGCCGAGCCTGGGGCCGGCGGAGCGGGCCGAGGTCAAGAAGCGCTTCGCCGATGCCGGCGTTGAGGTCTGGGGCTGCGGGACGGTTTGCGAGTTTCATTCGCCCGATCCCGCGGTGGTACGGAAAAACATCGAGACGTGCAAAGCGTTTGTCGGGCTGACGGCCGACATCGGCGGCCGTGGGGTCAAGGTGCGCCCCAATGCCTTGCCGAAGGAAGTCCCCGTCGAAAAAACCCTGGAGCAGATCGGCAAGGCCCTGGCCGAGTGTGGCAAGGCCGCCGCGGACGCCAACCTGGAGATTTGGCTGGAAGTGCATGGTCCCGGCACGTCGCTGCCTGCTCACTGCCGCAGCATCATGCAGCACTGCGGCCATCCGAGCGTCGGGCTCACCTGGAACTCGAATGCCACCGACTTGGTCAACGGCTCGGTGAGCGAGGCATTCCAGATGCTGCGGCCGTGGATCCGATCCTGTCACATCAACGAGCTGTACAAGGACGCCTTCGGCGTTTATCCGTATCGGGAGTTGTTTCGGCTGCTGCGGCAGACGGGCTACGACCGCGTCACCTTGTGCGAGATTGGCAAGACACCGCCGGACGCGGCGTCGGGCGAGGAATTGCTGCGGTATTACAAGGCGTTGTGGCTGTCGCTGGTCCGCGACTGCTGAGGCGGCGGGCGGCCGCCCGCCGCCGCCGGCGACATTCGCCCGGCGTGCCCGCTGGGGCCGCCGGCGTCATTCCTCCGTCGCTTGGGCGGCCAGGCGGACGCCATCGCCGCCGCTGAAGCGCCAAAACAGCCCCGGATGCACGAGAAACTCGCAGAAGGTGGACGTCACCAAGCCGCCCAAAATTACCGTCGCCACGGGATAGAGGATCTCCCGCCCCGGCTGGTGTCCGCCGACCACCAGCGGCACCAAGCCGATGCCGGCCGTCAGGGCGGTCATCAGCACCGGGGCCAGGCGCTCCAGGCTGCCGCGAACGATCATCTCCGGGGTGAACGATTCGCCCTCGTGTTTCATCAGGTGAATGTAGTGCGTCACCAACAGGATGCCGTTGCGAGCGGCAATCCCGCCCAGCGATACGAAGCCCACCAGGCTGGCGACGGTGAGCGTTTGCCCAGTGAGCAGCAGCGCGATCACGGCGCCGATAAAGGCCGTGGGCAGGGCATTGAGGATTTGGAGCACGATCCGCGCCGACGGGAAGAGGAGGTAGAGCACGCCGAACATCGCCAGCAGGGCGGCGGCGCCTAGGCCACCAATCAGCCAGGTGGCCCGCTGCTGGCTTTCAAACTGGCCCCCGAGTTCGATGAAATACCCGGTGGGGAGGTTGGGGCGGATGTCGGCGTCGATTCGTCGGCGGATGTCCGCCACCACACTGGCCAGGTCGCGTCCCTGGACATGGCAGCGGACGACGATGCGGCGGCGGAGGTTTTCCCGCTGTACGACGTTGGGCCCATACTCATCCCGAACTTCCACCAACTCGCTGAGCGGGGCTGAGCCTCGACCGTCGGGCAACTCCAGCCGCAGCCGGAGCAGTTGATCCAAATCGGTCCGAAACGGATCGTCGAGGCGGACCACGAGGTCAAACCGCCGTTGGCCCTCGATCACTTGGCCCACGGTGGCCCCTTGTAGGGCCGTGGAGAGAAAGTCGGCCACTGTGGCCCGGTCCAGGCCGTAGAAGGCCAGCTGGTCCGGCCGCAGACGGATGTGTTGTTCGTCGATGGCTTGTTGGGCTTCCACCACCGGCGGCGTGATGCCCGGAACGCGGCCCAGCACTGCGCGAATCCGCTCGGCGATCCGGCGGAGCACGTCAAGATCGTCTCCGAACACCTTGACGGCGATCGGCGCGGTCACGCCCGAGAGCATGTGGCTGATGAGATGAGCGAGCGGTTGCTCAGCCTCGATGTCCACGCCCGGGATTTCCTCTCGCAGTTCCTCCAGGATCGCTCGCAAGACCTCGTCGCGGGATCGACCACAGTTGGGGTTGATGTTCAGGATGTACTCGGTGTTGCTGACAGGATCGACATGCTCGTCCTGCTCGGCCCGCCCGGACCGGCGGACGAAAGTCAGGATTTCGCCCTGGGGGTTTCCTGGCCCGACTTGCATTTGACGGAATTTGGCGTCGGCCAGGGCGCTGATCTGGTTGGAGGCCTCCAACGACGAGCCGGGAGGCAGTGTCAGGTTGACCTGAACGCTGCCTTCGTCGAACGGGGGAAGGAAGTCGGCCCCCAAGAGGCTGAGGGCCAGGGCCGCCAGCCCGACGCCCAGCCAGGTCACCAGGAGGATGCTGCCGGCCCGCCGCAGGCTGAAGCGCACCAAGTAGCCAGCTCCCGCTTTGAGCCAGCGCAGCAGCGGACTGTCGCCGGCTCGGTGCGTCGCCTTGGCCCGCGGCAAGAGGTACGACGACAACACCGGCGTCACCGTCAGCGACACCAGCAGCGACGCCAGGATCGACGTGATGTATGCCACCCCCAGGGGGGTGAAGAGTCGGCCTTCCATCCCGGAGAGCGCGAATAGCGGCAGGAAGACGAGGATGACCATCATTGTGCCGAAGACGATGGCACCCCGGACTTCGATGCTGGCGGCTTCGATCACCGCCAGCACCGGCCGCGGCGCTGCCGCGCGGAGGTTCTCGCGGAGGCGACGGAAAATGTTCTCGACATCGACAATGGCGTCGTCCACCAACTCCCCCATGGCGACGGCGATGCCGCCCAGCGTCATGACATTGATCGACAACTCCGTGTGGGTCAGCCAGCTCACCACCCGGAAGACAAGCATGGTCATGGCCAGCGACAGCGGAATCGCCGACAGTGAGATGAATGTCGTGCGGAAGTTGAGAAGGAACAGGAAAAGGATCAGCAGCACCAAAGCGGCCCCGATCGCCAGCGCCTCGGCGACGTTGTAAATCCCCCGGTCAATAAAGCGCTTCATCTGAAAGAGGTCGCTATGGATGATCAGGGCGGGCGGGAGCGAGGCTTCAACGGCCGCCAACGCCTCGTGCAACCGATCGGTCAAAGCGCGGGTATCGACGTGGGGCTGCTTAGTGACGGTCAAGACCACGGCGGGCATGCCGTTGACGCTGGCGTCGCCACGCTTCAGCTGCGGCCCCTCGACGACCCGGGCCACCTGCGACAGGAGGATCGGCCGGCGGGGGTGCGGTTTGATCGGCACCTGCTCCAATTCGCCGAGCACCTGTGCCGCTCCGGGGCCGAGCCGGCCCAGGATGCGGATGGGGACTTCCCGGTCGTCCTGAAGGGCATAGCCGCCGCTGGCGTTGAGGTTACTCCGCCGCAGGGCCTCGCTCACATCCTGGAGCGAGACGGCATGCTGTAGCAGCGCGTGCGGGTCCACGAGGACCTGGTATTGCTTGCGATCACCGCCCATGACCACCACTTGGGCCACGCCGGGAACCTTCAGCAGCTGCGGACGGATGATCCAATCGGCAGTCGTCCGCAGGTCGAGGCGTTGCTGCGCTGGCGACAGGAAGACCACGTCGTAGCGCTGACCGGGCCCTTCCACACTGGCCGACCAGCCGGTTCGGACCGGCCGAGGTGGTTGCCGCAAGGACCAGCCTGCCACCGCTTCCCAGCGGTGGGGCTGGTGGCGGTCGGTCGGTTGCCAAACGGCCAGCGACGGCTCGGGAGGCTCGCCGCTCCAGGTCAGCTCGGCCACCAGGCCGCTGGTCCCCAGGGAGGCCAGCGTTCCTCCCCGTGGCCCGGCCTGCCGTGTCAGTCCGATCTGCATCACTTGCCCCAGAATGGAACTGAGCGGCATCATTTGCGGTTGAATCCCCGCGGGCAGCTTGTCAGGCAACGACTCCAACCGGCCTTGCACCATCAGCCGGGCTTGTCGGATGTCGGTCCCCCAATCGAACTCGACTATCACGGCCGACAGCCCGGCTACCGACTGGCTCCGCACGGTCTGCACCCCCGGCGCCCCTAGCAACGCCGACTCCAGCGGGTAGGTGACCAGGCTTTCGACTTCTTCGGCCGCCAGCCCCGGGCACTCCGTTTGCACCACGACCCGAGGCCGATCGAGGTCGGGGAAGACGTCGATCGGCAGGGTGGCGGCGACGTAGCCGCCACCCACTAGGATCGCCAGACTGAGGACGACGATGATCGGCCGATGGCGGAGCGAAAAGTGAATCAGGGCGTTAAGCATGGTGAATCTGGGGACGCCGGCTCGCGGAAGTTGTGGGCACCACGAAGGATGGTCCGTGTCGCCGCCCGCATGGTGCCGAGACGCGACGGCCTAATGATCGTGGTGGTCGCAACTCGGGCCGTTGCCGGCCAGCTGATATTTCAAGACCCGGTTGAGAGCCGGGGCTCCGTTCTGAACGACGAACCAACCAGGTGCGAGGCTGCCGTCATTGGCGACGACGACCTGCTCGCGGTCTTCGTAAACGACGTGGACCGGCCGGCGCTCGAACAGGTCGCCATTCTGCCGAAAGACATAAGTCTCGGCTCCGTCACGAACGACCGCTCCCGGTGGCAGGACAAAGACGTTGTCGGCCAGTTGGTCCACGGCGACGTCGAGCATGACGCGCTGGCCGGGGCGGAAGCGATGCCGCCGCACGACGCGTTCGTCGTCGGCTTCGTCCTCCACGGAGTTGGGCAGCGAGACGTAAAAAGCGACCGACTGGTGATCTTCGTCCACCACGTTGGCCACCGAGCGGATGGTCAGTTGGTCGATGACCAGCGGAGCGACCGCGGTAGGATCGCGGAAGACGGCCCGCACCGGCGCCCGCCGCCGCATGGCCTTTTGCAACAGGGGCACTTCGTGGACGAAGGCCCGGCCTTCAATCCATAGCGTCCGATGATCGGCCAGGCGGCAGAGCACCTGTCCCTGCTCGACGCGTTCGCCCAGGCTGACGCGCAATTCCTCCACATCGAGCGGATGCGGCACCGCCTCCCCGCCGGGGCCAACCGCCGCCACCGCCTCCAACTCCGCGGGCACGCGCACCACCATCTCCGTCTGAAATCGCCCCGCGGCGATCTCCTGCACCTGTTGGGAGGAAAGCCCGCGGCTCAACAGCTCGAAGCGGTGGACTTCGACGGCGGCGGTCAAGCGCCGTATCTGGCTCGTCAGTTCGATCATCCGCGATGCCGGCAACACCCCTCGGCGGTAAGGCTCCTCCAGGCGTTCCTTCTCCTCCTGAGCGATGCGCAGGTCGCAGACGTTGCGATATAGATTGGCCTGGGCCGTATGAATCGACTCGCTGACGAGGCGAATGGTGCACAACCGGGCACCGGGGCGAACCAGGTCCCCCGGGACGACGTCGATCTGCTGGATCAGCCCCGCCACCGGGGCCGCGATCAGTCGGTCCGACATCCCGGGCCGGTCAACCACCTGTCCCGGGACGCGGATCGTCTGACGGTATGACGTCACGGGTGTCACCGGGGCGACAATCAGGCGGAAGTTTTTGCGTGCCGCCGGGCTGAGAGCAACCCGCTCTGAGTCGGCGCAGCATTCGTGCTCGGCCTCACCAGAATCGGTGGGGAGTGCCAGCCAGCGCTGCCAAACGTCCCGGGCCAGCCACGCTCCCCCGCCGATGACCGTGAGCACCCCAACCAGCAACGCTATGGAAAGGAAGCGACGCATAGGCACCTCGCGGATGAAAAAAGGGAGGATTTCACGACCGAAAAACCGGCCGCTCAAATCCGCAAGGCGCGCAGTGTCAGATACAGGGAAGCAGATGTCGGGTCGTAGAACGGTATAAGACAGACGTGAGCCAGCTCGTCAGCGCTCCCAGACGGGTCGCCCTGCTCCGGCGCCGCCAGGCACACTGGGCCAGTTTCGTCAACGTCATAAACCGGCGGCTCAGCGGGAAGCATCGCCGCTTTGCGGGCCGGGCAGCCCGGCACATGCTTATCGGGGTGATCGTGATGGTCGAAAGGCGCGGAGGAATCCGGCTCCTGATCGAAGATGTGGCAGATGCAGTATCCCGGCGGCAGGAGCAACGGCGCGAGCATCGGAATGGCCAGAATCGCGCGAAGCATTGTCGTTCCGCCAGGTTACACGATGAAAACCCCCTTTTTGATCCTTAGCACAGCCCCACGGCACGGTCAAGCCACAAGGTGGGTGTCCGTGGAATTTCAGCGAGGCGAGGGTGTTGTGGCGGAGAGGGATCATTCGGTTTGCGCTTGCGCGAGGATGCGAGGCGCGTGATGGGCACGCAGCGAGCGCTCACGATTCAGCGATTGGCGGTCGCTGCATGCCGAGCGAACTTAACCAATGAATGCATGGGCGCGACGTGAGGAATCCGCGGCGGCCGAGGAAAAGCCACCGGTTGGAGCGCTCAGCGCTGACCCAAGCCGTACGCCCACCTAAGTTTCGCCTTTCTGCGAGTGGCTTCGACCCCCTGTGGCACAACCACGTAGCGAGTCTTTTCCGCCCCGCTTAGAACGAGCAAGCGGCGAGCGCGAAGCAACAAATCGGAGACGAAGGAGGAGGCTATCTTTTTCTCGTCGCTCTGAACCGGCCTTGTCCCGCTTGGCCGGCCAGGGACCGCGCGCCAGCCCAGTTCGATCCAGCGAATGTCGGCCTCGGCTGGCTCTGGGTCGGCCTTAGACCAAGACCGGCTAGCTCGTCCGGGTCAAGCTTGCCAACCGCACTGGTGCAGCCAAGTGCGGAATTGTGCCTCACTTGGAAAGCGGACACTCATAAGGGCCACCAGCAAGAGAGCCACGATGATGTTCGCGATCACCCCGGTCAGGATGAAGACCGTTGTCAAAAGAAGAGCTGGGCCTTCCAAGAGCACGGTGGAGATAAGGACCTGGTTGCGGTACAGGAGCCATAACACGGCCTCAACCTCGGCATCCTTCGGCAGCGACGCGAGCCGAGCCTGGGCCGCTGCCTGAAGCCGAACGCGGATGACGGAACGAAGGATTAAGGCGCCGGCGGCCACGGCTAAGGCGCCGGGCGTCAGCAGGGATGGCTCGGCCGGCTGATCCGCAGCCCCTCCGGTCCCCAGTTTCAAGGCCAACAGGACAAACAGGCCGACCCCAGCCGTCGAGGCTGCCACGATGAACTGAAGCGGCTGCAATCCCGCCGTCTGAGCCGCGTTTCCCGCTGGCATGGCGCCACCCTCCCGGCTGGCCGCCGCGGCGGCTGAGGCCGTCGGCAGGCCCTGGTTGCAATTAGTTCTCACGGTTCGTGTAAGAATCGGTCCTCGCTTTTTCCGCAGGCGACGGGCCGGCCAAGAGTCTCCTCTCTCGATTGGCTTCTCCGGCAAGCGGTTATGATCTGGCGTCGTCGAAGGTGCCAACGATCGCTGATGTCGGCACGGGAGTTGCACCAGATCAGGGCGTTCCCCAAGTCCCAGAACGTCTCACGGAGACTGCCATGCAAGTCGAACTGCGCTGTTGTCGGTGCCCGTGTCAATTTCATGTCGCCGCCGAAGGACTCGACTTGGCCAATCCCTGGTCAGCCGTCGGCGATGGCGAGACGCTGGAAGACCACTTGTGGGCCAGTCTGCCCGAATGGGGAGAGACGCGGTGCCCGGAGTGCGGCGATGCCACCCATGTAAGCCAAGAGAGCTTGGGGCAGCTTTCGCGAGAGCTGTTGCTCCGCTGGTAGTTGAAAGGGGGGCGTGACCCGCGCCCACGCTGCGGGTCACGCCTCGCCCGGCGGTCCCTCCGGCGCGGTCGCCGGCTCCTGCGCCTGAGGCTCCGCCCACGTCTCCGGCTGACCGCGGTCGCGGATCAATTCGGCTGCCGCCCACAACGCCTTGGCCACAAACACCGCTTCCTCCGATTCGTGCTCGATGGCCTCGGCAAAGTCTTCGACCTCGCGGGCACAGGCTTCGCGCTCCTCGGCCAATTCGCGGCGAAGCTTCTCCACCTCGGCACGCAGCCGATTCCGCTCTTCCCACAAGTCGATGACCGCATCGACCTTGACGACCATCCCGACCGGCTTCATCTGCATCACCTGAAACTCGGCCAGAAATTCACCCCACGTCGCCATGGGCGCCTCCCGGTTATGGTGGTTTTTCGCAGCCTACCCGGTCGGCCGATGCCGGTCCAGAGGGATTCCCGGACCCTCGGGCGGCCTTGGTCAACCGGCCCTCGGTACCGCCCAAGGGGCGTTCGGCCGGGCCTTTGGGTCATACAATGGCCTCGCGGCGGTCAGCGTTGCTGCACAAAACGCTCTGGCAGAACGTCGGCCCGCCGGGCAAAATAGGGTCGCCGTGACGGTTTCTCCCCTCTGTACTCAGGAAAGGACGTTTGATCCATGTGGATGACTCTCGCCTTGGCCACGGCGATGAGCCTGGCCCCGGAACAGGCAGGGAGCCTGCGCCTGACCAATGTGCGCGCCACCTACGGCATGCAAGGTCCGATCCGTACCGACAACAAAATCCTCCCCGGCGACGCCTACTTCGTGGCCTTTGACATGGAGAACGTCCGCGTCGATCCGATGGGGCGCGTCCTGTACACCATGGGGATGGAGGTCATCGACGCCAAGTCGGGCAAGGTGCTGTTCAAGCAAGATCCGCGGGACCTCGAGGCCCTGAATTCCCTGGGGGGCACGACGGTGCCGGCGTTCGCCCACGTCACCGTGGGCCTCGACCATCCCCCGGGGCAGTTCAAGCTGCGCGTCACCGTCACGGATCGGGTGGCCAAGGCCACGCAGACCCTGGAGCAACCGTTCGAGGTACTGAAGCCGGACTTCGGCTTGGTGCGGTTGCAGCTCAGCGCCTTCTCCACCGACCAGACCCCGGAGCGGTTCTCCATGCCGCCGATCGGGGCGCCAGGGCAAATCGTCTGGGTCAACTTTGCTCTGGTCGGCTTCGGGCTGGACAGCAACAAAAAGCCGAACCTCGCCGTGGAAATGACCATCGTCGATGCGGAAACCGGCAAACCGACCCTGTCGGAGCCGTTCCGTGGCGCGGCCAACCAAGACATTCCCGAGAATTTCCGCGCCGTGCCGATGGCCTTCTTTGTGGCGCTCAATCGTCCAGGCAAGTATACGATCAGGCTCAAGGCCACCGACTTGATCTCGCGGAAGACCTCAGAATTGTCGTTCCCGTTCACCGTGTACAAGGTGCCGGCGAAGTGAGGGGCCACGGGCCCACGGTGCCGGAGCGGAACAAATCAACGGACCTAAGACGAGGGGCGTCAAACGATGAGCGCGTTGGACGAGCGAATCGCCCAGTTCCGGAAGATGGCCCAAGACGACCCCGACAATGAATTGGGGCATTTTCGGCTCGGCCAGCTCCTGATGGAAGCGGGCCAGCTGGACGAGGCGGTGCAATCTTTCCGCCGCACCCTCGAGTTGAGCCCACAGTTTTCCAAGGTCTACCAACTGCTGGGCCGCTGCCTGATTCAGCTCAACCAGAAAGAGGAGGCCATCCGCGTCCTCCAAGAAGGGTGGAAGATCGCCGACGCCCGCGGCGACCATCTGCCGCGCGGCGAGATGGCCCGCATGCTCCTGGAGCTGGGAGCCGCCGTGCCCGAATCGAAAAAGGCCGATCCCGCCGTGGGCAGCGGCGGTTTCCGCTGCCAGCGGCCCGGCTGCTTCGTCGGCTCCCGCGCCCGGCAGCTCCCGGCGCCGCCGATGAAAGACGACCTCGGCCAACTCATCTACCAGACCATCTGCGCCGATTGCTGGAACCTCTGGCTTCGTGACTACAGCGTCAAAGTCATCAACGAGCTGCGGCTCGACCTGAGCACGGAGTTCGGCCAGGAAGAATACGATAAGTACATGCGTGGTTTTTTCGGCCTGGAGTAAGCCCCGACCTGTCCCTCGGTCGCCATGAACACGGTGGAATACCTGGTGAGCCTGGGTGCGGCCGGCCGACTCGGCCGTTGCCGCGCTGCGTCCGCCCACTCTTACGGCCGCGGCGATCGCGTCATTGTCCGCACGGCCTGGGGGCTGGAGGTCGGCACCGTCTTGGGGCTTGCCACGGATCGCCATGCCCAGTGGTTGCCGAAAACCGACACTGCCGACCTCCTGCGGCTAATCACGCTGGAAGACGAAGGAACTGTTCAAGCCAGGCGGGAACTGGGAAATCACATCTTCGACGATGCCACGGAGCACATCAGGCGCTCGGGCCTTCCACTGGCCCTCCTCGACGTGGACATCACTTTCGACGCCTCGCACGCCCTGGTGTACCATGTATCGTGGGAACCGTTCGATCCAAGGCGTCTGGTCGAACCGCTGTCAACCCGTTGGGGAGTCTCGTTGGCCCTCCACGACTTGGCGGCCGCGTCGGAAAGCGGCTGCGGCCGGCCCGGTTGCGGTCAGGGGGGCGGCGGGTGTACTAGTTGCCAGAAGGGAGGTTGCGCCACGGGCTGCGGTTCGGCCGCCCAGGCTCGTCAGGTGCACGATTATCTGGCCCACCTTCGACCACCCCGCGAGACGGCCGGCCGAGTGCCGTTGTTGTGACTTCGCGCCAGGGTTGACCTTTCCTGCAATCTGGACAGTGCGTTGCTGTTGACTTAGAATCACGCATTCAGGCGCAGCCGCACACCCACACTCAGATCAACAGGCCCCCGATGGGACAGGGGATCGAATCGAGCACGCACCCGTCCGCCACGTTCGCGCAGGCCATCCTCCGCAGCGGCTTGCTTGATCGTGACGCCTTGAGGGCCGTGGTGCAAAGCGCGCCACCTGACCGATTGGCGACACCCCAGCTGTTCGCCGATTACTTGGTGGCGATCGGCAAGTTGTCGCGGTTCCAGGCCAACAAACTCCTCAAAGGTGCCGTCATCGGCCTGGTGCTGGGGCCGTACCACATCCTGGCACCGATCGGCAAGGGGGGCATGGGTTCTGTGTACCTGGCGCGCGACAGCCGCAACCAGCAGCTCCTGGCCTTGAAAATCCTGCCGCCCAAGCGGGCCCGCACCGAAGAGCGGCTCCGGGCCCGCTTCCTGCGCGAGATGGAAATGTGCCAGCGCGTCGCTCACCCCCACCTGACGCAAACCTACGAGGTCGGCCAGCACCTCGGCGTTTACTACATCGCGATGGAATTCATCCCTGGTCAGACGCTCCATCGCCTGGTCCGCGACCAGGGTCCACTCAGCGTGCCGCGGGCCGCCCGCTTATTTGTCGAGGTGGCTTCCGGGTTGGAGCATGCGCACCAGCAGGGGTTGATCCATCGCGACCTGAAACCCTCCAACATCATGATTACCCCCAACGACCACGCCAAGATCCTCGACCTGGGCCTGGCATTGATGGACAACGAAGAAATCAGCGACCGGTCGATCGTGGGGGGCCATCGATACATCGTGGGCACGATGGACTACGTCGCCCCGGAGCAAGCGGAAAACTCGGCTGCCGTGGATCCGCGCTGCGACGTGTATTCGCTGGGTTGCACGCTGTACTATGCGCTAACGGGTCAGCCCCCGTTCCCGGGGGGAACGTCGTTGCAGAAGATTCGGCGGCACCTGACCGAGGAGCCGACGCCGATCACCGAGCTGAATCCGACGGTGCCGATCGAGTTTGTGCGGCTGGTGCAATGGCTGATGGCGAAAAAGCCGGCGCGGCGGCCGGCCTCGGCCGCCGCCGTCCGCGAGGCCCTGCTTCCCTGGGCCGGTCAGGCCCCGGTGGCCGCCATCGACCAGGCGGGCGATGCCGCGTATCAGCGGGCCGTGGCGACGCTTCAGGAGGTGGACGCCGAGCCGGAGCAGCTGTGGGAGGTGATCGTCGGCGCCCATCTCGGCGCCGTCAGCCCGCCGCCCGCCGCGCCGCCGCGCCGCATTCGACTGAAAGGGACGCTGCCGTTCTGGCTCGATTTTCTCATGCCTGTCGGCCTGGGGAGCCTGGTGCTGACCGGATTCTGGTATCTCATCTTTCGCTGGCTTGTGGCACGATGGTAACGCAACCTTCCAGCGTCGTGAGCGAATACGAGCACGCCCGGCGACACGCGGCCCTGTTCGATCTCACCGGCCGCGGTCAGATCGAGGTGGTCGGTCCGGATGCCGCGGCCTTCCTGCACAACCTCTGCACGAACGACATCAAAAACCTCCCGATCGGCAGCGCCTGCGAGGCGTTTTTCTGCAATGCCAAGGCCCGGGTGATCGCCTATACCCTCGTCTACCGCAGCAGCCCGGATCAATTTTGGGTCGATGTCGCACCAGGCCGGAACGACACGCTTTACCGTCACCTCGACCATTACCGGATCAGTGAGCAAGTGGAGCTGATCGACCGCACGGATGAATTCGGTGTGCTCCATCTGGCTGGCCCCAAAGCTCCGACGCTGCGCGACATCATGCCCGGGGAGGCTGGTGGGCAGGTCCGGCGGCACGAGCCGCTCGGCCTGCCGGGTTTTGACATGGTCTTGCCGCGGAGCCAGATCCCGGGGGTGCGGGATCGGCTCCTCGCCGCGGGGGCGGCGCCCGCCAGCCTGGAGACGTACCGCATGTTGCGGATCGAAGCCGGCACCCCGGTCGATGGCGAAGAGATCGACGCGGATCGCTTTGTCGTGGAGGTGGGCCGCGGATCGAGTGCGATCTGCCCCACCAAAGGCTGTTACCTGGGCCAAGAGCCGATCGTCATGGCCCGCGACCGGGGCCACGTCAATCGACAGCTGCTGGGTTTGCGCTTCGCCGACGACGCCCCAGTCCTAGCCGGCGCGATGGTGCGTCGCGGCTCCGAAGAGGTGGGCACGGTCATGTCGGCCGTTCGCTCGCCCGCGTTGGGCGTGACCATTGCCCTGGCATACTTGCGGCGGGGGTGTCAAGAACCCGGGACGGCCGTCGAGGTCGTGACGCCCGGGGGAACTCGCGCGGCGGTCGTGGCTTCGTTGCCCTTCGTCGGCTCGCCGGCGTGAGTCAACACCAGCGCCAAGGTGGCCACTGCATTGAAGAGGCTGTGCAGGACGAACGGCGCCACGAGGCTTTGCGTCCGCCAGGCGAGCCAGCCTAACGCCAGGCCGAGCACAAACAGCGGCACCGGGGTCGGCCAGACGAAAGCGTGCGACACGGCGAAGAGGAGGGCGGTGCCCAACAGGCCACGGGCCACTTCGGCCCGCGGCAGCCAGCGGCGCACCAGCAGCGGGGCCAAGGCATACAGCGGCACAAGGGCGAGGACGAAAGCCAACGGCAACAACTCTATGATGATGGCCGAAATGTCCTGTCGCCGGAGCGCTTCCTCCAGCCGGGGCCGACTCAGCAAGGCGAACACCGCGGAACCGATCAAGGCGGCGACGCCGCCCTGGGAACGGCAAATGAACCAGGGCTGAAGGACACCTCGAAAGAGGAGTTCTTCCAATGCCGGCGCCGCCGCCAGGGCCGTCACCGCCAGTAATCCCCACTCCGCAGGAGTCAGGCCTGCTCGGGCGTAACGCTCCAGCGGATGGACCTCAGGTTCACCCGGGAACAACTCGGCATGGACGTAGCTGACTAGCCCGTGCAGCACGAGCACCGACGGAGTCACGAGCAACCAGGCGAGGCAGCCGAGCCGGGCATTGGGGAGGAAGCGACGACACGTCACGCCAAGTTGATAGGGTCGCGTCCCACTGAGCCGGTAGAGGCAGAAGAGGACCAACGCCGCCTGCACGGGCGCGGCCAGGACAACGCCCCAAAGCTCTCCCTCGCTGTGGCCCGGAAGGCCAATGGCGCCGCGGACCAACCCGGGGACAAGGAGGACAATCACGACGGCGAGGAGCGCTTCGGGCCCTGACCAGGGGACAGCCCGCACGCGCTGCGGGGGAAGGAGCGGGCGGGGGTCGAGCCAGCGGCAAAAGAGGACGGTGGCGGCAGCGAGCGCCGCCACCGTCAACCAGGCGATGATCTCCGAGGCCACGGACCGGCGCTCCCTACGATCTGTCCAACCCTGGAAGCCGGCTGTATCCTACAGCCGAGCCGTTGCCCGGACCAGCCGCCCGAGGCCTTGCCGCATGACCGACGTCCTGAGCCGGATTCTGGAGCACAAACGCCGGGAGGTTGCCGAAGCCAAGGCCCGGGTTTCAGAACGGGAGTTGCGGCGCCGGTTGGCCGAGGCACCCGCAAGACGCGATTTTCGGGCTGCCATCAGCGCGCCGGGGCCGATCCACGTCATTGCCGAAGTCAAGAGAGCGTCGCCGTCCGCTGGGGTGATCCGCTCCGACTTCGATCCGGTGGCCATCGCCCAAACCTATGAGCGGCACGGAGCGTCGGCCATCAGCGTCTTGACCGACGAGGCGTTTTTTCAGGGTTCCCTGGAGCATCTGGTCGCCGTCCGGCGGGAGGTTTCGCTCCCGGTCCTGCGGAAGGAATTCATCATCGACCCGTACCAGCTAATGGAGGCGCGTGTGGCCGGTGCCGACGCGATCCTGCTGATCGCCGAAGCGTTGGATGCGGGCTTGCTCCGGTCGCTATTGCGCCAGACGTGGGACTTGGGGCTGGAAGCGTTGGTGGAGCTGCACGACTCCGTCCACTTGTCGTGGGTGCTCGACAGCGGTGCCCGCATCATCGGCATCAACAACCGCGACCTGCGCACCTTCACGACCCGCCTGGAACATACGCTGGAACTGCTGCCGCGGGTTCCGCCGAGCGTCACCGTCGTCAGCGAGAGCGGCATCCGCACCCGTGACGACGTGCTTCGCCTACAGGCTGCCGGGGTCCGTGCCATCCTGGTCGGCGAGAGCTTGATGCGGGCAGGCGACATCGGAGCGCAGCTCGATCAGCTGCGAGGTCTGTAGGAGTTCGACGTCGGCCGTGTCGCTCAGGGAGGTCGGTGACTGCCACCAGCGAATACCGCAGTATAGCCAAAGCACCATCAGCACGTAGGTGTGCCACGGCTGCCCTTGGATTTCGGTATCCAACCGGATGGTGGCGAAGCGATGGCCGAGGGTGGCGCTGGCGTGCAGGAGAGGGAAAACATGCTCAATGACCAGGAGGACGAGCAACACGGTGGGGGCGAAGCGATTGATGGTCCAGAGGTGGCGGTCCTCTGCCGCCAGCCACGGCAGTGGCAGCGGCAGGTCGGTCAAGAGCCGAGGCCGGTAGAATTCCCGTAGCGTCGGTTCGAGGGTGGTGCCGTCGACGGGGATGATCGCCAGGAGCCGGGGCTCGAGGTAGTCTCTGGGCCGGGTGAACAGCAGGCTGAGGGGCAGGGCCGTGAGCAGGACGTCGTAGTACATGAAGTGGAAGCAGCAAAGCCACGCCCCCAGGAGGAGGAAGGCGGCGATTGGCCCATCGACGGCCTGGGCTTGGGATGGGCGGAGCAGCGGCACGGCGGACGTCAGGGCGAAGGTGACGGACAACAGGCCCCAGCCGATCACGGCGGCATCGAGGCGGTCGCGCTCCTGGATCGGACGGGTGAAATCGAGCAGGAAGCGGCGGGGGATGCCGAGGAGATCGCGGCTGAGGAAGACCCAGTTTTCGTCGACATTGTACAGGCGGGCGGCGGTCTGGCCGACCGCCAACCAGTTTCGCCACGACTCCCAGCCGACCACCGGGACGGTGGCCAAGGCCAGTCCGGCGGCAACGGCTGACATGGTCAGGCAGGCACGCCAGCGCCGCGTCAGCAAGGGTACCAGGAAGAACGCGGCGGCCCAGACAGGCTTGAACGCCAGCAGGCCCCAGACCGCCCCGCCCCAGCCGGGGCGTTGGCGGCTGATGAGCACCCAGCCCCAGACGAGGATGGTCAGCGTCAGGGCGGCGTTTTGCCCCAAGTCAAGGCTGCTGTTGAAGCCGGGATAGACCAGAACCAGGAGCGTAGCCACGGGCCACCAGATACGGCCGGCGGCCAGCTGCCGAATCCCAAGCCCCGCCACGAAGGCCAACAGGACGCCGAGGATTTGCAGGGCGCGGTAGCCGACTTGCGGTCGGAGGAGTCCCAGCGGCGCGTAAACCACGGCATGGATGGGCGGATAGAGCGGGCCGCCGACGTGGCCCTCGGGGTCGGCGGTCATGAACCAGCCCAAAAGGCGATCGGCGTCAGAGCGATGGGCGGCCGCTTCCTTCAGAAGATCGACGAAGCGTTCGGGTGGGTCCCAGGCGAAGGGGCCTAGCGACAGCAGGCACGAGGCGAGGACCGCCGCCGCAGGGGCTTCGTCGGTGCGAGGATAGGCGCGGATCAGCACTTCGTGCTGGGCCCGCCGATCGTAGAGCTGGCGGCCCCGCCCCTCCACGATCATGCGGCCCATGACCCACTGGCCACCGAAGTCAATGAAGGTGTGGCCCTCGTTGCCATCGCGGCGCAATCCCGAAAGATCGCCGCGGCCGACGACATCGAAGCGGGTCCAGGCGAGATAAAGCGCCAGACCGGCCCCCGCCAAGGTGACGCACCACGACGCGACCCAGCGGGTCCGCCAGTCAACGAGGAAGAGCACCAGGCGTTCCCAACGATCGGGGGGCAACGGGCGGTCCACGGAAAGGCTTCTCCGGTGGTTGGACTCGTGCGGTACGGTGGGTATTAGGCAGCCTGTGCCACTGGTGGGAAAAGTCGGCGAGTTCTTTCGCGGCCGCGGCCGGCCGGCCGCGGGGCTGGTGCTGGCGGTTTCCGGGGGCGCCGACAGCGTTGCCCTGGTCCGGGCCGTCTTGGAGCTGGGGGCCGAGCCACCGCTGGTGGTAGCGCACCTCAACCACCAGCTGCGCGGGGCGGAGAGCGACGCCGACGAGGCTTTCGTCCGCGGGCTTTGCGAGGCGTTACGGCCGTGGGGCCCCCCCCCGCCCCCCCCGGGGCCCCCCCCCGGGGGGCCCCCCCCCCCCCCCGCCCC